>JAFUEI010000055.1 GCA_017464025.1 Paludibacteraceae bacterium | reverse complement strand
TTCAATTTCCAAAACTTCAGGTAGGGCAAGCCTTTGAGAACGGCTACTCATCGCGCTGACAATCAGCCCGCTAACTATTGGTAAACTTTTATCTTCTTCGTTTTCTGTCTCTTAACTGAAACCAGCGTGGTGAGAAGACCGGGTGTTGGTAATGGGAAGCCCGTGTGAAGAATTTCCCTGAAGTTTACCACTTTTCTGCCGGCCCGCTCTTTTTCCGGCCGGTCGGCTCTCCGCTTTTTTGTCTCCTCGGCCCGTTTGCGGGTTTCGCGAAAAAGCAGTATCTTTGCGTGCCGAAGTCGTGGGTGGATGCGGCAGTCGGGCGGAAGAAGCCGGCTGAAACAATTTGATATAACGACAAACGAATATGAGACGTATTTTTCTTTCTTTGCTTATGACAGGTCTGCTGTTTGCCTCTTGCGAGCGCAAGCCGCTGACAGTATGGATGGTGGGTGATTCCACAATGGCCGACCGTTACGATACGGTGGAGACGCCCGAGCGCGGTTGGGGACAATTGTTCCCGACTTGGCTGACGGAAGATGTAACCGTGATGAACCATGCCAAAAACGGCCGTAGCACCAAGTCGTTTCTGGCCGAAGGGCGCTGGGAACCCGTCATCAGCGGCATCCGGCCGGGCGACGTGCTGATTCTTCAGTTCGGTCATAACGATGCCAAGGCTTCTGACTCGCTCCGCTATGCTTCGCCTGAAGACTATGCGGCCAACCTCACGCGTATGGTGCGCGAGGCCAAGGCCAAGGATGCGCACGTGATTCTCTGCACGCCTATCGCGCGCCGTCACTTCAAAAACGGTGAGCTGGAGTATGTCCACGGCGACTATCCGGCCCGGGCACGCGATGTGGCTGCCCGCGAGAACATCCCTCTGGTGGACCTTACAACCAGCACGATGGAATGGCTTGCCCCGCTGGGTGACGAAGGGTCGCAACCCTATTTCGTCTATATCATGCAGCCCGGCGAATACAGCAAATATCCCGAAGGAAAAACCGACAATACGCATCTGCGTCTGCGAGGCGCGCTTGAGGTTGGCAGGGAATTTGCAGTAATGGTCAAGGAACAGCGTATCGCTCCCCTTTGCAACTACATTAATCTGGATAGCAAGGCCGTGAAATACACCACGCCTTGCGGAGTAAAATAATATGAAAAAAACACTTCTTTTACTGCTTGCCGCGACGGCAAGCCTCGGTCTCAACGCTGAGAAGCGTGTGGAGAAATTGCCCTATGCCGATTTCGAGCAGTGGGCTGTACGTTACATCAAAGAGTCGGGTATCCTCGGCGGCAACACGGTGACTTTGTATGCCGTGGCTCCCACCGACACTATCCGCGAGAACAAACCCTTTGCCTATGGCCGTCAGGGCAACATCTGGAGCGTGAGCAACGCTTACGCCAAAGTGTCGGGTATTGAGAAAGGCAGCGGCACGCTGCGGCCGGAATACCGCGACGCTGCAAACGGTTGGTGCTGCCGCATGGATTCAAAACTCGAGACCGTCACGGCATTAGGTATCATCGACGTGCGCGTGCTGGTGTCAGGCACGCTCTTTACCGGTAAGACCATCGAACCTATCCGCACGCAGAAGGATCCTTATCAGAATATCGACTTCGGCGTGCCTTTTACCAAGCGGCCTGCAGCCCTCGTCTTCGACTATAAGGCCAAGGTGTCGCCCGACCAGACCATTCTTATAGCCAAAGGTTTCGGCAAACCCAAGAAGATTGCCGGTCATGCGGAGGCACAGGTGCTGATGGTGCTCCAGAAGCGCTGGGAAGATGCCGGCGGAAATATCTTCGCCGAGCGAGTAGGCACTGCCTTCGAGCGCATTACTAAAGACCAGGACGAATGGGTAAACCGGCATGAGGTGCCCATATTGTACGGCGACCTCACCGACACGCAGCTCTTCCGCACCTATGAGGCCTCGATGGGGCTTTGCCTGCCGATGCGGGCCATGAATTCGAAGGGCAAGATTGTCCCTGTCAAGGAAGTGGGCTGGGCGGCTCCCGGCACTGCGCCCACACACATGATTATCAACCTGGCCTCCGGCTACCACGAAGCTTTTGTCGGCTACGACGGCAACACCTTCTGGGTGGACAACGTTGGCCTGATGTACGAATAAACGCTGTTTGCCGACCATGCAGTTCACGTATGACATTCTGACACGTATTCCGACAGCCGAGTGGGTGCTTCTGGCCGTTCTTGCGGCCGTGTGGCTCTATCAGCTCTGCTTTTGGACGGTCTGCATGGCTGCCGTGCTTCGCCGTCGGCGCAGGCTCCGTGAGGGCAGAGTGGTGCTTCCTATCCGCCGCCCGCCGGTTACGGTGGTGGTGTGCGCCCGCAACGAGGGGGTGAATCTGGAGGCTTATCTGCAGATGCTTCTCACGCAGGACTATCCCGAATATGAAGTCATTGTGGTAAACGATGCCAGCGAAGACAACACGCGCGAGGTGGTGGAGCACTATCAGCACCGTTATCCCAATCTGCGCATGACGTTTGTCCCGCAGGAAGCGCGTATCCGGAGCTCAAAGAAGCTGGCGCTCACGTTGGCGGTCAAGGCAGCGCGCTACGACCACCTGCTGCTCACCGATGCCGATTGCCGGCCCGAGTCGGTTCATTGGATAGACGAAATGATGCATGGCTTCACCGACGGCGTGGAGGTGGTGCTCGGTTTCGGAGCCTATTTCGAAGAGCCCGGCTGCTTGAATAGGCTTATCCAATATGACACACTCTTCAACGGGTTGCTCTATATGGGCCGCGCGCTGACAGGGCATCCTTACATGGGAGTGGGGCGCAACCTCGCCTATAGGAAGAACACCTTCTTCGGGCACAAGGGTTTTGCCGGTCTGCTGGACCAGCGGGCGGGCGATGACGACCTCTTTGTCAACAAGGTGGCCACGCGCCGCAACGTGAATGTGGCCGTTACGACCGATAGTCTCACCTGGTCGGTGCCCAAGCACCGCTGGAAAGACTGGCTGCAGCAGAAGGCGCGGCATCTGAGTGTCTCGCCGCGCTACAAGGCATCGAGCAAGCTGATGCTCACCTTTGAGCCTTTCACGCGGGCGCTGTTCTACGGTATGATTATCGCCATTGGCTGTATTGCCTCTTGGCCGGTGCAAGCGGCCGCGGGCGTGTTGCTGCTCACGCGCTGGCTTTGGCAGAGCATCATCCTCACGCGCTCGGCGCATGCCTTCGGGCTGCGGGGCTTCGGCTTGACGGTACTTTGGTATGACATCTGCCTGCCGGTGCTCAATCTGCTGCTGATGCTCCACCACAAACTCTTCCGCCGGCATATCAGATGGTGACCATCTAACCGCTATAGCTTCTCTGCTTTGTAACTACCCTGTATAATACTAACCTCCCAATATATCCTATCTATGGAAGAACAGAAACTGCAAATCAACCTCTCGCCTGAAGTGGCAGAGGGCACCTATGCCAATCTGGCTATCATCGCTCACTCCTCCAGTGAGTTTGTTCTTGACTTTGTACGCACGATGCCCGGCGTGAAGCAGGCCAACGTGAAGTCGCGCATCATCCTTACGCCCGAGCACGCCAAGCGCCTCCTGTTTGCCTTGCAGGACAATGTGGGCAAATATGAGCAGCAGTTCGGTAAGATTGAGCTCAACGGCCGCCCCGCTCCCGGCAGCACCTTTCCCATGTCGTTTGGCGGCGGCGAGGCCTGACCTGAAAATGCAATAGAGATCTGACCACTTCGTAAATGCAACAGAATAAATATCATGAAACATTTTCCTCCTTCCCAGTTGATTATAAACGGCGACGGTAGTGCATTTCATCTGCATATCCGTCCCGAGCATCTGGCCGACAAGGTGATTCTTGTAGGCGACCAGGACCGCGTGAACATGGTTGCTTCCTTCTTTGACGCAGGGAGCATCGAGTGTGACATCCAGAGCCGTGAGTTTCATACCATCACGGGCCGCTACGAGGGCAAGCGCATCTCATGCGTGAGCACCGGCATCGGCACCGACAATATTGACATCGTACTCAACGAGCTCGATGCGCTCGCCAATATAGATTTCTCCACCCGTATGGAGAAACCGGAGAAACGCAGTCTGGAGATTGTGCGTATCGGCACATGCGGCGCCATGCAGGAAGATATCCCGCTCGGCTCGTTTCTCGTGTCGCAGAAGTCAATCGGTTTTGACGGCGTGCTTGCCTTCTATCAGGGGCGCGACGAGATAGCCGACCTCGGCTTCGAGCAGGCGCTTGTGGACTTCATCCACTATCCGGCCAAGGCCGCCCGCCCGTATGTGGTGGCCGCCAATCCCGCTCTTGTGGACAAGATAGCACAGGACGACATGCTCCGTGGCTGCACCATCGCCGCCAACGGTTTTTACGGTCCGCAGGGGCGCGTACTGCGTTGCGACATCGCCGTGCCCGACATCAACGAGCGCATCAGCGCTTTCCGCTATGAAGGGCAACGCATCACCAACTACGAGATGGAAGGGTCGGCCATTGCGGGTCTCTCGCTCCTGATGGGACATCGAGCCATGACGGTATGCTGCGTCATCGCCCAGCGCAAGGCCGAAGCCGCCAATACCGACTACAAGCCACGCATCAAAGAGCTGGTGCGCACCGTGCTGGAGCGGATCTGACGGGGGAATTGCGGAGCCGTGGAATTGGCGAACCGGAGAATTGGTAAACTTCGGGAAAATTCTTCACACGGGCTTCTCATTACTGTCTCCCTATCTTCTCCCGATGCCGTTTTTGGCTAAAGAGCTGAGAATGAGGAGAAAGAAATTTTACCAATAAATACCACTGTGGACGATACACTCCTCTGCGCTGATAATCAGCGCAGAGGAGTGTCTTTATGCGCTATCAAAGAGCGGATATGCCAGATATGGGATATGGATATTGTCGCATTTAACAGCCATAATTATATACACAACAAAAGGTAACCCGTAAGGATTACCTTTTGCTTTTAATCAGAGAGATGTTGATTTTTACCAACCATCGTCAGATGCAGGTACACTTTGCTGATTTGAGTCCGTTTCTGTGTTCGTCTTATCAGTAGAACTCTTGTCTTTTTTTCTTCCCATAGCATCAAACATGGTAGTGAACGCGTCTTTGATAGCTGAGCCAGCTTCCCGGAATGCTTGTCCAACCTCTGAGTTTCCACCACTACGTTCTCTCTTTTCACGTTTTGCGCGTTGGTTAGATGTTGTTGATTGCTTTGTACAAAGGGAACGCGAGATTTATACGGGAATGTAACTATGGAGCGGCTATGGCCGGGAATTGGCGGAAAGTCGTTTGGGAGTTGTGTATGTGAGGAAAAAGATATACCTTTGCACAGGAAATCACATCAAAAAAAGGACTTTATGGCAAGTAAGAACAAAGGTGCGCAGACGTTTGAAGTACCAGAGGTGCAACACCAAGATGTAGTGGTATTAACGGGCTTCCGATTCCCCTATTTCGGGATAGAGTTTGTTTCGGATAACCTTGTGATAAATGTTGTTAACCGCGGTGCGAGCAAGGGATATTATGACAAGAAACCGGTATTTGTCCAAAAGGACGATGTGTCGGTACTGCTTCCGAACCATATCTGTCTGGAACAAGATACGACGGAAGACTATTTGGTGACACTCGTCGTTATCTCCCCCCAGTTCATGGAGGAGATAACGAAAAAGACGATTCACCGCAATTACATAGCCTATCATTACGAGCCGACGAGCCGACTTACAGCCGAGCAATGCCAATCGATGCTCCGACTGATAGAGATCATACGTGAGGTGAGCGAGATGCAGGAGATGACCCACCAGCATGAGATGCTGCTCAATCTGGTGGATGTGCTATTGACGATGCTGGAACATTACCGTTTTGAACAAGAGAAGGATGCAAAAACAGGAAGCCGCGGATATGAGGTGTATAACCGGTTTTGCAACTTGCTGCCGACATATTATCAGGCATCGCGCGAGGTGTGCTTTTACGCCGAGAAACTGCACCTTACTCCGAAGCACTTCTCGAAAGTGATTTATGAGAGCACGGGGCATACGGCTTCCTACTGGATAGATCAGCATGTCACTCTTCAGGCCCAGCAGATGCTCCGCAGCCGGCTGGATATGTCGATACAGGAAATCGGCTATTACCTCGGCTTTGCCGACATGTCGAATTTCTCGCGCTACTTCAAGCGGGTCACCGGCATCTCTCCCCGCCAGTTCCGCAAGGATGCCATGAAGAAGGGAGGGGAATAGGGGACCCGGCGGAATAGCGGCGGGAGTTGGACCTGCAGGTGCGGAATATGGGCGTTGGTCAGGGACTATATGCCCAGGGAGCATGGACTACATGCCCGGAGGGGGACCAGGGGGCATGGAGCCGGGACCGGCGGGGGGCATGGGGCCGGCGGGGCCTCCGGATTTGTCGGGGCCTCCGTTCTCCAGCATCTCCTGCATGCGGGCGGCACGGCCGGTGGCCTTGAGGTCGCCCATGCGGTTGAGCTTGTAGGTGAAGGTGACGAGGAAATAGGTGGGCAGCGTATTGAAGCGCTGATACTGCACGTAGTCTTCTCCCACTGTCTGTACAATGTTTTTCTTCTGATTCAAGAGGTCGGTAGCCTTCAGGGCAAGTGTAGCGTTCGCCCATGTCTTGCTGACGGAGGCGTTCCAGAGGACTTCGCTCAGGTTGCCCAGTTGGCGGCCGTAGCCGAGACGGTCGGTGTAGCCGATGTCGGTGGCGATTTCCCAACTCCGGGGCAGGTGGAGCGCCAAGTCGCCCGTAACAGACCATGAGAGGGTATGCGGCGTGGCGGTGGCTGCCAGATTGTTGTGGGTGAAGGAGTAGGTGAGGTTGCCGCGCACACCCACGTCGATGACTTTGTGGGTGAGCCGTAGCGTCAGGTCTTCGCGCACCTGCACGTTGCCTGTACGGCTCTCGTCGCCCAACTTCCACGTGCCGTCCTGTATCATCTGTTCGATGCCGGCGGCGGGCATCTCGCGCAGCACGTAGGCGATGCGGCGGTTATAGCCGGCCGAGGTGCGCGTATTGAACTGCATCAGTTTGTTGAGGAAAGGCGTATTGTACATGAGGTCGGCATTGACAGACCATGGAACGGCCTTGGCATTCACCGTCTGCTGGTATCGTTTGCCGTTTTCGTCGTAGATGCTGTTGGCGGTGAGTGCATCCTTGGTGAGCGAGCCGCGCAGTCCTGTCATGAGGCTGGAGAAGCGCTCCTGATTGAAGCGGCTGTACATGAAGCGCAGTGTATGGCTGAAAGCGGGCAAGAGCATGAGGTTGCCGACCGTCTCGTTCATGGCATCGGAGTTGTCTTTGACGGGCTCCATCTGCGTGATGCTCGGCTGGGTGGATGTGCCGCGGTATTGTATGCGGGCGAACTCTTTCTTTCCGAACTTGTACTTGAACGACGCGTTGGGCGAGAAGTTCCAGACGTTGTTCTGCCTGTTGAGCGTAGTGCCGTCGCCATAGACGGTGGTGCTCACGGTCTGTGATGGGTTGAGCTTCAGACCGGCCGTGAGGTCGAAGAGCTGCTCCTTCCACTTGTAGTTCACCTCGGCGGCTTCGCTGTAGAAGAGGTTGGTGAGGCGGTTGCTGTACTCGGTGTCGAGGAGTGTGCGGAGGCTGTCGTTGTACTGGTTTTTCTGCGACCATCGGCTGTTTTGCGAGAAGGTGAGGGCTGTCTCAATGAAGTGGTTCCTGCCATAGACAGGCTCTACGTAGGAGGCTTTGACTTCGTAGCTCAAGGCATTCTGTCGCTTGTCGGTCCACTGGTCGGTCAGTTGGGGCAGGGGGGAGGTTTCGTAGGTGTTCAGGGCGTAGTTGTGGCTTTGGCCGGTGGTGTTGTTGAAGTTGACATTGCCGTTAAGCGTGAGCGTGCGTCCGGGCTTGAGGAACTTGTGGCTGTAGGTGAGTTTGAGTACGGCTCCGATGCTTCCGCTGCGGCCGTTGTTTCCCTGTTCGCCCACGGTGGCGGTGTCGCCGTTGCGCAGGTAGTCGTAGGCCTTGTAGCTGTCGCTCAGGGTGTTGGTATAGCTGATTTCGGGCTTGATGAGCAGTGTGTTGGCGGTGTCGATGGTCCACTCGAACTCCAGCCTTGTCTTGGCATCCCATGTGTTGGATGTGCCGGCAGCGGTGTCATTGCGCAGGTAGGTGAAGTCGTCGGTCCACTGCTCTTTTTCGCTTTTTGTGAGCGTGAGGTTGCTGCTGTGGTTGAGCTGTGCATCGCCACCATATACCCATCCGTTTTTGCCAGCGATATTGGTGTTGACGCCGAGGTTCTCGGCCCACGTGATGCCGCTGTTGCTGCCCTGCATGCCTCCTCGTCCCCGGCCGGTGCGCAGTTCGTTGGTGTTGTTGGCACTACCGATGACGGTGGTCTGGCTTTCGCCCAGCAGGATATTGAGAAACAGGCCTGCGTTGTAGCGGAAGTCTTCCTGCATAAAGCGCTTGTTGTAGCCGAACCAGCGTCCGTTGTCGGCCACCATGTCGGCTCCGATGCCGCCGTTGAAGTTTCCGAAAACGCCCCGTTTACGGTTTTCCTTGAGCTTCAGGTTGATGATGCGCTCGGTGTTGTCGTCTTCGAATCCGGTGAGTTTGGCCATATCGGACTTCTCGTCGATGACCTGAATTTTTTCGATCATGTCGGCGGGGATATTCTTTGTGGCAGCCTGCACGTCGTTACCGAAGAACTTCTTGCCGTCGATGCGTATGCCGGTGACGCTCTCGCCGTTGACAGTGACATTGCCTTCCTTGTCCACCTCCACGCCCGACATCTTCTTGAGCAGGTCTTCGACCATGTCCTGTTCGCCCGTCTTGTAGGCCGCCGTGTTGTACTCAATAGTATCCCCTTTCACGGTCAGTTCGGCCGCCTTGCCCGTAACCTCGACCTCTCCGAGCGCCTGCACGTCTTCGGCCAGCTGCATGGGGCCGAGCACCAGGTCGCGGTCAGTAAGGGTAAGATTGCGCGCCTCTTCTTTGTAGCCCACCGAAGATATGACGAGGCGGTAGCGGCCCGATGGGGTCTTGGGGAGGAAGAACTGTCCGTCCATATCGCTCTGCACGCCGTGGAGCATTGCGGTATCGTTTCCGGCGATGGCAAACAGGCGCACGGTGGCCATCTCTACGGGGGCGCCCATACGGTCGGTTACGCGGCCGCTTATTGAGAACTGCGCCATCGCCCAGCCTGCCCACAAAAGCAGAATGGATAGGCAAAAGGAATGTTTCATAGATGATTACATGTGATATGATGAGGGACAACAATTATTGTGCCAGTTTTTGTTTGCAGGTACAGAATAAAATGTGTACCTTTGCGCTGCAAAATCCCCAAAATTGTACTGCTATGGCAGAGAAGACACGTTATACTGATGAAGAGCTGGAAGAGTTCCGCACCCTCATCAACGAGAAGTTAGAAGTGGCCAAGGCCGAGTATGAGCATCTGCGTCAGATGGTAGCCGGCGAGGGCAACGACGTGAACGATACATCGCCGACCTTCAAGGTGCTGGAAGAAGGGGCCTCTGTTCTGAACAAGGAGGAGATGGGCCGTTTGGCGCAGCGTCAGATGAAGTACATCCAGAATCTGCAGGCGGCGCTAATCCGCATTGAGAACAAGACGTACGGCATCTGCCGTGTGACCGGCAAACTGATTCCGAAGGAGCGTCTGCGTGCCGTGCCGCACGCCACCCTCTCCATCGAGGCCAAGGAGAAGATGAACAAATAGGCAAAACCTTCCCACAGGGCATGAAACCACTCTCCCCGAAAGCGCAAGGCTGGCTGGTAGCGGGCATTATACTGTTAGTGCTCGTTATGGACCAGTGCCTGAAGTTCTACATCAAACTCAACTACACGTTAGGCGAGGCCCACGAGGTGCTGCCTTTCTTCCAACTGTGCTTTGTGGAGAACGACGGTATGGCCTTCGGCATCGAATGGTTTGACAAGCTGTTTCTCACTCAGTTCCGCATAGTGGCCGTCGGTCTCTTCGGCTGGTATATGTATGTGCTGATTAAGAAACAGCACACACGCACGGGCTACCTTGTGACGGTGGCTCTGGTGACGGCCGGTGCATTGGGCAACATCATCGACTGCCTTTTCTACGGGCTGATATTCTCCGCCTCAACGCCCTGGCAGACGGCCACGCTCTTTCCGGCAAACGGCGGCTATGCGCCGTTCTTCTACGGCAAGGTGGTGGACATGCTGTATTTCCCGCTGATACATAACAGCGCGGGAGACGTGCTCTTTTTCCGCCCTGTCTTCAATATAGCGGATTCGTGCATCACGGTGGCCGTAATCCTGATATTCTTCTTCTACGCGAAAGATCTGAACAACTCGCTCTCCAAACTGAAGGGCGGGTCAGAGTCCACACCCTCCGGCCGGTGAGACGCCCTCTATTGATATTTCTTATAGCAGCCGGCAGTCTGCTGCTGCCGGGCTGTACGCCCCGTCCGCGCAACGTGCTCTCCATACGCGAGATGCGGCGTGTGCTCTACGACCTGCACCGCACCGACGGCATTTTGCAGACGAAGGGAATGGTTTACGGACACGACGAGGAGCTGGCGCGCTACTATGAAGCGGTGTTAGAGCGGCATGGGGTGACACAGGCCCAGTTTGACTCGTCGCTGGTGTGGTACACCGACCATCCGAAGCGCTTCAGCAAAGTGTATCCGCCTGTCATCAAGCGTCTGCAGGCAGAGGCGGATGCCCTCAAGCAACAGTCGGAGGGCAGCGTCATGCCTGTTCAGCCGTCCGCAGAGACGGCATCGCAGGCAGTAGCTCTCTCCTACGAAGAGCTGATAGAGCGTATGCGAAACGGTCTGCCTCTGCCGGAGTTTCTGCGGCCCGAGCCGCTCCGCCAGGATACTGCCGACATTGCCGTCAAGTGTCCCTACATCAGTCAGCCGGATTGACGGTAGCCTTACAGGAGCAGACCGCAGACCAGCGCCGGACTATCGGCCGGAATACGGGTAATGAACCTAAAAAAGGAGGGGCACCGGAACACCGGCCCCCTCTTTTCTTTCTGTATGCAACACGGCTATTGCCGGAGCAGGCTGACTGCTTACCACCAGCAGGAGAGATACATTCCGTTGACATCTTCGCTATACCAGTTCTCGTGTGTCTTGCCGTCGGACTGCAACCATTCGGTATAGTGCGGGTAAGCGTACGAGAAGTACAGTTTGTTCCAGATATGTCTTGTCAGCGTTGGGCACTTGAATCCCCATACATTGCCGTTGGCCCCGTAATAGGGAACAGACGGGTCGAGGGTGCCGTTTGAAACTCCGTTTGCGAACTTGGAGTTGTACTTGCTCACAGACTCGTTGTGGACAAAGACAGGCTCGTAGCCTTTCAGCCCTACCGGCGTAAAGTCCTGCGTGATGATATAGAAGTTCTGCTTCAGCGTGTTTGTAACCGTCTCAATCATATTCTGCTTAGCGGCCTCTCTGCGTTCAGGAGTCATGGCCTGCCGCGGTTTCATGTGGTAGATGACGGTATAGGTGACCAATCCGCCCGACACATTCACATAACCCGGGATGACATTATAGTACTTCTGCTTCTGTATTTGCGCCAAGGTGACAGGCACCGTGACCGATGCGAGTGCAGCATCGTATTGTGTCTCGTCCAAGCCCTTGAAGCCGTAGGTGAGATTGAAGACGGTATGGTTGCGGAAAGTGCCGTTTACGTAATCATATTCGGCATCGGCTCCAACGCCGGCACGTTCCTGGTTCATCGTATGGATATGTGCCATCTCAACAACAGGGTTCAGCGGGTCAGACTCATAGTGATCCGACATGTGCTGAATGGTTGTTTCGGTGAAAGCCGGCAGTTCGCCGTGAGGGTTCTGATAGCTGTCGAGACTGAAATGCTGCTCAATGCTCTGAACGTTGGTCTGGTCGAAGCCTTCGAGACGCACGCCCACCCGGTAAGGCACACTGCTTCCTACAGCACGCAGATGAAGCACCACCTTCACTTCTTCTCTCCACCCCTCGGCTTCGAGTTGGTCGTCGGCAACGGTCTTGGCTTCCATGTCGTAGTCAACGACAACATCGTCGAAGTCGAAGTCGTAGGGACCATTGCCGATAGTGGCAGCCGGCCAACTGTCTTCGAACATAACGACGCCGCTCGAGTGGTAGAACGTCTGGCAGCCGTCAGCCGTAACGTATGGGGCGGGCTCTTGCAACTGCACCGTCATGATGTCTGACGGCTTATCTTCAGGGGCGCGCTGCGGCGCCTTAGGCAACAGGTTCCCGTTAGGCACAAACGCAGGATCATCCCAAGGCATGCCGATGTTGCTGTTTTTTATGCCTACCACAACATGGTCTTTCACGTCATACATGTCTGTCAGCACAAAGCCATCGCCGTTGCCAGTCCTGGCAAAAGCATACGTGTATCGCAACGTATGGTTGTGCTCCTCGTTATATACAAGCACATCCTCGGGAATACCTTCCCAACTGTAGTCAAACGGCGTCTGGACGTACTTCGTCTCGCCGAAAGCGCCGTAAGCGACTTTGGCTATAGGAAAGTCAGTCAGAAGATAAATCTTCGTTACAGGCGTATTGACATTGACCAGTTCATCGGCCGGCATGTAATAAACGGCAACGATGGTCTTGACCGCCGAAGTAAACAACATCTTGACAGTCCCAAAGGGCTCTACGTCTTTGCCGTCGGCCGGAACAGCCGGCACCGGATGCACTGCGACCTCAGTGGTCTTCAGGTCAATCTTATGGCCTTGCCCGTCAATCCCGGCGTAAGTCTCGACATATACTTTCGTAACCCCTACGGGAACACTCATGGATGCATAACCGTAATAGTAGTCGGCCTTTGAAAGGTCGAAAGCGGCGACAGCCTGCGAGGAACTCTTCTCCGGCTCGGTCGGGTTGCATGCTGCACATAGCAGCAAAACCAACATCAAATAATGAATCTTTTTCATTGTTCCGGTTTTTTAATGATTGTGTATTAATACAAGCCGATGCAAAGTTATGGCAAACCCATAATCTCTGCAAATTCAGAAGATGGTGTTTCTATTTTATTCCCATCTTCTTGCGGATATCCTTGGGAATGGCATCTTTGTGGACAAGGATGTCGTTGGTCTTGTACTCCATGAAGGCGCGGCTGATGTACCAGATGCCTTTGTATTTGCTGCGTTGTGTGCCCCAGGAGTTCTTCACCATGTAGTACTCCTTTCCGTTCTGGTCTTTGGCCAGACCGAAAATCTGCATACCGTGGTCGTCGGTTGTCTCCCAGTTGTCATAGGCATCCTGGCGCATCTGCTGGGTGATGGTCATCTCGGGCAGCGGCTTGCTGGTCAGTTCCTTCTTTTTGTCGGCCTGACTCAGTCCGAGCCAGTGGGCCATGTCACTGCCTGTAAGGTCGGCGCCTTTGTCGGCATCGGGCATCACGCCGATGCCATCTCTCGTGAAGCCGATTTCGCTCACGTCGGCCCCCCATGCCATGGTGTAGCCCTTGTCGATGGCGTTGTCGATGATAGCCATCAGGTCTTCCAACGGCACATTGTACATCATGTCAAGCCGCCAGTTGTCGGGCACCTCGAGAGGGAACTGCGTGTAGAAGGGGTGGTGGGTATAGCTGGTGATGCTGACGTAGTCGTCGGCATTGAAGCCCAGCATCTTTACGAACGACTGGGGGGTGTAGCGCTTGCCTGCGTAGTCAAACTCTTCGGGGCACTCGCCCAGATAGGTGTCGTAGATGCGTCTTAAACCGGTCTGCCACACCTTGGTCAGTTTCTTCAGTTTGGTGCTCTTGGCCAGCGCGTTCACGTAGCCTCCGGCAACGATGTCAAGCTCGGCATGCACGGGAAGTGAGTCGCCGTACATGATGCCGGGCATAGCCTCCTGCGGCACGATGCCGTAATGTTTGATGCAGTAGAGAATGTCGTAGGCGCTGCCGCCCGGGGCAAAACTGCTCTCGCCGTGAAAACGGACATAGTTGACGGCACGGTCCAGCATCGTCTTGTGCACCACATACATCTCGCTCAAGTCGTATTCGCCTTTGCCCATGCGGAGGAGTTCGCTTTCCACGAAGGCGAGCGTGGAAAATGCCCAGCACGTACTGGAGCGGTTCTGGTCTTTCACGCTGGTAATAGGGTTCTCTTTCACGGTAGTGAAAACGAAGCCGCTGTCTTTCTTTCCGGCAGGAACACTGTCGTTCTGTGCCATGCAGGGGAACAGCAGAGCTGCCAGCATAGCGGATAGGATGAGTTTTTTCATTGATAGATTATGTTAGTGAATGAATGAGTGTTGCTATTTCGTTTGCAAAGGTACAAAAACTATTCCGTATTGACAAACAGATTGTTTTTGCTTTCGCAATCAAAAAGAAAGCCGTAACTTTGCAGACGCAACGAAGCGCCCTTTGCAAGGGGGCAGAGGATAAAGAAGAAATATTTTTCAGTAGTATATGAAATCGCGATACCGTATTTTTTATTGGGTGGGCGGCAGCCTGTTGGCGCTTGCCGGCATCGTCCTTGTGGTCGTCCTTTGTTTAGACGGCTGGATAACCAGCGTGGTGGACCGGCAGTTGCGTGCCGAGGCGGAGGCGCATCCTGAGAAACAGTTCGGCTACAGCGATGTGGACGTGCGCTTGCTGCAAGGCACGTTCTCGGTGGACAGCCTATGGTTCGCTGTCAGCCTACAGCAGGCGGATGCGGCTTCAGGGACGCCGTGCGACACCATCCGCTTCAGCGCCGACCGCATAGAACTGAGCGGCATACGTCCGCTACGCACCTTGCGCAGGAAGTGTCTCGCATTGGACGAGCTGACCTTCACGGCTCCCCGCCTGACTGCGGCGATGCATCTGCGGAAAGAGCCGCAAGCAGGCCGGCCGGACACGGCTGTCACCAACGATATAGCAGGTCAGATACTTCCGTACATCAACCGCATCACATTAGAAGACCTCATCGTTGAAGATGGAAGCGTTTCTTTCGCCTCGTTGGACGACAAGATGCAGTTGGCAGCCGACAGCATCTGCTTAGGGCTGCATGACTTCTCGCTGAACCTTGCCGACAGCGCATTGGCATACAACGACTCGGTGTATCATATAGACCTCTCCCGCCTGCATCTGCTGTCCGGCGACGGTCTGTTCGCTCTCGATATCAACCGGTTCTTCACCCGTGATGCGGGTGGTTTGTCGGCAACAGGCATACACGCCCGCAACACCGTGGGCAAACTGCAGTTAGCCGACCGGCAGGGCAAGGTGCCTACCACATGGGCTGATGCGCACATCGTAAAACTCGGCACGTCTCCTGTAAATCTTATCCGTCAGGCTGTCAGCGGAGAGGTCAGGCTGGATTCGGCAGGTGTTGAAACGTCAGATATTCATATTCTTCGCGACATGCGCTACAAAGCCAAAGTGCCATTCCCCATGCCGCAGGAAGGGATTATGCAGATTCCGGTGCCCCTCTCGGTAGGCAAAATCACGGCGGACCTGCCGAAACTGCAGGTGGAAATGGCCACTGCATCCGACCGCGTCGGTGCACTCCAGATCAGACAGACCAAGGCCGTGATAGGCAACCTGAGCAATGCCGCGGGCAACAAGACCACGATTCAGGCCGTCTGCCGTATGGGCGAGCAGGCTGAAGGCTCTTTCCGTCTGAACCTGCAGAACGACAAAGCCTGCCACTACAGCGCGGACCTGCAGTTCCGCAATGCAAAAGGTACGGCCCTTGACCCCTTGCTGCTACCTATCGGTGGCGCACAGGTGCGTATAGACCTGCACAGCCTGAAATGCTCCATGAGCGGCGACAGCAAGGAGGCTACCGGCGACTTCCAGATGCTGTATGACAGTCTGCATGTATTCATCCACCGTGACCAGATGCCGGTGGCAATGGTGGCCAAACATGCCAACACCATCAATTTCTTCCTTGGCATGCTGCTGCCGCAGAGCAATCCGCGGCAGGCAGGAAGGGAGCCTATCCAGTGCAAGGTAAGTGCTGTGCGCGACCCGATGCAGGACTATGCCATGTATCTGTTCGCTCCTGTGATAGACGGCGCAATCCAGACCGTTCTGCCGCCCCTCTTGCAGAGCGAAGTGAAGAAGTCGTTCAACAAAAAGCAACAGAAGTAATCGTAAGACCCCATCTTTCCGACTCATCGTATGAGCTCTTCCTCTTCCAAACGTCTGTTAGCGCTCGACGTATTGCGCGGCATCACCATCGCCGGCATGATAACGGTGAACAATCCCGGCTCGTGGAGCCATATTTATGCCCCTCTGCAGCATGCCGAATGGAACGGATGCACTCCGACCGACCTTGTGTTCCCCTTCTTCATGTTCGTCATGGGCGTTGCGATGTACATCTCGTGGCAGAAGACCGACTTCCGGCTGACGGGTCGTGCCCTATGGAAACTTTTCTACCGCGGCACGCTGCTTATTCTAATAGGATGGGCTATTGCCACGTACGGCATCATGCTTCGTGGGCTGACGGGCGGAGGTACGCTGGCCGATGTATGGGACAAGATTATTCATCATCTGCGCTTTCCGGGGGTGCTTCCGCGGTTAGGTATTGTCTCCATGCTGGGCGGCTTCTGCCTGTTAGCAGCCAAACCCAAGCGTATCCTATGGGTGGCTGGCACGTTGCTGATAGTGTATTGTTTGATTATCGGGCTGACGGACAGTTTCTACCTCTCGCCCGACAACATCGTCTCACGCATTGATGTAGCGGTCTTCGGCGAGAACCATCTTTACCATAAAGGCGGTATCGCTTTCGACCCCGAAGGTCTGCTCTCGACCATCCCCTGTATCGGGCACTGTCTGTTAGGCGCCTATGCGGGCGGCTTGATTATGCGCACGGAGAACAAATGGGAGAAGGTGAACGGTCTGTTCATCTTCGGCAGCATAGTGCTGCTGTCGGGCTTCCTGCTGGACTATGCCTTCCCCATCAACAAGAGTCTCTGGAGTGCGTCATACGTGCTCGTCACCTGCGGTCTGGCTTCGCTGCTGTTAGCGTTGCTGATATGGATTATCGACATCCGCGGTTACCGGCGCTGGGCGGTGTTCTTCGAGAGCTTCGGCGCCAACCCGCTCTTCATCTTCGTGCTCTCCGGCTTCTTTGCCATCACGCTCTCGGCGGTGAAGATTCCATGGGAAGACGGGCAGATTTCTCTATGGGGCTTTTGGTACAACGTGTGCATGATGCCCCTGTTTGGAGAGAAAGGCGGGTCGCTGGCCTGCGCACTCTCGTTAGTCGTTGTGCTCTGGCTCATTGCCCATCCGCTCTACCGAAAGAAGATATACATCAAACTCTGACGCACCGGAAGGATGGCATTTGCAGCGGCAATAGGTTTTTATGACGGTGTGCACGAAGGACACCGCTTCGTCCTCTCCTCGCTACGACAGGTGGCAGCGGAAGAAGGTATGCAGACGCTGGCTGTCACCTTCCGCCAGCATCCGGCAACACTGACAGGCCGGCGCGAAGCACCGCCGCTACTTACTACGCCCGAAGAGCGTCTGCAACTGCTCCGCTGCGAGACAGACTGTGTGCTGATGCTTGATTTCGCGCAGATAAGCCATCTTACCGCTGCGGAGTTCATGCAACTTTTGCGCAGCAAATACGGCGTGGAGCTGCTCCTTATGGGCTATGACCACCGCTTCGGCAGCGACCTGTTGCGGCTACCGGCCGACTACGCCGCTGCTGCCGGCAAGGCGTCCATGCGGCTCAGATGGCTGCCCGAACACCGGCAGGCCGAGACCCATGTGAGTTCGACCGAGATACGCCGGCTCCTGCTCAAAGGCGATGCCGAGACTGCGGCCCGCCTCCTGTCAAGACCCTATATGCTGGCCGGTACGGTGGTGCACGGGCGGGAGATAGGGCGCAGGATGGGTTTCCCGACTGCCAATCTGCAGATAGAAGATGCCGACAAACTGATTCCGGCCGACGGCGTGTACATCTGCCGTGTAGAGCAGGGGGAAGACAGATGGAAAGGATTGCTCAACATCGGCTCCAATCCGACGGTGGGCGGCACGGAGCGAACGTTGGAGGTGCATATAGACGGCTTCAGCGGCATGCTCTATGGAAAGCGTCTGCGTATCGCACTGCTACGCTACCTCCGTCAGGAGCAACGTTTTCCCACCACTGACGCCCTTCGCCGCCAGATAGCCGCTGACCTGAAGGCTTTGCGCGGCTGACACTCCGCTTTGTGCCCAACGGGCTTTGTTTCTCCTACCTTTCGGGCAACAAAAAACGCCGTTCCTTGCAGGGAACGGCGCTTTTTGTTGCAAGTGGACGGCTTATTCCTGATTCAGAGTGACGCGCTTGAAGTCGGCCACGGTGATGCCGGCCTTCTTGAGCACATCCTTGACGAGCTCTTTGTCTTCCGACATAACGTAGATTTGCTCCATGAGCGTGCTCTCTTTGAGGAACTTCTGCAGACGACCCTGGGCAATCATCTCCACCTTCTTGGAGTTGATGCTTGCCTCGGCCTCGGCGGGAACGGTGTTGCGGATGTTGCGTGCCGTTTCAGCCTGCTCGGGTGTAAGCCAACCCTTGGCGGTGTTGCTCTCGATGTGGTCCATCGAGTCGGCATGAGCGGGGTTGATACCCGCCTTGCGCAGCGCCTGCTCTACAGCCTTGTTGACTTCGTCCTGCTTGGTCTTTTCGATAGCCACCTTCAGTTCGTGGTCCTTCACTTCCTGAGCCACCAGTTCGGCCGATACGGCGATGGGTGCCATAGCGGCGACCTGCATGGAGATGCCGTGAACGGTTTCTTGGGCGGCGTCGGCCTCAACAACGCTTACGAGCGAGGAGAGTTTGTTGCCGAGGTGGTTGTAAGCGTCCACTTTTGCTCCGCGGAGGAACACGTAGTCGCTCAGTTCCATCTTCTCGCCCGTCACGCCGGAGCGTTCCGTTACGAGTTCGGCGATGGTGCGTCCGCTTATGACTTCGTTCTTCAGTGCGTCCAAGTCGGCGGGCTGACGGTCCATAGCCACGTCAAGGATGAGTTTGACGAGAGCTACGAAGTCGGCGTTCTTGGCCACGAAATCGGTCTCGCACTTAACGGCTACGATAGCGGCAAAGCCGTTTTCGGCACGGCCCAGCACGCAGCCTTCGGAGGCTTCACGGTCGGAACGCTTGGCGGCAATGGCCTGTCCGCGTTTACGCAGAAGGTCTTTGGCCTGCTCGAAGTCGCCATTGGCTTCTTCCAGTGCTTTCTTTACGTCCATCATACCTGCGCCCGTGATGTCGCGCAGTTTCTTAATGTCTGCCAGTGTTACTGCCATAATAAGGGTGAATTTTAGTGATTCAACGATTTAGTGGTTCTGACGTTTTATTCGGCTGCGGGAGCCTCTTCGCTCTCTTCCTTTGCGGGAGCGGCCTCGGCTACTTTCTCGGCAGCCTTGGGCTCAGCGGGCTTGCGCATGCGCTGACGGCGCTCGCGGGGAGCCGGAGCTTCCTCGTCGCTCTGTGCCTGGGCAGCAGCCTCGTCGGCTTTCTCCACCTTGCGCTCTTCGATGCCTTCCTTCATGGCGGCAACCAAAGCGTTTACGATAACGGAGATAGACGAAGTGGCGTCGTCGTTGGCGGGAATGACGTAGTCAATGTCGTTAGGGTTGCTGTTGGTGTCCACGATGCCGAACACGGGGATGCCCAGACGCTGTGCCTCGGCAACGGCGATGTGCTCTTTCATCACGTCCACTACGAACAGAGCGCTCGGCAGACGGGTCAGGTCGGCGATACTGCCGAGGTTCTTCTCGAGCTTCTCGCGCTGACGGGTGATCTGCAGTTTCTCACGTTTCGAGATATTGTCGAAGGTGCCGTCGGTCATCATCTTGTCGATGCTGGACATCTTCTTCACGGCCTTACGGATGGTGGGGAAGTTGGTGAGCATACCGCCGGCCCAACGCTCGGTGATGTACGGCATTCCTACTTCTTTTGCGGCTTCGGCAATCACGTCTTTAGCCTGCTTCTTGGTGGCTACAAAGAGCACCTTGCGGCCGGACTTGACGATGTTCTTCAACGCTTCGGCGGCTTCTTCCACCTTCAGGACGGTCTTGTTGAGGTCGATGATGTGGATGCCATTGCGCTCCATGAAGATGTAGGGAGCCATGGCAGGATTCCATTTGCGCTTCAGGTGACCGAAGTGTGCACCTGCTTCGAGCAGTTCTTCAAAATTTGTTCTCATTGTTGTTTGTTTTGTTTGTTGTTTGATAGTGTTTATTATGTCTCCTTGGCTTTCGGCCGGCCTGCTGACCGGAGCGTTTGTTGTGCGCTGATTTCCGGCAGGCGAGAACAGCCTTCAGGCAACCGAAAGAACTGCGGGGTAATCCGCCGGAGCGAAGTCCCCGCAGTTTGGAGAATCGGTGTGCTGCTTAACGCTTGCTGAACTGGAAGCGCTTGCGGGCTTTCGGACGACCCGGCTTCTTACGTTCAACCTCACGCGAGTCACGCGTCATGAAGCCTTCAGCCTTGAGAGCGGTCTTGTCCTCGGGATTGATTTTCACGAGAGCGCGGGCGATGGCGAGACGGAGCGCCTCTGCCTGTCCCTTGAAACCGCCGCCGTTGAGGTTGACGGTGATGTCGTATTTCTCGGCAGCGCCCAGCTTGTTGAGGGGCTGCTTAACGATGTACTGGAGAATGCCGGAGGGGAAATAAACCTCGAGGTCACGCTTGTTGATGGTGATTTTGCCTTCACCTTCTTTCACGAAAACGCGAGCAACTGCTGCTTTACGTCTTCCTAATGCATTTACTACTTCCATTGCTGCGTTTTATTTAAGAGTGTTGATGTCAATCTGCTTGGGCTGCTGGGCTGCCTGCTGGTGCTCGCTGCCGGCATATACATAGAGGTTGTTGATGATTTTGTCGCCCAGACGGTTCTTCGGAAGCATACCTTTCACCACTTTGCGGATGAGGCGGTCGGCGCCCTTGTCCATCAGGTCGGCAGGCGTATATTCGCGCTGTCCGCCGGGGTAGCCTGTGTAGCGTACATACTGGCGGCTGGTCCATTTGTTGCCGGTCAGCACGACTTTGCTTGCATTGATTACGATTACGTTGTCACCGCAGTCCACGTTGGGCGTGAAGCAGGGTTTGTACTTGCCGCGCAGCAGCTTGGCAATCTTCGAGCACATACGGCCCAGCACCTGTCCTTCGGCATCAATCACCACCCACTCTTTCATGTCGCGGGCAGCCTCTTTCGATACCGAGACGGTCTTCAAACTAAGTGTATTCACTGTTTTGTTGGTTTTTACGGCCAGGCCGACAGACATCCTTTACGAGACTTTTGCGTGGTACGTATGCGCCATTGCAGCCTCCACTGCCCAACCTGACGGGTTAATATTGTGTTTATCTTGCGGTAATGCTTTAGTGCTGCTGCTCTTTTTCTAAGCAAGGCGCACCTCCACAAAACGGCTTGCAAAGGTACTGCTTTTCTCTGATATACGCAACAGTTGAGAGAAAAATAAATTTTACCGTCCATCGGGACGGACTTTCATTCCGTGAAAAACTGCGCTATCGTCTGCGCCACATAGGCAACGTCTTCGGTTGTGAGGTCGTAGTACATCGGGAGGCGCACAAGCGTGTCCTGATAGCGGTCGCACTCGGGCAGTGCGCGTCCGTCGTGTCTGCCGGCGTAGAAAGTGCTGGCATGCAAACTCAAGTAGTGAAACACTGCCAGAATGCCGTTTTCTTTCAGGTGGCGGAGGATGGCCGTGCGTTCCTGCAACGAGTTGCAGAGAAGGTAGAACATGTGGGCATTGTTGGTGGCATAATCGGGGATGTCCGGCAAAGCAAAATAGCCTTTATCGGCAAGCGGTTTGAGAAG
>JAFUEI010000001.1 GCA_017464025.1 Paludibacteraceae bacterium | reverse complement strand
CTACAAGGGGGATTTGGCAGATTGGGATATTTGTTGTAATTTTACAGCCGCTTATGTTTAGCCGGTGATGCCGCTTATGTTTAGCCGGTGAAGCCGCTTATGTTTAGCTGGTGAAGCCGCTTATGTTTAGCCGGTGATGCCGTTGCTTAATATTTATTAGTGTATAGCATATTCTGCGGAGGATGGAGAGTCTTTTGCAGGTGAGGGTATGAATGTACAGCAGATCGTAAACATACTGCTAATCAATCTGCCAGCGTATGTTCTGTTGGGGATGGCGCTGTGGAAGAAGATACGCGACAGGGAGCACTATGCGGCCTCCGTGTTCGGGGGGCTGTGCGTGCTGTTGGTGGCAGAGGCCGTGCTGATGTCGCAGGTGCTGTATGCGGACACGTGCACGCCGCTGATGATGAAATGGCAGGCGGCCGTGACGGTGTTGATAGTGCCCGTGCTTTACATGTTCCACGCGCCGGAGGGCGGCGAGGAGCGCATCAACCGCACGACGATAATACTGTTTCTGTTAGCCTTTCTTCTGCTGCTTCCTCCGGTATCGTGGGAGGTGGTGCCGGCCTACGCGATCACGACGTATTCGCCACCGCGCGACATATTGGGCATCAGCATCTTCTACAAGGGGAGATATATCTATTACCTGAGCTGGACAGCGATTGTGCTGACCCTTCAGTCGTGGGTAGCGTTACGGAATCTGAAGCGTACCTACCGAGCAGTGGCCCATCAGGGGGCGCGTTACTCGCTGAAGGCGAAGTGGGTGCTGTGCTGGGACTTGAGTTGCGGCTATTTCCTGTCCACGTTTCTGCTGCTGCCGGTATCGCTGTGGCAGAATCCGGCGATGCGATGGAGTTTTTATGTGCTGGCGGCGGCGTTTATCGGGATAGGGAGTCTGCTTATCGTGTTGGGCTTTGACGTGAATCCGATTGTGGACCACCGGTACGAGAACGGCATGTCGCTGAACGACTTCATGTTAGAGAACGGCGAGTTGGTAAGCAGCATGAAAGTGCTGTTGGAGGAGGGGCAGGTATATTTGGAGCAGGGGATACAGTCGGATGTCGTGGCCGAGCGTTTAGGAACGACGCATGCGTATTTTCTGAAGATGATGGAGGCGGTTTACGGTGAGAGTTTTCCGGAATGGGTAAACCGTCAGCGCATAGCGCATGCGGAGACACTGCTGTCAGCAGGCGAGATGCCGTTAGAGTCGGTAGCGCGCCAGAGCGGTTACAGCGACGCATATTCGCTGAGCAGGATGTATGAGCGGATAACGGGGAAGCGAATTGTGAATAGCGAATAGTTAATAGCGAAGAGCGAAAAGTTAATAGCGAAGAGCGAAGCGAAGAGTTTGAATGAGCACGGTATTGTACATATTGATTGCCATCATGGGGCCGACCGCGTATTTTTACGGCTGGCAGGTGGTGGCGTATGTGCGCTACCTTGCGGATGCGTACCTGAAACAGTTCCCGTGGCAGGTTCAGGTGTCGCTACTGATAACATCGTTGAGTTCAGCGATGATTGTGTTGTTGTTTGTATTGTTCATCCAGCGCATCGTGAAGCGTCAGTCGCGGGAGCGGGTGTATGAGAAATGCCGGAAGCAGTATGAGGAAGCCTTCAGGACGATATTGCACACGGAAGAGAAGATGGCGACAGAGGAGATGGAGTATGTATGCAAGGCCGACCGTTCGGCGCTTCGCGAGACGAGCGGGCAGGCACTGACGCGTCTGATAGTGAGCCTGAGGTTGGAGATGGGGGAGAGGGTTTATATTCCGAACATGCAACGTCTGTGCAACCTGACGGGTGTTCAGGCGTCGTTGGAGAGCAACCTTGTGAAGGGTAAGGAGGTGGAGCAGACTCTTCAGGTGCTGATGACGCTCCCTATACGTGTGACGGAGGGTGCATTAGCTCCCTATACAAGCAACAAGAACCAGCGCGTGAGGGAGCTGGCGCGTTCGTACTTCGGTTTCTGCAGCAAGACAGAGCCGTTTCACTATGTGACGGAGGACTGTAACAAGCCCTTCAACCTATGGTATCCGACGACGCTTCACCGCTTGTGCAACTGGCATCGGGCGAAGGGTCATCCGACTCCACGTCTGCTTGCGTTGGCGGAGCGTTCGGACAACGATGCGAAGAAGGCACTGTTTATTTCAGAGATACCGTATTGGGGGACAGATGAAGAGAAGAAGGGTGTACAGGCGTTTCTGACGTCAGCGAGTCCGCGCTGCCGTTCGGCCGCCATCCACGCGTTGGCGTTGATAGGCGACCCTGACTCGGAGTTGGAGTTGATACGTCAGTATCCGTATCAGTTTCCTCCTGCGAAGCGTGAGACGCTTCGTGCTGTAGCCCGTATCGGAACGGGTCGTCAGACGGAGTTTTTCCGTGAGGCGTATTTGCACTCGACGTCACACAACACGCGTGCAGTGGCGCTGTCGTGCTTATGGCATTACAGTGAAGAAGGGCGTCGCGTCTTTTACGAGTTGTCTCGTGCGGGCTTGGATGACAACAAATTTTTCGAGCAGATACGCTCGTCGGAGGAAAGGACATAGCGTATGTGGGAGACGATATTATACTTTTACGGCTACATCATATTCTTCTACTCGTTAGCCTTGATAGTGTCTTACGCGATGCTATTGATACTGGCGTATGTACACAGTTCGAAATATCTGAAGTGGACAAACGACCACATCTGCTACGCGGTGGAAGGCAGTCCGTTTGCCCCTGGCGTGAGCATCGTGGCCCCTGCATACAACGAAGAGAAGACGATAGTAGATAACGTGAACTCGCTGCTGCAGCTGGACTATCCGAACTTTGAGGTGATAATCGTGAACGACGGGTCGAAAGACAAGACGTTGGAGTTGCTGATTAGCAACTTTGACTTGGAGGAGATACCGTATGAATATGTGCCGCGGATTCACTGCAAGCCTTTCAAGCGTTTGTTCCGTTCGCAGAATCCGCAGTTCAAACGTCTGACGGTGGTTGACAAGGTGAACGGAGGCACGAAGGCAGATGCGGTGAATGCGGGTTTGAACGTGTTGCGGACGCCTTATTTCATCAACACGGATGTGGACTGCATCCTTGCCCGTGATGCCATCAAGCACTGCATCTTCCCGATTCTGCAGGACGAGACGATAATAGCGGTGAGCGGTACGATGTCGATGAGCAACGGCAGCATCTCGGAGAACGGCCAGTTGGTGGATATCCGCCCGTCGAACCATCCGATACCATTGTTTCAGGACTTGGAGTACAAGCGCAGTTTCCTTGTGGGCAAGATGGGTTGGAGCCAGATAAACGCGATGAACAACGTGTCGGGAGGTTACGGTTTGTTCAACTCGGAGGTGGTGCTTGCGGCGGGCGGTTATGACAGTTCGTCGTTTGCAGAAGACATGGATATCATCACGCGGATGATGGGATACTGCTGCGAGCAGAACAGGCCTTACCGTGTGGTTCAAATCCCCCACACGTGCTGCTGGACGGAGGGGCCGGGAACCGTGAAGGTGCTGAAGCGTCAGCGCATCCGCTGGGGCCGCGGGCTGATACAGCACATGTGGAAGCACCGCTACATGCTGTTCAATCCGAAGTACAAGCGATTGGGCATGATAACGCTTCCTTATACGTTCATCTTTGAGTTTTTGGCACCGATAATAGAGTTTATCGGAATGATTATGTTAGTGTGTTTGTTCTTCACCTACAGCATCAACTGGCAGACTTTCTGGATACTATTTGCGGCGGTGTATGCGTTTTCGATTCTGCTGTCGAGCTTTGTAATCTTCTACGACTACATGGCGGGCGGTTCGTACAAGCGCTCGTCGAGCTATCTAAAGTTGCTGTTGGCGGCCCTGCTTGAGCCGGTGATATACCATCCGATGATTGTGTTCTTCTCGTTGCGGGGGTACTATAACTTCCTGACAGGTCAGGCGGCCGTATGGGGCGAGATGACTCGTACGGGAACAAAGAAAAAGAACTGATGCTAAAGCGGTTGCTTACATATTGTGTATTATTGGCGGCAGGTGCGACGTTGGTTATGGCCCAGCCGTCGGGTGTGACCCGCCACGGGAACCAGCACAAGCAGGAGCACGCGGGGCTGCGTCAGCAGATCCAAGGGTTCAACACAGTGGCCCGTGAGCGGATAACGAGCGGCGTGAGCATGTCGCCGCAGGAATACAGCGACACGGTGCGGCAGTTGTTCCGCACGGACAAATGGGACGAAGTGCTGCCTGTGCTGATGGCTGCGGAGCGCGAATGGGGACTGACATCGGACATCTGCTACCTGTACGGCCGATACTGGCATCATTCGGGTGATGTGCACCAAGCCCGGCGTTATCTGCTGAGTGCGGTGCGCGAAGACGAATCGAATGCGGAGGCGCTGGAGCAGCTGGTTCGCTTAGAGGAGGAGGAGCAGAACTACGCGACGGCCATCGTGCACGTGAACGACCTTCTGGAGTTCAGCCCGTACAATCCGCGTCTATGGCGGAAGAAGATAGAGCTATACCGTCTGAGCGGTAACGAGCAGGAAGCCAACCGTCTGTTAGAGCGCTTGGCGAAGATATATCCGCAGGACGAGCAGATACAGAAGGACCTGAACTACCAGCGGGAGCTGCAGGCGGTTCAGCTGAGCAAACAGGGTAACGAGAAGGAGTCGCAACAGGCGATAGAAGATCTGATACTGAGCAACCCGAAGGACGCGCAGTACTACGTGGACCTGTCGTCGTCGATGCTGAAAGAAGGGCGGATGGAAGAGGCGTTGGAGGTGTGTGCACGGGGCGTGAACAACACCGGTGGCAACCGCCAGCTGATACGCCGTCGGGTGAGCATCCTGCAGGACTGCGCCCGCTATCAGGAGGCGGAGCAGTATCTTGACGACTGCATCAGGCGCTACCATGCGGGAGACCTTGACGGGCTGCGGCGCTACTTGCACGCAGAGGCGGCCACGGCGGCAGACCATGCTGATGCCTACACGCGCTACCGCCGCCTGTATGCAGAGACAGGTTCGGAAGAAGCCTTGGACTGGCTGATAGCAAACGCCATGCGCAGGGGCTGGTGGGAAGACGCGGAATACTATCTGCAAGAGGCCGGCAAGCGGCGCGGCACGGACAAAGACCTCTTAGCAAAGGCCTACACGACCGAGAAGCGGATGGGCAACGAGCGGAAGGCATCGCGCCTTATAGAAGAGTTGTATGCGGCTGACACGGCGGATGCGGATGTAAGGGAGCTGATAGCCGAGAAGCGTCTCAGGACAGGCACCGACCTGATGCAGGAAGAGATGTGGCAGGCGGCGCTGACACCCTTGCAGCAGGCCGACAGTCTGACGCGCGACAGCGACATGCACGCGGTGGTGCAGCGGCGGATACGCACCTGCAGGGCGATGATGCCGGATACAACGGTCGCAAAAGACAGTTTGGACCAGATGCAGCATTCGATACTATACGAGAAAGCGCACAACATCGACTCCGCCTATGCCTGCCTGATGCGCTACCGGCCCTCGATAGAGGAGTATCACGACGTGCAGCGCCACCGCTATACGCTGCAGTCGAGACTGCAGAAGAACAACCTGACGGCCGAATACCAATACGCACGGCGGAGCAGCAAGGACGAATGGAGCCACAATGCGTACCTGACCTACACGCGGAGCCTGACGAAGCACGACGCGATAGAGGTGTCGGCAGCCTACGCAGGCAGGGAAGGAAGCTCGTGGACAGAAGAGACGGAGAGCGGGACAGACACGACGATTGTATCGGCCGGCGGCACCGGTGTGCAGTTGGGAGCGGGTTATTACCATTACTTCGACTGGGGAGAGATAGGCGTGCAGGGAAGTTGGGCCAGCCGTTTCCTGCCGAAGGGGACGGTGAAGGTGTCGGTGACGGAGAATCTGCCGGCGGAATGGACACTGACGGAGCGCCTGTCGTGGCGCTACATCGCGGACGAGACGCGCTACCACGTGTTCTCGGCAGGCCTGTCGGCAGGCTGGACAATCGGCAGCTTTCTGCTTACGCCAAGCATAGACGCCTTCCTGATGCAGAAGCACGTCTATTTCAACGGCGGTCTGAAGATGAACTATTATCCGGCAGAAGGAGACCGCAGCTACGTGTTTGCAGCGGCGGGAGCAGGCAACGCACCCGAGCTGACACTGCTTGACAGCAACCTGCCCGTGAGGTTTGCGCACCTCAACACCAACGTGTCGGCAGGCGGATACTACCAGATAAACGGACATTTCGCCCTGACAGGGAGCGTGGACTGGTATGTGATGGGAAACAACGACGCCTCGGTGAGGAATTATCTATATCTGCACGCGGGGCTGAATATAGGCTTTTAGAGCCCCATGGGGAGGGAGCCGATGTATATTGCCCGAATAGTATTCGGGCGCAACGGACGCTGAATATTTGAGAGGATAAAAGGAAGAGGGGATAGAAGAGGGGATAGAAGATGGAATAGAAGAGGGGATAGAAGATGGAATAGAAGAGGGGATAGGAGAAGAAATGAGACGACACCCTATATATATTATCATCGTATGCCTGATGCTGACAGGGGTCAGTTCGGGCTGCAGGAAGTTGGTGGGGCCGACCAACGTGCGGATAGAGCATCCGGTGCGGCACTATCTGCCCATTCTGCAAGGCGATGTGCTGCGGATGTTCTGGACGGTGTATAACGATGGTCCTGAGCCGCTGGTGCTACAAGACGTGCAGCCCTCGTGCAGTGCGGTGAAGCTGATGTCGGAGTTGCCGGCCGTGGTGATGAAAGGGGACTCGGTGGTGATGTTGTTTCATTTCGACACCGGAAAGAATGTCAACCTTGCCCGTCACGCCATCCGTTTGTACGGCAACATAGAGCCTGACGGTGAGGCGCAGATGGAGTTTGACGTGCACATTGTGCGTCCGTCGGAAGACCACTCGGACTATGAAGAGCAGTTCTTCAGCAAGCAGACCGAAGCGCAAAACGCCACCCCCACAGAGCGACGCAACCTGTACTATACCGACTCGCTCAGCACAGAGGTGCTCTTCGGGTATGAACTGTAGCGACAGAACAATCAAACACAACAACTATCAATAAAAACACACTTTATTATGGACATTCTCAGTCAGATGAAAGCACGCGCCATCGCACAACCGCAGCGCATCGTGCTTCCCGAAGGCGACGAGCCGCGTACGCTCGAAGCCGCCAACATCGTGTTGGAACAGAAGATAGCCCGGCTCACCCTCATCGGCGATCCGGAAGTAATCAACCGCATGGCAGAGGAGAAAGGCTACAGCCACATCAAGGAGGCCGACATCTTCAACCCGAAGACCGACCAGCGGATGCCCCAATACGCACAACTGCTGTATGAACTGCGCAAAGCCAAGGGCATGACCCAAGAAGAGGCGGTCAAGAAAGCGCAAGACCCGCTGTATCTGGGCTGTCTGATGATAAAGAACGGCGACGCCGACGGCGAGCTGGCCGGCGCACGGGGCACAACGGCCGACACCATACGGCCCGCCTTCCAGATTCTGAAGACCAAACCGGGCGTGGGCATCGTGAGCGGAGCCTTCCTGATGTTCACCCCCGCCACCCAACTGGGCGAGCAGGGCTTCCTCGTGTTCGCCGAC
Organism: Paludibacteraceae bacterium; assembly: GCA_017464025.1. Taxonomy (GTDB): domain Bacteria; phylum Bacteroidota; class Bacteroidia; order Bacteroidales; family Paludibacteraceae; genus Colicola. The sequence goes on along the minus strand of JAFUEI010000001.1, from coordinate 63,493 downwards.
TGCGCCGTAAACCCCTGCCCCAACGCACAAGAGCTCGCGCAGATAGCCGTCTCAACCGCCGAGACCGCACGCACGCTGGCACAGATAGAGCCGCGCGTGGCGATGCTGTCGTTCTCCACGAAAGGCAGCGCGAAACACGAACTGATAGACAAGGTGACCGAAGCAACCCGCATCGCCCATGAGTTGGCTCCCGAACTCGCCCTCGACGGCGAGCTGCAGGCCGACGCCGCTCTCGTAGAGAAAGTGGGCGCACTGAAAGCCCCCGGCAGCAAGGTGGCCGGAAAAGCCAACGTGCTCGTCTTCCCCGACCTGCAGGCCGGCAACATCGGATACAAGCTGGTGGAGCGATTCTCCGGCGCCAACGCCATCGGACCTATCCTGCAAGGCATAGCCGCACCCGTTAACGACCTGAGCCGAGGCTGCAAGGTACAGGATATCGTCGAAATGATAATAATAACAGCTAATCAAGCCATTGGATAACCATGAAAATCTTAGTTCTGAACTGCGGTTCATCCTCCATCAAGTACAAACTGTTCGAGATGGAGACCAAACAAGTCATCGCCCAGGGCGGTGTAGAGAAAATCGGTCTGAAAGACTCCTTCCTGCTCGTCAAACTCCCGAACGGAGAAAAAGTACAGATAGACAAAGAGATGCCCGAGCATACCGTCGGCATCGAACTTATCCTGCAAACTCTCACCGACGCCAAACTGGGATGCATCAAGAGCCTCAACGAAATCAATGCCGTAGGACACCGCGTCGTACACGGCGGAGAGAAGTTCAACAAGTCGGTGCTCATCACACCCGAAGTAATCAAACAGATAGAAGAGTGCGTTGACCTCGCCCCCCTTCACAACCCCGCCAACCTCAAGGGCATCCGCGCCATCGAGCAGTCGCTGCCCGGCGTGCCCCAAGTGGCCGTCTTCGACACCGCCTTCCACCAGACAATGCCCGACTACGCCTACATGTATGCCATCCCCTACGAGCTGTACGAGAAATACGCCATCCGGCGCTACGGATTCCACGGCACCTCCCACCGCTACGTCTCCGCACGCGTATGCGAATTTCTCGGCACCGACAAGAAACAGCAGAAGATTGTGACCGCACACATCGGCAACGGCGGCAGCTGCGCAGCCGTCAAATACGGCGAGTCGGTGGACACCTCCATGGGACTGACACCCGTGGAAGGCCTCGTCATGGGTACACGCGCCGGCGACCTCGACCTCGGAGCCGCCACCTTCATCATGGACAAAGAGCACTTAGACACCGCCGCCTTCGCCAACCTCGTGAACAAGAAATCCGGTCTGCTCGGCGTCAGCGGCGTCAGCAGCGACGCACGCGACATCGACGCCGCCATACAACAAGGCAACAAACGCGCCGACCTGGCACGAAAGATGTTCATCTACCGCGTCATCAAGTACATCGGCGCCTACACGGCCGCCATGAACGGCGTGGACACTATCGTCTTCACCGGTGGCATCGGCGAAAACGACACCTATATCCGCGCCGAAATCGTGAAAGGACTCGCCTATCTCGGCATCAAGCTTGACGAAAACGCCAACGGCTGCCGCGGCAAAGAAGCCGTCATCTCCACCAAAGACAGCAAGGTCACCGTGTGTGTCATACCAACCGACGAGGAGCTGATGATAGCCTCCGACACCGCGGCACTGGTGTAATCCGCCCCGCCGCAAAAACTGCAACCGTAGAGCCGTTTGAACACCAAACGGCTCTACTCGTTTTTCCGCATACTCACACATAGAGACGCACCTACAGCACATCGCTACGAGAAGGAATACGCATCAGCCTGATGCGTTGCATATCCCTGTCACTGTCACGCTCTCCCTGTACTCCCACTCATTTCGTAGTTCTGCGGGTCTTCACCGGAGACCCGCTTCGTCGAGGCGTGGCTGAGGTCGGGTGCCCGTCCCGAGCACCCCGACCATACGCCCGCCTAAACTCTCCTTCACCTTTTTGCCGTTTTCGAAACATTTTCGTAACTTTGCAGCCGCTATACGACACACACACAACAGCCCCGTACAACCTAACATCCCGCACAATGACCAAACATTACGACTTCCTCATCATCGGCGGCGGCGTGGCAGGCATGAGCTTCGCCCTGAAAACCGCCAAAGCCGGCAAATACAAGATAGCACTCTGCTGCAAGACCACCCTCGACGAAGCCAACACCGCCAAAGCACAAGGCGGCATCGCATCGGTGACGAACCTGCTGGTGGACGACTTCGAGAAACACATCCATGACACGATGGTGGCGGGCGACTGGCTGAGCGACCGCGCCGCAGTGGAGCAAGTGGTGCGCAACGCACCCGACGGCATACGCGAACTGGTGCAGTGGGGAGTCAACTTCGACAAGAAGACCGACGGCAGCTTCGACCTGCACCGCGAAGGCGGGCACTCCGAGTTCCGCATCCTCCACCACGCCGACGACACCGGCGCCGAGATACAACGCGGCCTGATGGCTGCCGTACGACAGCATCCCGACATCGACGTTTTGGAAAACCACTTCGCCGTCGAAATCATCACGCAACACCACCTGGGCGTACGCGTGACGCGCCGCACACCCGACATCGAATGCTACGGCGCCTACATACTCAACCCCGAGACGCAGAAGATAGACACCTATCTGAGCCGAATCACCCTCATCGCCACCGGCGGCACAGGAGCCGTATATGCCACCACCACCAACCCCAACATCGCCACCGGCGACGGCATAGCGATGGTTTATCGCGCCAAAGGACAGGTGAAAGACATGGAGTTTGTGCAGTTCCACCCCACCGCCCTCTTCCACCCCGGCGAGACACATCCCGCCTACCTCATCACCGAGGCCATGCGCGGCTACGGCGGCATCCTGCGGCTGCCCAACGGGGAGGAGTTCATGCAGAAATACGACCCGCGCCTGTCGCTCGCACCGCGCGACATCGTGGCACGCGCCATCGACAACGAGATGAAGGTGCACGCACTGGACCACGTATGCCTTGACGTGACCCACAAAGACGCCGAAGAGACGAATCACCACTTCCCCAACATATACGCCAAATGCCTGAGCATCGGCATCGACATCACGAAAGACTATATCCCCGTCGCCCCCTGCGCACACTACATGTGCGGCGGCATCAAGGTGAACCTGGACGCACAGTCGTCCATCAACCGCCTGTATGCCGTAGGCGAATGCAGCTGCACGGGGCTGCACGGCGGCAACCGACTGGCCAGCAACTCGCTGATAGAGGCCGTTGTGTATGCCGAGGCCGCCGCCAAACACGCGCTCTCGGTGGTGGAGATGTACGACTTCAACGAGAAAGTGCCGGCATGGAACGATGAAGGTACCATGTCGAACGAAGAGCAGGTGCTCATCAACCAAGACGTGAAGGAGGTGGGGCAGATCATGAGCACCTACGTCGGCATCGTGCGCAGCGACCTCCGGCTGCGGCGGGCATGGGAGCGGCTCGACATACTCTACGAAGAGACGGAAGACCTCTTCAAGCGCGTGCGGCCCACACGCGACATCTGCGAACTACGCAACATGATAAACGTGGGCTACCTCATCACCCGCCAGGCATTAGAACGCAAAGAGAGCCGCGGACTGCACTACAACATCGACTACCCCAAAGACCCCAACCTCAACACACAAGAGGTGTGGTGAGAATTAAAAGGGCCATGCGGCGGGGAAACAGTTCGTCAGTTCAACAATTCATCAGTTCAACGATTCACCAATTCATCAACTCAACAATTCCACAACCCCATGATCACACACATCGTATTCTTCCGTCTGCTTGACGAGGCGGAGGGCAAGACCAAGGCGCAGAATGCCGCCATCATCAAGGAAGGACTGGAAAGCCTCATCACGAAAGTGCCCGGCCTGAAGAGCATACAGGTGGGCGTAAACATCCCCTACGCACCTGCCACCGACTACGACATTGCACTCACCTGCCGCTTCGACACGTGGGAAGACCTCAACGTGTATGCCAACCACCCCGAGCACCTGAAGGTGGCCGCCTACATCGGCAAATGCAAGTCGTCGAGAGCCGCATGCGACTACGAGAACGAGTGACGGGGAAATTGGGGAACTGACGAATCGGCGAATTACACAAATCCCCAGTTAAACAAATCAACAATTCCACAGTTCCACAATTCATCAGTCCCCGGTTCGAGTCCGGGAAGTGGCCCAAAAAAAAACAATAAGCACCTCATTTAGAGGTGCTTATCTTGTTTTTTTATAAGTATTTGTCAGTAGTCTACGCATTTACTCAGTTTGTGCACCGATTACAGAATAGACCTTATCGCCGCGGAGAATATAGATTTGACCATCTACTATTATTTTGTGTGGTGAATAACCTTCGATCTGAATGTCCTCTAAACCATCGCTAATCAATTTGAATATTGGTCTTATAATAATACCATCCCAGCCTTCATCAAATATAATAGTACGTGGATTTTCTTCATTACCATCCCACCATTTATCGAATTCGTATCCTTCACGGGCTATAGCTTCAATAATAAGTTCTGGTTCGCATTCATTGGGAATCTTATGTCCAATTACATTTACATACCCTTCATCGGAGTTATAATCATATTCCAAATCATAAGGTCGGTACATTACTTTTTGGTTCCCGTATGATTTAATTTTTCCCCACATACTATTAAGATATGTTTCTAAAGTGCCGCATGGTACATAGATTTCAGGAATAGCTGGGGATTCAAAAATGGGTTGATATGTTCCCGTAATAGCATCAGCAATCTTAGGAGGTGTTATCGCTTTGAGGCGGAATGTTTTCAAGTATGGTGTCCCGTTTGCTCCTGGTGATACCCGCCCCACAAATGCCCATTTTCCTATTTGTTTTACCTTTTCTCCTATGGTTACTGATTCGTAATCCCCACCTTGAAAAGCACTCTCGCCAATTATTTCGACACTATCAGGAATGACAAGAGTTGGATTATTGAACAGAACGGAACCGGAGAATGCCTCTTTTCCAATCCAGCGAGTATCTTGTTTGATAGTAGTGTTTGCTGAAATTGAGTAGGGAGATGTTCTTTTGTTTGCAGCCTCCACCAAGAACTTGTCTGCATAGCGGATATTATTGTATGTGGGCAGTTTATGACAATTATAAAACGCATCATCGGCAATATCTTCAATGCTACTTGGGGTGTTAATTTGTACCAAATTAGAACACCATGCAAAGGCTTCTTTCCCTATGAACTTCACATTGTTGCCGATGGTGACTGTTTTTAAATTCTCACAATTATAAAAAGCTTTTCTATTAATACGCTCAATGCAATTACCAATAATGATTGTTTCTAAAGAATCATTTCCATTAAAAGCCTCATCTACAATTTCTGTAACAGGATATCGGGCTGTAATCCAAGTTTTAGGATCTTGATAAGAAATACTATCTTTGATTACGGCATTAGCAACATAGGCACAGCCAGCAGATGCCCTTCCCGAGGACGGATAGACATAATACTTAACGCCTTCAACATTAATGTCTATAGCCATCATAGTAGCAATATTTGCCAATATGACAAGAAAAACCAATAAATACTTTTTCATATCTTTATTTGTTTAATTGTTCTGACACAAATTGTTGCACTAATTCCATATGTCCTTCCGGATTATTATCATTCAGGAACTTACGCAGAGCGGTTTTATTAGTATCACTCTGCAATAAGTTTATCACTCCTTCTTGTAGTTCTTCAGGGATAATAAGCCATGTCGATTGACGACTAAACGGATTTCCCGCCCGACCGTGAAACCAACGAATACCTAAACCGTTACGATTATTGTCCCAACGTAGCGCAACTATTGCCCATCGATTTGTAATATCTTTAGTTACAACCACATAAGGACCAATTAATCTGTTTCGAGGAGATTTGATTTTAAGAATCTCATCGTTATTTTGAATGGGAAAAACCTGTCCTGCAATCATAAATGCTTTCTATTTAGTGTGTTGGTTCATTATTATTGGGGTCGTCCGGTGTGTTAGGTTCCGGGACATTCTCATTTTGTGAAAGATGAATGGTTGATTTTTCTCCATAAAGAACGATGTCTATATCCATTGTATCATCTTCAATACTATACGTACCGGTAACAACATCACCCACATTCAGTTGTCCGTCAGAACTGCCTTGGGTATTCTTGATAGTTGCAGTAAAAGTGGATTGAGTCGCCTCATAGGAAGCAATTCCTGTTCCATTAACATAGCCGGACAAAAGAATTGTACATTCCTCTTTTGTAAAAGAAACAACAACTTTCGTTTGCAAAGCTGAACCCTTCCATGTTGTCCCTGCCAATGCAGAGTTTTTCTTGTTGTCAGGTTCGTTGTTAGTGCAACTCACAATAGTGAGACTGATAAGGCAGAGAGCTGCCAGAAAAATGTTTTTAAGTTTCATAATAAATTTGTTTTTATGGTTATACAAAAAGTGCGAACTTTCGCGTTTTATCATATTGGTTCTTTCGGGCTTGGACTCCCACTTCATCCAATACATGCAGAAAGTTCACACTCACAGCGTGAACATTCGCATTATTTCGGAATGAAGTTTTCAAAGTGTCCAAGTTTGAAAGAATCCTTAATAAAGCAAATGCTTAAATATGTATGTTTTGCATCGCCTCCGATGCTGGGTTTATGTCATAGGCGGTTATTTTGTAATTTAATATTATTTTGTTGCTATTACTTCCCAATGCCCCGATACTTTATTACCGATTCTCGTAATAATACCAACATTTTGTAAATAAGCCAAATCGCGTTTGATAGTTACTTGCGACACTTTCAATAGTGGTATCATTTGCGAAATAGTAATGGTATCATTCTCCTTTATCAAAGCGATGATAGCTTTCTGTCTATCTGATATTTTAGTAGTATCAATATTGGTGTCATCAGTAGTATCATGATTAGTATCATTGAGTAGTATCCTTTTCAGAGTACTATTATTCTTTCAATCGCCACACTCCCATCTTTTTACTACCGAACCACTCTATAAGTCCCTTATCCTTTAACACTAATAAATCTCGTTGAATTGTTTTTCTATTAACTCCTATTTTGTCCGATAGATATTTAGTGTTTAATGCGACATTTAATGCGACATTTTCTTTTATTATTTTGTAAATAAACCTCTGTCTATCAGTCAATTCTATTGCGACATTTATTGCGACATCTTTTCCGCCATTTAAGGCGTCTATGGTGGCGGAATGTTTGGCAATAGGCAACACGAGTCGAATGAAATTCTCCGTAAAATGGAAACAATCTTCTCCATATGCCCGCAAGATTCGCGGAATGCCTGAACCGAGTGATTCTACCAGCTCTACATCTTTATAAATACGCATCAGCTCTTTGTTTCGAGGCAGGGAAACTCCTTCGTAAAACTCTTTCATCGTCATCGTTTCCGGCAAGCGCCCGGCTGAAGTAATCTCCAAGCGGTCAGGGAAGATTTCAAATTTAGGCGGCACTTCAAACGAATAATCATTATGTACGATGGCGTTGATGACCGCCTCACGGAGTGCCACTCTATCCCACAAAGGTGTCTCAATTCGCTCTACAGGAGTGATGGTTGCCGCTGTCTTGTTTTCCACCTCTAATTTTGCAAGTACACTCTTGGTGGCTTTGATGAGCGAGCAATAACCATATTCGTTATTTTCAATCAAGTCGCAACGGTCAAGGCTTGAGTATTTTGCCACTTTGATGGAATTGCCGTTCTCGTCCGCGAGAAGATAAGCTACATAATTATATTGCCCGTCTTTAGTGAGCAGTTCCAATGTGCGGGCAAAATTATCATTCAGTGGTTTGCCATGCTCGGAATAGTAGATGCGTAATTGCTCGAAACTGAGGTCTTGACGGTTAGAAACGATACGACTGAGCGAATGGCGTGTGCGTGAAGCATACAGACGATCAATCATATCTTGCGGCATTTGCTCTACCGCCGTCCCAACTCGTATGAAGCAACCACGAGGCGACATGCCATATTGTGGTTTGTAGTAAGGTTTCTCAGCTCCGCTGGCCACAGTAATCTTGATTACTTGTATTCCGTTTATTCTTTCAGACTGCACATCAAACAAGCCCATTGGAGACGGAGAAACGCCCATACGGATACGATCCTTGATTTTGAGCATATCGCTGTCTATATCCTGCACGCCAACAGGTGTTCCTGCATCGTCAATACCGATATAGATAGTGCCGCCCTCACGATAATTGAGGAAGGCAATTACTTCGCGTTCAATATCTAACTCTCGTGTCAGTTCGCGCTTAAATTCTATACGGTTTGATTCGATCATAGATACACACTTATCCAAAATCGCTGCAAAAGTACGAAAATTTTAGCAAAAAAAATACAAACAAATCTGCTGAAAAATGAAAATAGGCAGAATTTTTACTTGCAAATGTCACAAAAATGTTGTATCTTTGTGCAGTTTTTGCGGTAAACCTCAATAAATGAGAAAGTCCGCAAAATTTGCGTAATTGGTAAAGCAACAACACCCCTCATGGAGGGCTAAAATAAAGGGCTAAAAAGCCCTAAATTTAGGCTCAATGTTGTGCCAAAAATGTGACAAAGAAAATTGAACTTTGAAATAAAATAAGTAAATCAGTATTAAGGGTACTTCTAAAAATTCCACAGTTCCACAACCATGAAACATCCACTTCTCACTCTCATCATCACGCTGCTGGCCGGCACTGCGACGGCACAGGCGGCCGAGGCTGTGACAGCCTTCCCCGGCGCAGAGGGATTCGGACGATACGCCCAAGGCGGCCGAGGCGGGAAAGTAGTCACCGTAACGCGGCTTGACGACTACACCTCGAAAGAGACACCCATCGAAGGCACACTCCGCTGGGCCCTTGAGCAGTACAAACACACCGAAGAAATAGAGGGCAAGACCATCACCGTGTATGAGCCGCTCACCATCGTCTTCAACGTAGCCGGCAATATCCGTCTGAAAGAAGAGCTGAAGGTGAAACGCGACTACCTGACGATAGCCGGGCAGTCGGCTCCGGGCAGCGGCATCTGCATCACCGGCCGAAGCATGACCTTCAACGGCGCCACGGGCGGCGAGCTGTGGTACTACGGTCCGAGGCGCAAGCACCTCATCGTGCGCTATCTGCGCTTCCGACCTTCCGTGCCGGAGGACCAGTCGTATGTAAGCTACGGCACTGACGTGGAGAACTACGAAGACGTGATATTCGACCACTGCACCATGACCTGGGCCAACGAAGAATGTCTCGCCATATACGACACGCACAACACCACCGTGCAGTACTGCATTGCCGCCGAGGGGCTCTACCAAGCCAACCACAAGAAGGGCACCCGCTCGTACTGCGGCGTATGGGGAGGACAATTCGCCTCCTACCACCACAACCTGATTGCACACAACAACAGCCGGTGCATACGCTTCAACGGCGCCCGCTCGCACGACACCGTTGCCGTCGTTGACTACCACAACAACGTTGTCTATAACTGGGGCAACAACGGCGCCAACGCCGAAGGCTTGGAAGTGGAGGTGCTGGCGAAAGGCATCACGCGCAACGAGCTGAACATGACGGGCAACTACTACAAGCACGGACCCGCCTCGGGCTACAAAGACGGCGCCAAACCGAAAGCCTCCGACAAGGTGAACCGCTTTGTGCTCATACGCCAGACACAGGCCACCGTGGATTCGGGCTATCTCTCGCGGCACTACGTCAGCGGCAACGTGATCACCCACTTCCCGCAGATAACGGCCGACAACTGGTGGTGCGGGGTGCAATACAAGCAGTCGCCCTACTCGTCGGACACCGCCCTTGCCAAGCGCACTTTCCGCGCCGATGCGCCCTCACCCGAAGTGGCCGCTCTGCTTGCGGGCGGCATCCAGACCGCCGAAGAAGCCTATGAGACGGTGCTGGCCCAGGTCGGTGCCTGCGCTCCCCGGCGCGACTGGCAGGATGCACGCCTCGTGGACGAAGTGCGTGAAGGCACGGCATCGGGGCACGGCAGCATACGTCTGGACGGCATCATTGACCACCCCGACTCGGTAGGCGGCTGGCCGTTGCTTAGCGGTGAGCCCTACACGGACAGCGACGGCGACGGCATTCCCGACGACTGGGAGAAGAGCCACAACATGAAGCCCGATGACCCCGAGGATGGCGCCCGCATCACCGACAGCGGCTACAGCAACCTCGAGGTGTATCTGAACAGCATCCCGCAGGACTTCACCCCCATGGCCCCTATTGCCGACGACGGCAAACAGCCGACCGCCCTTGAGACGACCCGAGACGACACCCGTGGAAACGCGCTCATCATACACAACAGCAACATCTTCATCCGGCATCAGGACGGCATCTATACCCTTACCGGACAAAAAATGCGCTGACGGTTTGCCATTTCCGGAAAAAAGCAGTACTTTTGCATCGGTTACACCAAAGCAAAGAAAGACATCAGGAAAAGCGTCCCACTGTACGGGTACAAGACAGAACATCATCCGGCTTTAGAGCCACCCATAACAAAACAAACACTTACAACAAACACCCCCCCATTTTAATTATTCTGTTATTCTTATTTCTTTTTTGCAATCAAAGGTTTGGTAAGTACAGCCCGAACCGGTAACCATAAGCGTTCTATTTTTTCGGAAGTAGAACGCTTTTTAACCCAAATCGGTCATTAGACTGTTTCGCGCTTACAAGGCTTTCTTTTTGTTATCTTTTTAACCGCTTTTCAGTTACAATGGAACCCCATTGCGCCTTCAAACCGGCAAAAAATCTAATCAAAAATAAAACCATAATCATCAAAACGCTAATGACCAATTCGGGTTTAAGTCAGATTCTAAAAACATCTTGAAAACATGAACAGTCTTGACGCCACTGCATTTACCTTGTTCGGCATAGACGTGAGTTGGGAATTTTTGCTGAGTACGCTTCTTATCCCGTTGACTTTGTCGCTGATCGGTTTGATTGTGAAAAGGACAATAACCGCCATAAAGGCCCGTCGCGAGAACGGGAAGGAGCCGGTAGTGGTCTTGTCCCGCCGCAAGATAGAGCGGCAGCCGAGATACGTGATGGGCAACCGTGCGGAGGAGTCGCGCGGTTTCCGCAAGGGCGAGAAATACTACATAAGGCGCAAGGTGGACGACCAATTGGCCGAAGTGCTTGACAAGAGGCAGTATCCGATAGTGTTTGTGACAGGCATGTACGGTATCGGCAAGTCGCGTGCCGTATATCAGTATCTGACCGGCGAGAAGAGTTCGTCCACCTTCAAAAAGATACTGGTGCTGAGCGGGCTCCAACTGAGCTGCGACAGCGAACAGTTGCTTGACAAACTGAGAAAGAAAGCCGGCAAGGGCAGTCTGCTATTCATTGACAACATCCAGGAAGTAAGGCTGAAAGACATCGTGCCAGCGGCAGATTTGGCCGAGACGAGCCCCAAGGCCCTGCTTACCCCCTGGCTTGCTATCCTGCAGGAGATGAGCGAAATGGGGGTGACAACCGTCATCTCGCTGGTGAACATAGGCAAGGAAAGCAGCCGTCTGCTGGAAAACGGAGATTTGCCGGAGGAGACGTTCGCGGGCAAATGGACGGAGATAGTGATGCCGACGGTGGAGAGAGGTTCGGACGACCATCAGCGCTGCCAGGCCCTGTTTCCGAAGGTGCGGGAATACTCGCCGTATATAGGCAATTACGTGAACCAATGGAACTGCGAGCGGCTGCTGAGCGATGTAGTAAAAACACAGGGAAGCCGTCTTCTGCTCACCTCGTACCTCTTCATCTCCCGCTACTCAAACACGCGGAGCAAAGACAAGAAGCGGCTACGGGAGGTGTATGAAACGATATGCCGCCAAGTGCCCAACTATCAGCGATGGGCCGACCAAAGCGGAACAGAGGAGGAGCAGCAAGAGGAGTTTGAGAAGGTTTATGCCAGTCTGAAGAAGAGTCATATATTCAGCCGTTCCCGTTTAACGGAGCTGAACGACCCTGCTTTCGGGAAGTACTTCAGCGAATACATGCAGAAATCGGTGAGGGATGCCGGCGAGCATCCGAACGGGATAGAGCTGCTGTGCGCGACACTGCTTGCCGACCGCTCGTTGCTGCTACTGCATCAGGAAAAGCTGCAGGCGGACGTACTGATGAAGATTACGCCCGACAGTCCGTTGCTGTACGCGCGGGCCGTGACGCGGGCCACCGCACAGAACGAGCGGCAGATAGCCCAGTACGTGAAGAGCCGTTTTGACAGCCGTTTCTTTGAGCAAAGAGAGGGTGTGCCGTACTTGAAGGACAAGGGGCTTGCGGCAGAGTGCGCCAAAGCCATCGGCGTGATTGTATCGCGGGGCTACAGCAACTGGGAAGAGCATATAGAGACCTACAGAAAGGCCTACGAGGCGGCGGGCGAAGACATAGCCGCCCAGGACGATATCATCAGCGAGCTGCTGCATATAGCCAGCGACCGGCGCACCTCCAGCGAAGAGCGCGAGAGGGTGCTGGGCTACATAGCCGGCACCCTTAAGACCGACGTGAAGGAGCGTGCGAAGAAGAGTCTGCGCATAGCCATCAACTACGAGACAGCAACGAAGGGCTACGACCGGGAGCGCGTCAGGAACGTTCTCAGCCTTCTGCTCGAGCAAGCAGAAGAGACGGCGGAACAGCTGAAAGCTCTTGATGCGGCTGCCGAAAGCGAAGAAAAGCGTGCCGAGGGAGAAGACAGGTTCTACTATCTGCGTCGGGACCTAGGTAGTTGGGCGAACATACTGCTGGGCAAGATTACATCGGCCAAAGAGTGCGAAGCGTTGCTGACGATACTCTATCAGAAGGATACGGTTGAGATGCTGCAACGGCTGCAAGAGGTGATGCTGGGCACAGACATCCGCGTGACAGCCAAACGCATAAGCCCACGTTTCATGGTGTTTACACCGCCTGCTACGAGCAAGATAGCCGCGCAGGTGAAGAGCCGCCGTCCGTTGGACTACGTGCAGGAATTGGAGCAGATTCTGAAACAGTTCGTGAAGCATCTGAAGCGCAAAAACGGCTCCAAGCCTATTTCTCACTGCGAGCAGATACTGACGGTGCACAGCATAGAGGGTTTTGTGATTTACATTCAGGGCAACAAGAAGACCGGCGTGATGAGCAGCCTGAGCCGTTTCGGGGATGCCCTGCACTGGTACAAGATGGTCGGAGAGCTCTTTTCAGAACTCTCCGAGAGTTCGACCCTATACCTCCATATATTGCTCCACCATGTATTCTCCACCATCAGGACCAAGGAGAATTTCGAGCGTGCAAAAGTTGTACTTGACCAATATCTGAAGAAGGGAAGCGACAAGGCCGGCAAGCTGAAACTATACAACTCTCTGTTATCGAATACTCCCGACTGGGAGACGGCAGTTGCGTTCGCAAAAGACGAGTACATACAGCAGGAGATGGACATCATCACCGTCAACACGTTCCTGAACAAGGCCAAGGACCAACTGTTCACCCTCTGCAAAAGCCTCAGGATAACCTATGAAAAGGGTGAGGGGAGACTGACCGAGGAGGAGAAGAAGCTGTTTCAGCAGGTGGTGGATGAAATCGGCAACGTGCTCAAGTTAGCGAAAGACCGGGCCCTGCAATGGGACGAGCAGACACAAAGCATCCTCATGGAAATCAGACAACGCATGGATGAGGGTGTGGTGTCGTACAACAAAGAATCGGTCAGCATCAGCAGCCAGCTCAAGCACACGGAAGGCCTATCGGCCGACCCGAGCATAGCCGCCAGCAAGATACATAATGCACAGACAGAGAGTATATTGGAAGTTCAGAGACTGAAGAAGCTGACGGTTGGTGACATCTACGACAAGCTGGTTCTCATTGAGGCTTACTGCGAGCATCCGGAGAGCAACTCCACCCTGCCTATGAACAGCCGGCTGAGTTCGGACATGCTCACCCATCTGCTTCAGACGCTGCAAGACAACATACGCAACAACACAACAGACTGGCAGGCATTCGAAGAGAAAGATGCATTAGAGGCAGTGGTGGAGCGGCTTGTGTTCGAGAAGCGGCCTGACCTGCTGTTTCCTCCCAAGATATATTACTACAGGGCTATAGTCACACTGGCCATGACCACGGAATGGGCGGAAGACGAGAACGGGAAGAGCATTGTGAAAAAGAGGTCCTGCATTGCGGGTCTGGACACGCCGGAGGAGCGGAAGAGATTTATGGAAGGTGCTTTTGCGCGGCTGTTGGATTGCGACACTCCGCTGCATGTCAGCCAAGACGAATTGCAGAAAAAGGGGAAAGGGGAACAGAACCTGCCGGAGATGCTGCTTGGTAACTGCCGGTTTGACGACGCCCTGCAACTGGTAGGGTATGCAAAGGACCTGTCCCGACTGCCGGCACTGAACGGAGTATATACCCCGTTGGCGATAAAAATGCTGTGCAACAAATGCCGTGACGGCATCAAAGAAGTGAATTTCGGCAACCACCAGTTGATGCTCCGCCGCATAGACGCCATCAACCGCCTGCTGTCGGACACGGAGCAGATGCTGCATTTTGACATTGACAACATCAAACTCATATCGGCCTTCAACCGTGACCTGAGGCAAAGAAGCAACAAAAACAAGCACCAGGTGTTCTTCCCGAGAATGGACAAGGAGACGCGGGTGTGCATCCCGCTTCATGCCCTGCATAACCCCGTGGTACGCCACCGAGCATGGGAGGACTACAAAAAGCAGCACTATTTGGACAAACTGGCCGCCAACACGATTCAGCAATTCGCGTTCTGCGAGATGGCGGACATCTGCCTCTTGTTAGGCAGAAGGAAGCAGACAAGCGGACGGAAGCCGTCGGTGACCATCGCAGAGGCGGACTATCTGAAAGAAGCATCAGAGATATTGCAAGCCAAGGGACAGCCTTTGGACAAAATACAGATAGCCTACTGGCAGAACTGGCCGTCAGGCATAACGGCCCAGGCCGAGACAAACGGTATGAAACAACTGAAAAGCCACCTGAGCCAAGGCAGCTGTTCCGAGCGAGAAATACCGGCATGGAAAGGACAATGGGAAGCAATAGAGGCATACGCCTCAGACGTTGAGGAGCACCTTGCATCCGCAGAAGAGGACAGCGAGCAGAAGCGGCAAGAACGCATCAACTACTTCAACCTACAGAAGGAGATTTGGGAAAAGAAGAACGGAGGCCGCACAGACGGTAACGAGGCATAGAGCGGGATTTTTATTTTCATCATTACCAACAAAAGCGCCCGCGAAGCAGCGGGAAGAGACAAGCGGACGAGGACACCCGCACCCAAAAATAATAAGAAAAAAGCAGCAAAATTTGCACAAACCGAGTTTTTGTAGTACTTTTGCAGCCGCTTTCGAGAAAAGCAGACTATTACGAGTTAATAAACACGTCTTCGGGAGAAGACCTTAAACCAACAAAGAGATGAAAAGAACATTCCAACCCTCGCAGAGGAAAAGACGCAACAAACACGGTTTCCGTGAGAGAATGGCTACCGCCAACGGCCGCCGCGTACTGGCAGCCCGCCGCGCCAAAGGACGCAAGAAACTGACCGTAGCCGACGAAGGACGTCACAAGTATTGATTCGGGAGACCGCTACGCTGTAAGAAGTAAGACCACCTTCATCCCGAGGGCGCGAAACTTATACAGACAATCAGGGAAAAGAGACATGTCTCCTTTCCCTTGTTTTGCAGATGATGGGGAATTGTTGGGGAACTGATGATTTGGGGAATTGAGGAATTGGAGCCATGCGGGCGGGAGAGACGCCGATGGCACGGCCCCCCCCTTTAGTTCCCCCACAGGGGGGGAAAGGCCATGCGAAGAAGCAACACGAAGAAGCAAGGCACAGAAACAACATGAAGCGCCCCATAATATAACGTCATAAACAGCGTAACGCTCAAACAACAGGAAGTAACAACTTATGGAAACAACCAGACAACAGAAAATCGCACGCCTCATACAGAAAGACCTCAGCGACATCTTTCTCGCCTATACACGCACCCTGCACGGCGTGCTCATATCCGTCAGCGAAGTGCGCGTGTCGCCCGACCTGAGCATCGCCCACGCATATCTGAGCATCTTCCCTACCGCACGGCAGCAGGAGGTGATGCAGCATATAGAGCAAGAGCACGGCAAGATACGCGGTGAGATGGGCAACCGCGAGCGCCACCAGCTTCGCATCATCCCCGAACTGAACTTCCACTTGGACGAGACCATCGACCGCATGGAACGCATTGACGAACTGCTCAAACAATAAAAAAAATCGTCCCCCGCAGGTATGCGCACAGCCCTCAGGATAGCATGGCGGTATCTGTTTGCGAAGAAGACCCACAACGCAATCAATATCGTTTCAGGCGTGAGCGCCGCTGGTGTGGCTGTGGTCACGGCTGCGCTCGTGATAGTCCTCTCCGTGATGAACGGCTTCGGGACGCTCGTCGAGCGCATGTTCTCCGCCTTCGACCCCGACCTCAGCATCACTGCCTGCGACAGCAAGCACTTCACCACCGACACCGAAGTCTTCCGGGCCCTGCGCGAGCGCGCCGACATCAGCGTATTCAGCGAGACCGTGGAAGAGACGGCACTGGTGCGCTTCTCGGGCCGACAGGTGCCCGCCCGTCTGAAGGGTGTGGACGAAAACTTCCGCCAACTGACGCAGATAGACAGCATCATGACCGACGGCACCTTCTCGGTGACCGATTGGTACACCGACCCTGCCACCGGCCTCAGCACGCGTGCTTTTGAGCGCTGCGTGCCCGGCATCGGGCTGGCCAACCAAATAGGCATCGGCGCACACTTTGTCAGCCCCGTGAAGTTCTATGTGCCCAAACGCACCGGAAGCATCAACATGCTCCGCCCCGACAAGAGTCTGAACGAAGGAGGGGCCTTCATATCGGGCATCTTCGCCGTCAACCAGACCAAATATGATGACAACTACATGCTTGTATCGCTGCCCTTAGCCCGCCAGCTCTTCGACTACGGAGACAACGAGGTTACGGCCGTAGAGCTGAAGTTGGCCGACGGAGCACGGCCCGCCCGCGTAAAGAAAGAGCTGCGCCAGCTGCTGGGCGAAGATTTCCGCGTGCTTGACCGCTACGAACAGCAGGAGGACTACTTTCGCATCATGGAGATAGAGAAGCTGATGACCATCCTGCTGATGGCCTTCATCCTGCTGATAGCGAGCTTCAACATCATCGGCTCGCTGTCGATGCTGATGATTGACAAGCGCGAGGACACCGCTATCCTGAGCCACTTAGGGGCCGGCCCCGACATGGTGCGCCGCATCTTCCTCTACGAAGGATGGCTCATCTCTCTGCTTGGGGCTGCAGCAGGCATGCTGCTCGGCATCGGCATGTGTCTCGTGCAGGAGAAATTCGGCCTGCTCAAACTGGGGGACGGCACGGAATACATCATCAGCGCCTACCCTGTGGACCTGCAGATGCCCGACCTGCTGCTTACGGCCGCATTGGTATCAGTTCTCGGATTCGCAGCCGCATGGATACCGAGCAGACAGGCAGTGGCACGTACGTAATATGAACATGAGAAGAACAACCCTATTGAAAAGTCTGCTCCTGCTCTTTACGGTGACGGGATGCACTCCGGCGACGATACCCGTCCGCCAGCAGACCGAGACCGAGTTCACGCTGGGCTACGAGACCTGCTACGGCGACTACTACCAGCCGGAAGGCATCGGCCGCAATGTGGTGATGCTCGACATCTTCGGCCGCCGGCTTGACCAGGACAGCATCGGGCGCCTTGTCGGCACCGGCACCAACTTCGGCTTCACCGATGTGTTTCTACCCGAGGGGGCCGCTACCCTTGAACAGGCAGAGGGCACCTATACGGCCGACACCACGGGCGCAGCCTTCACCTTCCTGCCCGGCACCGACTACGACGGTCTGCCCTTCGGCGCCTTCCTGCAGAACGTAACCGACGGCAGCCGCACCGAACTCATCTTGTTCAGCGGCGGCGAGTTCACCCTTATGCAAGACGAAGACACGACCGTAATAGACTGCCGGCTGCTCTATGAAGAATACGGCCGCACAAAGACCTACGAAGCCCACTACCGCGGCGTACTCAACCACTTGGAATGGAAGCGATAGAACGCGAATATCATACGTATCTGCGGTTAGAGAAGTCGCTGTCGGAAAACTCCGTGGAGGCCTACGAACAAGACCTGCAGAAGCTGAAAGCCTTCTGCAAGGACCGAGGCATCCAACCCGCCGATGCCACTTTCGACGACTTGCAGGAGTTTGTCTTCACCTGCTTCAAAGACATTGGCAACAGCCGCTCGCAGGCCCGCATCCTCTCCGGCGTCAGGAGTTTCTACAAGTTTCTGCTCTACAGCCGCCATATCGACACCGACCCCTCCGAACTATTGGAAATGCCCAAGCCGGAAGCCCATCTGCCGGAGGTGCTGACGGTGGAAGAGATAGACGACATGATAGGCTGCATTGACCTGAGCAAACCCGAGGGGCAACGCAACCGCGCCATCATCGAGATGCTGTACGGCAGCGGCCTGCGGGTGAGCGAGCTGGTAAACCTCAAGCTCTCCAACATCTACCTGAAGGAAGGCTACATGCTGGTGGAAGGCAAAGGGAGCAAGCAACGGTTGGTGCCGGTATCGCCGGAAGCGGAGAAACAATTCCGCCTGTGGCAGGAAGACCGCTGCCACCTGAACATCCGCCCCGAGGACGTGGACACCGCCTTCCTGAACCGTCGCGGAGGAAAACTGACGCGCTCGATGATATTCCACATCATCAAGACCCTGGCCGCCGAGGCGGGCATACGGAAGAACATCTCGCCGCACACGCTGCGGCACAGCTTCGCCACCCATCTGCTGCAAAACGGCGCCGACCTGCGGGTTATCCAGCAGTTGCTCGGACACGAAAGCATCACCACCACCGAGATATACACGCACATCAACATCGAAGACCTGCGCCGCGCCATCCTGATGTATCATCCGGCCAACCGACATTAACATCCAAACAACTACATCCTAATGCCCGCTTCGGGTTGAAACGGCTTCTGCTCCATATCATCCTCCTGATTACGCTGCCGGTGTTGCCTGCTGGGGCAGCCGAGACCATCGTTGTGGGCACCGTCAGCGATGCAGAGAGCGGTCAGCCTGTGGTGAATGCCAACGTCTATTACAAAGGCACGCATATCGGCTGTGCCACCAATGAAGAAGGTCTGTTCATGGTGAGGACCGACCTCGGGAAGACGCAGACGCTGATAGTATCGGCACTCGGCTACAAAACGCAACGCTTCAAGGTGGAGCCCGGCGCCTACGCCGGCGTGGAAGTGGAGTTGCAGGCGGAGAGCATCTGGATAGGGGAAGTGTTTGCCACGCCGGGGGCCAATCCGGCCCTTCCTCTCATGGAACGAGCCCGCGCCGCCAGAAACACCAACGACATCAGCCGGTATGCAGACAGGGCATACGGCATCGAAGAGAATAAGCATCTATATATAAGCGACATTCGCAGCAACCACCTGCGCCGCAGTCTGTGGAAAAGCCTGCAGAAGGGAATGGTGCAGACCGAGGACTCGTCGCTGCTGCTTCCCCTGTATGTTTCGCGGCAGGTATGGGCACTGCAGGGCAACACGGCCACACCTGCCGGGCCGGCGGAAGAAAGGAGTGCCGTAATGACCACCACCGACTATTCCGTACTGCTTGACGGCATCGGACACCGGCTGAACTTCTACGACAACACGCTGTGCATCTTCGGGCATAACTTCATCTCGCCCTTAGCCACTTCGGGCAACAACCACTACAAATACTATTTAGCCGACAGCCTGCAACAGGAAAGCGGGAAAGCATATATCGTACATTTCCGCAGCAAGAACCCGTATGAGCCGTCGTTCAACGGCCAACTGACCCTTGACTCGGCCACTTGCGCCCTACAGCATATCGAAGCGCGCGTACCGGCGGAGGTGAGCGTCAACTACCTGCGGAGTCTGCAGGTGGAGCAGACCTACAGCGGTATGCTACCGGAGGAAGAGCAACTGAGCATGGTGTTTGATTTTGCCGTAAAAGCCGACACGAGCCACATCTTCCCCACCGCCCTACTGACCCGCTACAGCCGGCTCAGCGCCTCTGCCGACGGAGCCTATCCCGCACCGGAGCGGCTGCCGGAGACAGTTATGCTGCGCGACAGCCTGGCAGCGGCCGCCATGGATTCGATAGAGCGGCATCCGATAGTAAGAACAGCCAAACTGCTGGCCCACATCATCAACACGGGCAACATACCTACCGGCACGTGCGTGGACTTCGGCAACGTGGTGGAACTAATAGGAGGCAGCAGGCAGGAAGGATTTCATGTAGGTCTGCCGCTCACGACGAACGAAAAACTGTGGAAGAACGTAGAGTTGTCGGGCTATGTAGGCTACGGCTTCAAAGACCGGGCCGTGAAATACCGCGCACAAGTGAAGTGGCGGCTGTCCGGCGAGCGCCGGCATCTGGTGGGTGCATACGTATGGGACCACTATGTGCAGACCGACATCTCCACCTTGGACTACCGGCAGCGCGAAAACGACATCTTCTACGGTGACCAGGATTTTGCCCACATGGTGTTCGGAAGTATCCGTTATGCCCGGCAGGCCGCCGATGCGACCGCCCGACGCCGCGAGGTGAACATCTGGACAGAGAACGACTGGAACGACATGCTGGAGACGCAGTTTGCGCTACGCATAGGGCGCATGAGCTATGGCGAGCCGTTAGCCTACGAAAGCAGCAGTTACCGCTTCAAGACCCTGCAGGCGGCTTTCCGTATAGGCTGGGAGGAGCGCAAAGTGGACCTCTACATGCGCCGCATCCGTCTGCACAGCCGCTATCCCGTGGTGCACCTGCTGGTAGAAGGCGGCAGCTACCGGTTAGACAACATGGAGCAGGAGGACCTGTATGCACGGGTGGGTATTCTGGTGCAACAGACCATACAGCCCGGCATGTTGGGAAGGATTGACTATTCCTTGCAGGCGGGAGCCGTATTCGGGCGGGTTCCCTACCCGCTTTTGGAGCACTTCACGGGCAACCAGAGCTACACCTACGACCCCTACCGCTTCACGCTGATGAACACCTACCAGTATGCCGTCGACCGCTGGCTGTCGGCACACGTGCACTGGAACCTGCAGGGAGCACTCTTCAACCGGATACCGGGCATCCGCTATCTGCGCCTAAGGGAACTCTTGGAAGTGAAGGCCGCCTGGGGCTGGCTCGGCCCAAGCCATGCTGACGTGACACCGCTGCCTTACGGCATGGGAGCTATGCGGGTGCCTTACGTGGAAGCCGGCATCGGCATCGGCAACATACTGCGCGTGGCGGATGTGTATGCCGTATTCCGCCTGACCGACCTGAAGAATACGGACACGCCGTGGTGGGGCATACGGGCACGCTTCAGTCTCGGATTCTGAGCATGACAGGGCATCGGATCGGCGCCAACGGATAATACGCAAATTAACGCCCGGTATATGAAAACGTACTGTTAGCGGGAAAATAATTTCCTTTTCTTAAGATGATGACAGTATATTGGAAATTTTTGCCTATCTTTGCACGTCCATATATACAACACCTATGAAAGAACAGGAAATACCCCTTCTTGACTGTCCGATAGACTTCCTTATCGGCGATGCCTCCGGCAAGATAATGAACGAATATGCACGCTATCCGTGCAAAATCAAATGCGGCGTATATGCTTTCATGTTGCGCGGAACAGCCCGCGCTACGCTCAACATCACAGAGATGGAGTTCAAGCAGAACGACCTGTTAGTGATGGAATCGGGCACCTTCCTGCATATCCATGAGTTTTCAGAGGATGCGTTAGTTTATTACATCTTGTTCTCCTCCTCTTTTTTAGAGAAATACGCCTACAGTGCACGCGTATCGGTGAAGACCATCCAACTGGAGAACCCGAAAGTGCATCTGAGCGACGAGATGGCGGGCATACTGAAAGAGACATTCGACCTGCTGCTGCATGCCATCAACTGCAGCACACAGGTGCTCAACCCCGAGAAGATGGTGCATATACTGAACCTGCTGCAGTTGTTTTATGCCGATTACGTAAAGCAGACCGAAACGTATCAGGAAATGCCGAAAGACCGCAAGACCGAGTTGTATCATGAATACAACAGGATGGTGCTCGAGAACTACCAGCGGTGGCATCATGTGGCACAATACGCGGAAGCCATGCGCATATCGCTGCCGCACCTGTGCTCCACCATCAAGGCTGTGAGCGGAAAGACGGCAAGCGACCTGATTAACGACGCCATCCTGGTGGATGCCAAAGCCCAGCTGAAGCTGACCACCCTGCAGGTGAAAGAGATTGCCCTGTCGCTCGGGTTTGACAACGTAGCCTTCTTCAACCGCTTCTTCAAGTCGCACACCGGTATGACCCCGAAGACCTACCGCAGCGAATAAGAAGACTTGTGACCGGCATATACGACAAAAAGGGCAGCCTCCTGAGACTGCCCTCTGTTTTTATCGAAACGAGAGAATCGGTTAAGCCAGTTTGTTCACATAGAGGGCCAACTTCGACTTCAGGTTGGCTGCCTTGTTCTTGTGAATGATGTTGCGCTTGGCCAGTTTGTCAAGCAACTTGCTTACCTTCGGGAGCATCGCTGCTGCCTCAGCCTTTTCAGTAGTAGCACGCAGGTCGCGCACGGCGTTGCGAGCGGTCTTTGCATAGTAGTGATTGTGCAGTTTGCGTGTCTCGGTCTGACGGATTCTCTTCAAAGATGATTTATGATTTGCCATCTTGATGTGTTGTTTAGTATTGTTTAGTGTTATTGGTTTCTTGTAGCCCATAGCAGAATCGAACTGCTCTTTCAAGAATGAAAATCTTGCGTCCTAACCGATAGACGAATGGGCCAAGCTGTTGGGCAAGTGAAACTTCCTACACCTCCTCGCCGGCATAGAAACGTACCTTTCTCCAAAAGCGGGTGCAAAGGTACGGCAAATATTTTAATCTCGCAAATATTTCGCCAAAAAAGTTGATATTTTGAATATCTGCTAAAAAAGTGTATCTTTGCGGCATATTTCATATTTAGTGAGATGAACGATACGATATACGATATACGCTATACGTTGGGTTCAATTATCGGGAGAATGAGGTTGGACGGAATAGTCTTGCTTGTCAAAAAATACCTTCCCGAAGCCGATTTCTCGGAGCCCGACATAGAACTTAAATGTACGCCACTCAGTAAGGGACAAAAGAGAAACTACTCATCAAGGAACTCCTTGTTTGCAATATGATTGACTATATGGAAGTGGTAAATGAAGATTTTGAACACTCTCATTTCTATTCTATACAAAATGTCGGTTGATATTACTGCTCTTTTACTTGCATGTACAGGGAGCAGACAAATTCAGGCACATTAAATAAATTATCGAAAATTAGCACTTATTTTTTATAACTGAAAGAACTTACCAATAAAGACACATACGATTTCATAAGTGAGGAGTTAACATTCCATCCGCCCCTATCGCAATATACAAAAACCGTATTAGCGGATACAGAAAGTGATGATGAATTTTGGGATAAGTTAACTGAACAATTGGATTGTTTTACCATCTGCGATGTTTGTGGCAAGCCCATGATTGAAGGGTATGTAATGAATGGTTCCCATTATTGTTCAGAAACTTTCTACATCATGATTATTCCAAAAAAGAAGTACAAAAACTATTACAAGACAATAATAACGAATGTTATTACACTGTATGGTACGAAAATTCAATTAGTTTTAATAAATAGATACTACAATGAAAGCGAAACCATTTGTCAAATGGGTGGGCGGAAAGACGCAACTCATTGACCAACTGGAAGCCCTGCTTCCCGCTGACTTTGACAAATGGGAGAATGTCACTTACATTGAGCCGTTCGTCGGCGGAGGAGCAATGCTCTTCTATATGTTGCAGACACACTCCAACATCAAGTCGGCAATCGCAGTATAAATCGGTAAAACTCGCAAAAATTTAAATAAAAAGAAAAAATATTTAGTTATAAAAATATTTGCATATACAAAAAAATATTTGTATCTTTGCCACCCAATTAAGATTGATTATGAAAGATATTCGTTTTCCAAACATCACTTTGACAGTTGAGGCTAAGCCTTGGCCTGCAAACCATGTAGCACGTGTCACCTCGTTTCGTCCTGTAAGCACACGAGTTCGTCAACCCCGTATAATCGAAGCACAAGTTCTGCCGCAATGAGCATTTTGACGAAGGCGTTTGACTTCCGTGCAGACGCAATCATAACAGATTGCTTTGTCGTTATGCCCGAAGGCGTAAAAGATAAAGATGGTAATCGCAAGTATTGTCATATTGAGAATGCAGCTTGGGATACAGGTGCAACAAATACCATTATTTCCCCTGAGATAGTCAAGGTTCTTGGTCTGCAGCCGACAGGAAAAGCATCTATTTCTGCTTATGGCGGCATCGTAGAAGTCAATACTTATACGATAGACTTGTGCTTCCAAAACGGCTACAAGATTGCAAATTTGCAAGTAATGAGCGATGAAACGAACAGCGATTTTGACTATGATGTTCTCATTGGCATGGATGTAATTACGGAAGGCGATTTTTGTGTATCTACCAAAGAGGATAAGACGCAATTTTTCTTTCGAATGCCTGCGGAAGGATTTCAAGTATGACACAAGCACAAGCGGTAATAGAAACGATTGATATGTTGGGCGGCATTGCTACGCTCAACCAGATTAATCAGCATATTTTTGAGATTACCGACTGTCAGTGGCGTACGAAAACACCGTTTGCAAGTGTTCGCCGAATAGTTCAGCAAACAGTCGGCATATACAAAATAAAGCCTGGCCTATATGCATTGGAAACACATCGTCAGGCATTGGAGAATAATGGCATCCTTGTTCAGAATGAGCACAACCAAGATTCCGATGCAATAAAGACATTCAATCACGCTTACTATCAAGGTCTATTGTTAGAAATGGGCAAAATGCGTCATTTAGACACTTTTGTGCCGGACCAAGATAAGCATAAGCAGTTCCTCAATCAAGCAGAATTAGGCGACCTGCGTACAATACAGGTACTCCCCGAATACTCTTTTCCTCAACTGGTCAAAAGGAGTTCAACTATTGATGTAATTTGGTTTAACGACCGTCACATGCCTCACTCTTTCTTTGAGGTAGAGCACTCGACGGACATACAAAACTCGCTGCTTAAATTCAACGACCTGCAAGACTTTGCGGCGCGCATGGTCATCGTGGCAGACGAGAAACGGCATCACGAGTTTATTAGCAAAATGGGTTACGCGGCTTTTCGACAATTGGCAAGTAACAAGCGAGTCGCATTCTTAAGTTACGAATCGCTTGGTAAACAATACGAGCAAGAATTTGAGAAACAAAAATTTGAATTTGTGATATAAAAATCCGCAGCGGCGGTATCTACTAATTAATAATTAGCGTTTGCTATTTGTTCTATTTACGTTGAAACCTCGGAAATTTCAAAGTATAGTAATAAGAAGAACAAATCGTAATGTTCACTGCGTGTACATGTGAGCAAGATTTGTCTTATTACTGGCTTTCCGAGGGCCACAACGTGAGCAAATCTTTGCTCACAGTTGTACCCGCGGGAAGTCAATTTTAGTAACAAGGTAGCAAACATAACAAACGCTACCAAATGATTACTAAAAATGATGAGTTACCATTAGAATGGGAACACTTTAAACATGTTGATTACGGATGTAAAATCCCAGACTTCCGCATCCTGCAAGGCGATTGCATGGAACGGTTGAAAGAGATAGAGGACAACTCTGTCGATGCTATCTTTGCTGACCCGCCTTATTTCCTGAGTAATGGCGGCATAAGCGTACAAAGTGGCAAGCAGGTTTGCGTGGATAAAGGCGAGTGGGACAAAGGCGGTACACCTGAATATATCTACAAATTCAACCGCCGTTGGTTGGAACTCTGCCGACCAAAACTGAAAGAGAACGGCACTATTTGGATTAGTGGTACGCACCATAATATCCATGTTGTAATGCGCTGCTTGCAAGAATTGGGGTACAAAGTGCTCAATACAATCACTTGGCAGAAAACCGACCCGCCCCCCAATTTGTCGTGCAAGTATTTCAACTTCTCCACGGAACTGATTATTTGGGCACGCAAGAGTCAAAAAGTAACACACAAGTTCAACTATGAGACAATGAAGCAGTTGAACGGTGGTACGCAAATGACCGATGTATGGCGTATTCCGGCGGTTGGCTCGTGGGAGAAACTACAGGGCAAACACCCGACGCAAAAACCTTTGCGTCTGCTATATAGGATAATTCTTGCTTCAACAAACGAGGGCGACACCATACTTGACCCGTTTGCAGGCTCATCTACTACCGGCATTGCCGCTAATCTGCTTGAACGCAAGTTTATCGGTATAGAGCAAGAATCGCAGTTTGCAGATTTGTCATTACGCCGCAGACAAGCCTTAGAAGACGCACAGGCACGCGACCGGCTGTATGACAAAATGCGTGAGAATGCGCAAGAAGCAACTATCTTGGTCAATCACATGCGCGAAAAAGACCGTGAGCTTGCAATGCAATTAGGTATGACTTACTTGCGTGCTGGCGACAGCAAGGGTTCTTTGCTTGTTAAACAAGGTTTTGAGCGTTTGGGATATATCTGTCTGCATACCAATGGAGATCATCCACAGTTATTTGGTCTTACTAAAAAAGGCTTTCAAATATGGACGGCAGAAGCACTGCGCGAAAAGGGTTTTACAGCAGAAAATGCACCGTATTACGCAGTACTACATTTTGATCCGGCAAGACCTGTACTTTTTGACAAAAAGATAAATCTACACATGCGGAAATATACACAAGTGGCACACATTCATCGTTATAGTGATTTCATAACGATAAAATAAATCCGTATATCTCACTCTATTTCAAACGACGTCATCAAGAGTAGCAGGTAGAAGAGCATTATCAGGAATGCAACCCAAAAAGGTTGCATCTTATTGTATTGAATAGTCCGGTTGTTAAGATTACCAACAACGAGCACGAAAATGCAGTATCTTTGCAGCGACTTTCAGGCAGCGGCTATATTTTGTCAAATGGTTCGACAAATGGACGAAGTTACACATCCTCAGACCCGCTTCGTCGAGGCGTGGCTGAGGTCGGGGTGCCCGTCCCGAGCACCCCGACCATACGCCCGCCTAAACTCTCCTTCAGGTTGCGGGAGTGAAAATAAGTTTGTATCTTTGCAGCATAAAACGGGGAGGACGGGATTCTTCCGAGAAGACAGACCCCGAAAAACAAGACGGACAAACCTATAAAAAAATAACCTCTAAATATACAATTATCATGGAACTCAACGAACTGGAACAAGCCTTTGAGCAGGCTTACAAGAAGGCGGCGGAGGCCGTGTATTTCTCTCCGGGCCGCGTGAATCTGATAGGAGAACACACCGACTACAACGGGGGCTACGTATTCCCCTGCGCCCTGAGCTTCGGCACCTGGCTGCTGTTAGCACGGAACACCGAGAAGGTGATGCGCTTCAAATCGCTCAACATGCCGGAAGTGACCGAACTTGCGCTGAGCACCCTCACTACCCCGCTGCCCGCCAACCACTGGGTGAACTATCCGTTAGGCTGCATCGCCCAGTTCATCAAACGCGGAGTGAGCATTGAGCAAGGGTATGACATCCTGATATGGGGCAACGTTCCGGCCGGTGCGGGTCTGTCGTCGAGCGCCGCACTGGAAGTGGTGACGGCATACGCCATGAACGACCAATTGGGTACAGGCTACGACCGGACCCAGTTAGCGCTCATCGGTCAGGCATCGGAGCATGAGTTTGCCGGCGTAAACTGCGGCATCATGGACCAGTTTGCCTCGGCGCAAGGCAAGAAGGACCACGCCATCTTCCTCAACTGCGACACGCTGGAGTTTGAGCTTGTGCCGGTGAAGCTGGAAGGCATCAAAGTGGTGATAAGCAACACGCACAGTCCTCACAAACTGGACTCGGGAGCCTACAACGACCGCGTGGCACAGTGCCAGTTGGCGCTGAAGCAGCTGCGCACGGTCCGTCCGGAGCTGAAGAATCTGGCCGAACTGACGGAGGCGGAGTTTGAGCAGATAGAGCAGGCCATCACCGACCCGATAGCGCACAAGCGTGCCCGCCACGTGGTAGGCGAGGTGCAGCGCACGACCGATGCCGTGAAGGCACTGCGCAGAGGCGACATAGCGACCTTCGGAAAACTGATGTGCCAGAGCCACGTATCGCTGCGTGACGACTATGAAGTGACGGGTCTGCACTTAGACACGCTGGCTGAAGAGGCATGGAAGATAGAGGGCGTGATAGGTTCGCGCATGACGGGCGGCGGCTTCGGCGGCTGCACGGTATCGCTTGTAAAAGATGAGGCTATCCCCGTATTCATCGAGCAGGTAGGCAAGGCCTACGAGGAAAAGACCGGCATAAAGCCCGACTTCTACATTGCCGAAATAGGCGACGGTGCCCGCAGGATAGCGTAAGGTCACCCTTCCGGAAATACCTGAATACAAAACATAGGAATCCGCATGGTACAGGAAGAAACATTCACCGGTCTGCGCAAAGGCCGGCGCATCCGTCTGTTCACGCTCCGCAACCCGCAGGGCATGACGGTGCAGATAACCAACTACGGCGCCAAGATAGTGTCGCTGTATGCCCCCGACAAAGAAGGCCGGCTGGCCGACGTGGTGTTAGGCTTCGGCACGCTGCCGGAATGGCAGAACCAGGAGACCTACTTCAACGCCGTGATAGGACGGTATGCCAACCGCATCAAGGACGGGCGTTTCACGCTTGACGGCACGAACTACCAGTTGGCCGTCAACAACGGTACAAACCATCTGCACGGCGGCACGAGCGGCTTCAACGAGCAGGTGTGGGAGACGGTGGGCCAAACCAAGCACTCGGTGAGCCTACACTACCGTTCGCAAGACGGCGAGGAGAACTACCCCGGCACCTTGGACGTGTATGTGACCTACAATGTGACACAAGACAACGCATTGGAAATCATCTATGAAGCCAAGACCGACAAGCCGACGATAGTCGGTTTTACGAACCACGCCTACTTCAACCTGAAGGGGGAGGGCGAGGGCGATGTACGCGACCACGTGCTGCAAGTGATGGCCGACCGGTACACCCCGTTTGACGACACGGCCTGCCCGACGGGCGAGATTGTGCCCGTGGAGGGTACGCCGATGGATTTCCGCGAGCCGGTACGGATAGGCGACAGGATAGACGACCCCTTCTTTGCCCCCGGGCGCGGCATCGACAACAACTTCGTGCTGCGCAAAACAGACCATGAGGAAGGCGGAAACAGGAAGCTGGCGGAGCTGGCCGCGGTAGTGAGTGCCGGCGGCCGGACGATGGAGGTATGGACCACGATGCCCGGCCTGCAGGTATATACGGGCAACTGGGTAGAGCGCCACACGGGCAAGTCAGGCCGCTTGTACGATGTACAGACCGCCGTATGTTTAGAAGCGCAGAACTTCCCCGACTCGCCCAACCACCCCGAATTCCCGTCGCCCGTATTGCGACCCGGCGAGGTATATTGCGAGCAGTGCATCTACAAGTTCGTGTAAGGACTTGGGTCCAACGAAAGAAGCAGGTCCATCAAACAGCAATATAGCGATACACACACCTTTATTAGTAGAGCCGCATGGTACGGTACCATGCGGCTCTATCTTTTTTAGCAATATGCGGCTTGATACATGCTCAGCGGCGGAAGCTGCGCTTCCACGTCCGGCGGACCGGCGGATAGAACCATACCAACGACACGGAGGAGAGCATCATGACGACAGCGAGCATGAGGAAGACATAGCGCTGGGGCAGGATGAGCGTGACGATGTAGTAGGTGACGGAAGCACCGAGCATAAAGAGGAAGGATACCTGATTGAAGTAGGCGAGGACCGTATTGAGCTGTTCGTGGCGTACCGTACGCTGAATAGCGGCATCGAGGGGGACCTTGAAGAAACCTCCCATCACACCGACGAAGAACAGCACCACCGTAAACACCACATAATGGCCTGCATTGAGCAGGAACATCACGAGCAGTCCGACAGAAAGCAGCGCGCCATAGAGCGGGACACGCACAATCTCGTCGGGGAAGCGGTTGCCCAACCGGCCGCTCAGCACACAGCCCAGACTGATACCGACGGCGGCACAGCACATGATGATGCCGGGCTCGCCCTTGTCAAGCCCCATCACATCCTGACAATAGACGATGACGCAGAGCTGAATGGTGGTGGCAAACCACCAGAAGATGCTGAGGATATATATCACGCTGTTGAGTCCCGGATATTGCAACACCATACGATGGGTGGAACGCATGTAGGCAAAGGGGTTGAGGCTCTCGCGTTCGTCGGAGTTGGTCTCTTCGGCCCGAATGAGCAGCGAGGCCACATAGCCTGCCACGGCCAGAATAACGAGCAAACTGCTGTACACGAGGGGCTGTGCCGAAGAGTGGTCCACCATGAAGGCGGCCAGTGCGGTAGCCAGCAGCATGCCCAGGAAGCTGAGGCTCTCCATGCCTCCCATGCCTTTCGAGACATTCTCCACCCCGCCGATGTCGCGTATGAGTCCGTATTTGGCCGGTGAATACATACTGCTCTGAATACCGATAAGGAAGATAGCGAGCACCACCAGCACGGTAGCGACAAGGGTGGACCAGCTGTGCTGGGCAAAGAGCGCGGGGTCTTTCAGCAGAAATCCCGCCACGGCGAGGAGGACAATGGGAATCTCCAGCAGTTTGCACACCCGCACGACCCGCTGCTTGCCATAGAGCTGCGCGGCCCTGTTGGCTAAGGGGGAGCAGAAGATATAGGGGAGCACCAAGGCGGCACCCGTGATGCTGATGACGAGCGGCTTCCACTCCGAGCTGACCCAGCCGGTGACAACCAGCATACCGAGCATCTTCTGATAGTTGTCGTTCAGCGTGGAGAGGAAGTTGGTGGTGTATAGTGCGTTGTACATAGCTTGGGCGTTTCGGGGTTATGCAAGCATGGCCACAGCCTTTCGGAGGGCGGCCATGAAGAGGTCGATATCCTCGCGGTCGTTGTACAACCCGAAAGATGCGCGAACGGTGCCGGGGACTCCGAGATGCGTGATGAGGGGTTCGGCACAATGGTGACCGGTACGCACGCCCACTCCCTGCCGGTCGAGCAGCATACCGAGGTCGTAGGGATGAATCTGTCCGACGTTGAAGGAAAGGACTCCTGCCTTGGGTTGGCCGGCGGCATAGATATGCACCTGAGGCAGAGCGGCCAGTTGCTGTTCGGCATAGCATGTGAGGTCCGCCTCGTGCTCCGCAATCCGCTCCATACCGATGGTCTGCATATAGGCGAGTGCGGCGGCAAAGGCATAGCTGCCGATGAAGTCGGGCGTACCGGCTTCGAACTTATAGGGCAACGTGTTGTAGGTTGTCTTTTCGAAAGAGACATGCTCAATCATCTCACCGCCCCCTTGTGCAGGCGGCAACTGCTCCAGCCAATGCTCTTTGCCATAGAGTACGCCTATCCCCGTAGGGCCGTACATCTTATGGGCGGAGAGAGCAAGGAAGTCGCAGTCGAGAGCCTGTACATTCAAAGGAAGATGGGGAGCCGCCTGGGCGGCATCGAGACAGACGGGTATTCCGCGCTCATGAGCCATGCGGATGATGTCCTGCACCGGATTGACGATGCCCAGCACGTTGCTCACGTGCGCCACACTGACGATACGGGTGCGGCCGTTGAGCAAGCGTGCGAAGGCTTCGAGGTCGAGCGTCAGGTCGTCCTGCAGGGGGATGACGCGCAACACGGCCTGCTTGCGCTCGCAGAGCATCTGCCAGGGGACGATATTGGAATGGTGCTCCAAGGCACTGACCACTATCTCGTCGCCCTCCCGCACAAAGGCTTCGCCGAAAGAGAAAGCCAGCATATTGAGGGCATCGGTAGTGCCCTTGGTGAAGACTATCTCGCGGGGTGAGCGTGCATGCAGGAAGGAGGCGACGGCCTGCCGCGCCTCCTCGTGATGCTGCGTGGCCACCTGGGCGAGATGGTGCACGCCGCGATGGATATTCGCATTGAAATGCGTATAGCCATAGAGGAGGGCGTCAAGCACGGCCTTCGGCTTTTGGGAAGTGGCGGCATTGTCGAGATAGACCATGCGCCGGCCATAGACAGGCTCTTGCAATATAGGAAAATCCTGACGGTTCAAGGCAGTGTTCCTTTGATGTTTTTACAGTTCCACACCCTGGAGGTTGAAGCATCGTCCGTCGGGCAGGATGATGAGCACTTGTCCGTTACGGAGCACCTTGCGGGGCCGCAGCACCTCTTCGGCAGACTGCAAGTCCGTAGGCTGCCCTGCATGGGGCGTGAGGGTATAGACGAAGACGTAGGGCATCGTAGCGGGACTGCTGTAGAGACGCAGATACTTCTGATTCGCGTTATAGGCAAGTGAACGGCCTACCGTCACATTGGTGACAATGACCTTTCCGTCTTCCGCCGTCATGGTCCAGTCGGTGTTCTTGCCGAACAGGAGTTTGGCGCTGCCCGATTTCTCAGCGCCAAGCAGACGGCCGTCTGGCAAACGGAGGTTCCAAGCGGCACCTTTCTGCACGAGGGTAAGAACGAGGGCCTTTTCGGAAGCCACCTTGTCCGCCTCGAAGGAGAGGGCGACAGAGTCCACCGTCAGGTTGTCGGCACCGGCACCGGAGGCAATCAGCGAAATTCCGCTATTGCGTGCCAGGACGATGCAGTCGCCGTCGCGCAACGTAGCGGGGTCGGTGACAAGGGTGTACCACACCTTGGCCGTAACAGTGACCTTCAGCTGTGCCGTCTTGCCGTTGACCGTTGTGGCGGTGACGGTGGTGGTGCCTTCTTTCAGACCCTTCACCACACCGTCAGTCACGGAGACAATAGTCTCATCGTAGCCGCTGCAGGTGAACGAGCGGTCGGTGACACCGGCAGGCGTGAAGACAGGGTTGAGCGTGAAGGTGCCGTCCACAGCAATCTCCGCTTCGGCGGGGTTGAAGGCAAGCGTTTCAGCCAGCACGGGCAATACCTCGACGGTGAGCGTACGCGTGAGCTGGCTGTTGCCGCCCGCGGCAGCCATCAGCACCGCCGAGCCGACCGCCTTACCGGTCAGCAGGGCATAGTAGCGGTAGCCATTGCCGATGTACTTGCTGTCCTTGCGGAAGCCGACATAGTCGTTCTTGTCCATGGCGAAGTTAACGGTCTGCGAAGCGCCCTCGGGGAGGATAGCACCCCAGACGGTATCGGTCTGACCAATATAGAGCGTCAGTTTGTCGCCAACGGTCTGCTGCTTGCAGGTGAGAAGAAGCGTCTCCGGCACGGGCAAGGAGAAGGATACCTTGCAAGTGTCCTTCAGCAGGGTGTTGCGCACCGAAGTGACCACGATGCGGGCGGAGTTGTACTGGGTAGCGCCGGCGGCAGGCGTGACAAGACCCTTATCGTCCACCGTCGCATTGTCGGGGTCGAGGGAAGTCCAAGTGACCCGCTGGTCGGTGGTGTTGACGGGCAGGAATGAGCAGGAGAGCTGCAAGGTGCGGTCAAGCGGGAGCACGGCTGTCTGCTTGTCGAGCACCACGGCTTCGGGGCGGATGGTGTTGGCCGCAAGCGATATTGATATGGGCAGTTCGGCGGACATGGGGTCCAGCTCGGTATTCTGCGTGAGATAGGCGAGTGTAGCACTCAGTGTACGGATGGCGGTAACCGTTCCGTTGTAGGTGAGCTCTACTGTGCCGGCCTTGCGGTCGCCCGACTGCTTGACAGCGAAGCAAGCGGCATCGGCCCCCGATACCATCCAGAGGATGTCGTCGGTCAGATTCTCGGCCGTATAGGTGAAGGAGAGCGTCTTCTGCTCGCTCAGTTCGACCGAACCGAAGTCCACTGCGGCGGGCGTAAGCACAACCGAGGACTTCAGCGTCTCGGCTTCACCGGCTTTCTTATAGAGACAGATGGCTGTTTCCACGCCGTTCTTATAGGGTTTGAAGCGACCGCCTGTGCCACCGGTGGCATAATAGACGGGATAGAGGAAGTCGGCATCCTGATTGCTGCGGGTGATGTTGGCATTGCCCTTGCTGTCGAAGCTGATGGCATATCCGGCGAGATGGTTTTCGCCCGGAGTGTAGGTGAAGGCACCCTTTCCGTTGTTGCTCTCGATATCGAGCAAGAGGCGGTCGGATGTGCCAGTAGCCGTGAACTGCCAAGCGCCGTTGTATTTGCCGAGCGTGAAGGTCTGTGCCGTCTCGGGGACCTGCATCGTGCCGCCGGTCTGGAAGGAGACATTCTCCGTAACGGCACTGAGGGCGGCACCGTCAAGCGGTCCGCAGACAGCTCCTGCCGACTCGCAGGCGAAGACCACCACATCACCTACAGCGAGCTGGCTGAGGGCGGTGATCTTCTGATAGGTAGTGGTTTTGGCCACGATGGCATCGCCCGTTACGACCAGCTTCAAGCTGATGGTCTTGTCGTGCCCCATGTAGTCGGTGAAAGTGACCGTACCGGTATAGGTGCCGGCGGCCACGGCGAGATAGCTGACCGTAAAGTCGGCCGTGCTCTGCCCTTTGTTGTAATTGACATAGACCGAATAGGGGGCTACATCGAAGAGACAGTTGTCTTCATCGGAAGAGGTGGCGGAAGCTCCGATGGTGACGCCGTACTGGTCGAGTCCGGGAGCGGAGACGGTGACGGTCCGGCTGTCGGTGACGCCTGACGGCTGACCTTTGATACTAACCGTACCGAAATCGATATCAGGTGCGCTGATGGTCTGCGCAAAAACACTGATGCCACAGAGGAGCAGCATCAGTACAAAAGATGTGATTTTCTTCATATCGGGTTGAAATATAATCGTTATTCAGCTTCTGCGGCAACGGCAGCGTCAGCAGTGATTTCTTCGGGTTGGCCCTCCGCTATGATTTCGCGATAGAACTCGGCACGGGCCATTTCCTGATAAGGAGCAACAAAGAGCGTAAGGATACCGCCGGTGAGTAAGGCGAGCAACATCCAGCCGATAAAGGTGAGGTCGAGCACAAAGAGGTTCCACTTGTGCCCTTTCATCAGTTCCTTGCTCCGCTTGATGCACTCCATCGGCGTGAGTTCGGGGTGGTCGGCTGCGATATAGATTGCCATGGAATAGGCATAGGACATGATGACACCCGGAATGAAAAAGAGCAGCATCCAGAGGAAAGTGAACAGAATGGTAAGGAACACCACGGCAAAGGAGCCGGCGAAGTTGGTCTTATAAATATCGAAGAGTTCGCCTGCCTTGATGGTCTCTCCTCCGCGGTCCATACGCAGGAAGCCCGCTTTAAGAGCATAGGTCATCGGACACAGCAGCAAGGTCAAGACCAAGGTAGTCCATGACCACTTTCCCATAGGGAAGCCCAGCATGGAGGGTACCATTGACAAAGCAAGAAAGACGAGCATGACGACCGCCATCTGCCACCATTTACCTTCGAGCATCGCCCAAGCGCGCTCACGAAATTCTTTGTAAGTAGATTTCATAATAACAAGAATTTAGATAATATATAAAAAAGCCCCGCCAGCATGCAGCGGGACCCTTTTCCGGGATAATCAGAGAACAGCCTCGAACTTCTGGCTCATATCGGGCTTGCGGGCGAAGCCGACATGGCGGTTGACCAGTTCGCCGTTCTTGAAGAAGAGGACGGTGGGGATATTCATGATGCCGAACTCCTGACATACGGCATCGTTTTCGTCCACATTGACCTTTCCTACGGCAATACGGCCGGCATATTCTTCGGCCAGTTCGTCGATTACAGGACCCAGCATCTTGCATGGGCCGCACCAGGGTGCCCAGAAGTCCACCACAAGAGTGGGGTTTTGAGCCAGAGCTTCCTTGAAGTTGGCATCGGTAAGAGTTTGTACCATTGTAGTATCGTTTTTATGTTCTGTTTCTATTTAATCTGCTTCGCTTGTTTGCGTTGCAAAGTTAGGCATAAGTTTTCAACCCTGCAAATCATGAGACGCTATTTTGCGACAAGGTGCGAGTCGGCGAGTGTGATGCTTATCGGGCAGACCTCACCTTCGGTGCGGCTATGGTCGAGCAACCAGGCCGTAAGCACATCTTCCAATTCGCTTTGCACCGTGCGCTTCATCGGTCGGGCGCCATACTGCACATCATAGCCTTTCTTCATGAGCCATTGCTTTGCCTCTTCGTCCACACTGAGACTGAATCCGAGAGGCAGCAATCGGGCCTCGACGCGGGCGAGCTCCAACTCCAGAATACGGCGGATATTGTCCTCGCTGAGCTGACCGAAGGTCACGATGTTGTCGATACGGTTGAGGAACTCGGGGGAGAAGGTCTTGTTGAGGGCCTTGCGCAGCATGGCCTTGGCCTCTTTCTCGTCCAGCATGTCGTGCGACTGGAAGCCAATGCCCTTGCCGAAGTCCTTGAGCTGGCGGGTACCGACATTGCTGGTGAGGATGATGATGGTGTTCTTGAAGTCGGTCTGGCGGCCCTGGCGGTCGGTGAGCCGGCCTTCGTCGAGCAGCTGGAGGAGGATATTGAAGATGTCGGGATGTGCCTTTTCAATCTCGTCGAAGAGGACGATACTGTAGGGTTTGCGTCGTACGGCCTCCGTGAGTTTGCCGGCATCTTCGTGGCCGACATAGCCCGGAGGGGCTCCGACGAGCAAGGAGACGGCATGCTTCTCCATGTATTCGGACATATCGAGCCTTATCAGAGCGTCACGGCTGCCGAACATCTCTTCCGCCAGACATTGCGCCAGATAGGTCTTGCCTACGCCGGTGGGGCCGAGGAAGAGGAAGGTGCCAATGGGCCGGTTGGGGTCTTTGAGGCCCACGCGGCTGCGCTGTATGCTGCGGACAACGGTCTGCACGGCATCGGTCTGGCCGATAACCTTCTGCTCGAGCGTGGAAGCCATCTCCTTGAGCTGCACATTCTCGGCCTGTGCAATACGCTGCAGGGGCACGCCCGACATCACGCTGACGACCTGTGCCACGTCTTCGACGGTGACCGTCTGCGGTGATTCGGCCTGCATCTGCTCCCACTGGCGAATCTCCAACTGCAGACGCTGCTCGAGCTGGCGCTCCCGGTCGCGCAGGATAACGGCCTGCTCGAAATTCTGCTCTTTGAGCACATCGTTTTTCTGCTGGCGCGTCAGCTTGATCTCATTCTCGAGGTCGCGTATGCTGGCCGGCGTGACAGGCACATGCAGGTGTTTGCGTGCTCCGACCTCGTCCATTGCATCGATGGCCTTGTCGGGGAAAGCGCGGTCGGTGATGTAGCGGTCGGTAAGGCGGACGCAGGCTTCCAGCACCTCGTCGGTATAGTCCACATGGTGGTGCTCCGTATAGCGGGGGGCCAGCTGCCTGAGAATCTGCACGGTCTCTTCCACCGTAGTGGGGCGCACCTGCACCTTCTGGAAGCGGCGGTCCAGCGCTCCGTCCTTCTCAATGGAAGTGCGGAACTCGTTGGTAGTGGTGGCACCGATGCACTGCACCTCGCCTCTCGCCAGCGCCGGCTTGAGCATATTGGCCGCATCCAACTGGCCGGCCTGATTGCCTGCACCGACAAGGGTATGTATCTCATCGATAAAAAGAATGATACTGGGGTGACGGCGCAGTTCAGTGATGACCGACTTCATGCGTTCCTCGAACTGACCGCGGTATTTGGTGCCGGCCACCATGCCTGCCACGTCCAGCGTGATGATACGTTTGTCGAAGAGCAGCGGCGAGACTTCGCGGCG
This sequence comes from Paludibacteraceae bacterium, assembly GCA_017464025.1. Classification (GTDB taxonomy): domain Bacteria; phylum Bacteroidota; class Bacteroidia; order Bacteroidales; family Paludibacteraceae; genus Colicola. The sequence goes on along the minus strand of JAFUEI010000001.1, from coordinate 25,830 downwards.
GACGATACGCATCGCCAGTCCTTCGACGATGGCCGACTTGCCCACTCCGGGTTCGCCTATCAGTATCGGGTTGTTCTTCTTGCGGCGGGAGAGAATCTGCACGACCCGCTCTATCTCGTCGGTCCGTCCGATAACGGGGTCCAACTCGCCGTTGGCAGCGGCCTTGGTGAGGTCGGTACCGAAGGCATCGAGTGCCGGCGTGTCGCTTTCCTTTCTGTTCTGCTCCTCGTCCGACTGCATGGTTCCGCTGCTCTGCAACGGGTCTTCGTCGTCTTCATCCTCCGTGAAGTCGGCTCCCATGCGGGGCGACTGCTGCGGCTTCGGATAGAGACGCTCGAGACTCTCGTAGGTCACACCATAGTCTTCCCGCAAGGCGGAGGAGACCTTGTTCATATTCTCCTTGAGCATAGCAAACAGCAGGTGCTCGGTATCGGCGGCATCGGCATGGCGTGCACGCGTCTCCAGGTCAAGGATACGCAGGATGCGTGCCGACTGGCGCGAATAGGAGAGGTTATTGAGCGTACCTGCCGTAGCGCCCTCGTAGCGCAGGTTGATACGTTCTATCATCTTGTCAATGTCCACACCTGCCTGAACGAGCATATCAAGCGCGCGGCATCTGCCAATTCGGCAGATACCCAACATCAGATGCTCGGGCTGTATCTCGGGCGAGCCTAACCGCTCAGCCTCCTGACGGCTGAACTGCAGGGCTTTATATAGATTCTGACTGTAGGTCATAGGCTGTTATTCTTTGTTGTTAAACACTTATTGCAAAAATCATACCTTATTTATAAAAATGCCAAGCGACACCGGCCCGGAACTGCGGCGGATTGACGGGGTAGCCGGGCATCGTGAAATAGTTCTTGGCCATGAAGTATTCGTTCCAGTGGGTGAAATGGGCGAAGAAACGCAGGCGCAGCAGTCTGACGTAGAAGTTGGCATAGACGTTGAGCACGGGGAAATTGCCCACCCTATCGGTCTGCTGGATGCAGAACTGCCCTGTAGCCGGATTGATGACCGGCGCATAGTAGGCTGTGTGGTAGTGCATGTCCACGCCGAACTGCACATCCATCGCCCGGCGGAACCAGGAATCGTAGTAATAGATATTATGGTAGAGCACGACAGCCGGCAGCGGAAGAGCCTCGGAGGGCGACAACTGCCAGACCACATGGTTGTCCATACCGAAGCGCTTGGTGCGGATATTGAGCTGTGCATCCACGGAGAGGACCTGAATGTTGCCTTCATGCTGCACCGGCAGGCCGTCCTGGCCGAAATAGATGTAGCGGGTCAGATTCTCGAAGCCGACCTTCACCTTGGGCTGCACATAGCGGGTGGGGAAGGCCACCTCGCCGCCTACATAGAAGCGGTAGGTCTTCTGGAAATTGTTGTCCCAGCGGTAGTGGTTGGAGCGATAGTGCTGCAGGAACCAGTCGGGCGTCTGGTTCTTGATATAGGCATTGGCCTTCATGAGCAGACGATAGTTGCCGATGGGGAAATCGCCATTGACGTGGCCGTCCACCTTGAACTCGCCTATCTTGTAGCCCACGACGCACACATCGCCCTGAAAGCCGTAGCGCACCCATTTGCCGCGGTTCTTGTAGAGGGCTCCGCCGACCCATGTGTTGTTGGTCCAGCGAAAGCCTGTCAGCGAGTCTGTATGCAGGGCCAGCTGATTGGTTGTGCTGAAGCGGGTTGCCGGCAGGTTGAACGCCGTATCGGCCCACGGCAGATAGTCGGGGACGACGTAGCTGTGCCGCTGGAACTCGTTGACGGCATAGACCGTAGCGCCGAAATGGAGCCACTTGTTGAACTCCTCCTCGAAGGTGACAGCGAGGGTGTTGCGGATGGTCAGCACGTTGGCCGTATCGCCGGTATAGGCGGAGTGGTAGTAGGCGGTGTCGAAGAAAGCGGTCTGATCCTGCTGCTCCACATAGCGTTTGACGGCCTGATTGACCTCGAAGGTGTGCATGAAGGTCGTGACCGGGATATACTCCGTTATGACCGTATCGCGCGGCGGCAGGTTGGTTCCCCGCGGGGGGCGGATGGTCTGCTTGCGGTCGCGCTCGACACAGATGCTGTAGTGGTGGTTCCAATAGCCGGAGATATAGCGCAACCCAGCCATACCACCGCCGCCTGCCATACGCGTAGTCAGGTCGTAGGAATTGATGTTGCCGCCCAGATCTTCGGGATTGCTCAGGCCTCCGTTCTCGAAGTTGCTGAGCGAACTTATCATCACGGCCCCATGGCAGCCGTAGTGGTCGCCATTGTAGCTGCCGAAGGCGTGGCCTTCAAAGCGTTTGCCCGCCTGATTCATATACTGTCCGGGGGAGTTGAGATAGTTGAGCGCGAGCCCCAGATTGGTCCGTCGCGTGACGTTGCCCGTGAAGGAGAAGTCGATGTCGCTCTCCTCGTGATAGGCCGTAAAGCTCCGCTTGTAGGCGATGGTGCTGAAAGGCGTGTTCGTATTGTAGAAGCGGAGGTCCTGGGGCGTAGTGACGTAGGGTTCGTAGGCGCGTGCGAAAAGGAAGTCAATCTTCTCGGTACGGTCGAACCAAATCTTCGACTGAATAGGTGAGACGAGGTTGCCGTTCCAGCTGTTGGCGATGGAATAGCGGTTGGGGACGTCGTACATGGGCAAGTCGATGTAGCCGGTGTCCACGACTGCCGAGTCGGACTGCGCCAGCACCGGCGACAACGTATAGGCCCGTATCACCGGCGGGGCATCTTTGCCGTACACGCCCGCCCGCGTCACCAGCGGACATGCCGCAAGGAGCGCGAGCCCTAAGAATGCTATTTTACGCCAATTTAGCATACGGCTGCAAAGGTACAACTTTTTTCCTTTCCGCACAACTGGCATGATGGCAAGGAAGAGAGAGGCGACATTTGCGTATATGTGAATAAATGTGTAATTTTGCAGCGCAGTTGGCGGGACAGAGTATCTGCCTGCCAAGCGGCAACCGTGAACACGACAACACCAAACACACGACCTGTTTTGCCTATGACAGACAAGCGTATGTAGAGATACGCACATAACATATTCGTAGCTTTTCGCTATTTATTCCTTTTAAGTCAACTACCACAATGACAAAATGTATCAGGAATAAGTTGTGAAGCACTGCCGTGCAGTGTGGAGGACTTGTAGTTCTATAGGTGTGGTAGCCTGACTTAAAGCAAGGTTTCCACACTACTTTTTTTGTGTGCGTACCTGCCGGGAGCATGGCTTTGCTTTTATAGAAACGAAAAAACAACAAACACCCTACTTGATATGAAAACAAAACTTTTTACTCTGATGATGCTTCTGCTGCCGGTAGCGGCCATGGCACAGAAGAAAGTGGCCATCCTTGAGACCATCGACCGCGACGGTACGCTCAACTACGGCGTCAGGCTGATGGTGCGCAGCAACCTGATGAAGGCCGTGTCCGCCACGGCGGGTTATGAGGCCTACGACCGTACCGATATTGACGCCATCATGGGCGAGCAGAACTTCCAGCGGACGGGCTATGTGAGCGAGGACCAGATCCGCCGCTTAGGCGAGATGACAGGTGCCGCCTATATCCTCGTCTCGGAAGCCGCCAAGGTGGATGCCAACTCCATCTTCGTGACGGCCAAGATACTTGATGTGGAGACCGCCCGCACGGAACTGACCGACAATGCGCTGATGACAATGTCGGCTGCCGATATACAGAAAGGCTGCGAGTCGTTGGCCGCTAAACTGCTCAGGCAACAACCCGCTTCAGACTATACTTCCAAGGTTGCTACCGGAGGCTATGTCCTGCAACGCGTGAACGTGGCCAACCAGATAGAGAAAATCAACAACAACCTCTATGTGTTTCAGGGCACAGAGATGGACCGCAAGATGTATGAGCAGTTTCTGCAAAACAACTGCCTGTATGCGTGGGAGAAGTATCGGAAAGGAACGGTGATGACTTACTGGGGTTGGGGATTGTTGGGAGGAGGAATGGTATTGGTGCCACTTGGAGTAGGTTTATGTTTTCTTCCTGGTAGCGAATGGGTATCAGGGCTCGCGATTTTCCCTATAGGTGCGGGTGTTGCGAGTACAGGAGTTGTCCTGCTTGGCGTCGGTTATCACCAACGTCATAATGCCTACAAGACCTTCAACCAACGTTGCACGAGTGAGCCGCAGATTTCGTTGGAGTTGCGGCCTGCGGCCAACGGGATAGGTCTTGCCCTGACCTTCTAACTTCAATATATACCACCCTATTACGCGCAACACGCTCTCCATATTGCTGTGTCTTCTGCCACTGACCATAGCGGCAAAGACGGTTGCGCCCGCGTGGACGGACGCGGCGGAGCGGCAACGGATGTATCCTGCAGGAGAGTATGTATGCGCTTACGCGGAGTTGCCCATGCGGGCGCGGCAGCCGGCCGAGGAGGCCGATAAAGCCGCCGCCGACTCCGCCCGCACGGCCTTGGCCGCTCTGCTGCAACAGCGTATAGACCACCTGCTGCAGGACGAAGAGCCTGACAGTTGCCGTCTGACGGCCGCCGACCTGCCCGACACGGAGACGCTGACCTGCCGACGCGGCCGCACCGTATGCGCCCTTGCCATACTGCCCAAGGCGGAGGGCGCCCGCTTTGCCGAGCGCCGTCTGCAACGGCTGGCCGAACGCCTTGACAGCGAACTTGACAAGACCGAGCAGCAGACCGCGCGCCATGAGAAGCTGCGTGCCCGCCGCACACTGAGCGGAACCATGCCGCTACTGTGCAAGGCGAAGGCGCAAGAGCATCTGCTGATGGTTCTCCCCGAGGCCGGAGGCGACGGGCCGCAACGCCTGAGCGCCATCCGGCAACGGGCCGACAGCCTCGGCGAGGTGCTACGCCACGGACTGAACATCCGATTGGTGTGCAACGCCCTGCTCTTCGGCAACACCTACGGCAGTCTGCAAAACGAGTTGAAGGCGGGTCTGGCCGACATGGGCTGCAACTTCACGGCCTCGATGCGGGACGTGGACTACGAAATAATCGTCACCGCCGTGGCACGCGAGCAGAACCGTGCAGAGATAGGGCAGATGACGACGTACTTCAGCGTGATAGAAGGGCACGTCATCATCAGTCACCCCGCTTCGGGGCGCCGGCTGTATGAAGACAGCTTCACGGAGAAGGGTGCACACCCGACCGGCTTCGAAACGGGCGGGCGGGACGCATACCGACGCATCGCCGGACGTATGACACAAGCCATCCGGCAACAGCTGGAAGCGGAATAAGCAGAGAAGAGAAAAAGCGGCAGACGGAATCAGTCTTTGCAGATGACGCAGGCCTTCTTGTCAGGCAGGCGGAAGAGATAGGTATATTTGAGACCTATCGTGAGCGAGCGCACGGCATTCTCGGCAGCCGACGAAGAGAGCAGGTCGGTGAGCCTGATGCTGGACTGCATATCCTCTGAGTTGAACGTGGTAGGCAGCTTAATCGGGTCGTCCGAGCCTTTCTGATGAATATCCAACAGACCGAAGTCGGCAAACACGGCCAAGCGGCCGTAGTTGCGCGTCTGGGGGACATCGAAGCCCTTGTCCTTGCTGTTGAACTGCCCGAAGCGGCCACCAATCTCCAACGAGAGCAGCACATTGGGCCCGAACTTGGGACGGTTGGACGTCGTGATGGGCGTTTCGCCGAAGAACATGTGCTCGGGCATCCCCGTAAAGGGGTCGATAAACTTTTCGTAATCGCCGCTGGAGGAGAGGACGGCCTTGCTGTTGGCAAAAGTGAGCAGATTGATTTCCGCCTTCACACCGGCCAGAAAATAGAACCGATTGACGGCGGCACCCACCATCAAAGGAATCTGTGCGGAGATGTTGGTATAGGCATCGCTGCGCGAGAGCTGGTCATAGACAAAGGTCAGCTTGTCTCCTTCGTCGTCGATAGCACCGGGAATCTCCTGCTGCAAGGGTTTGGAGGAGAAGACCGTGTGCGAGACATCGGCCGAAAGGCCTATGGTAAAGAGGAAATGGTTGGCCTCCAGTTCATAGCCGAAGCCCACGCCACCGGCACCACCGAAGCTGAGGTTGGAGGAAAGCTGGCTGATATTGGTCATCAGCGACGACTCGCCGGCCTGTCCCCAAACGGAAATATAGTTTTTCACCTGCGCCTTAGCAACAAACGTCAGCCCCAAAGCGAGGAAGAACAACGAAAGACACCTTTTCATGAGTTGCAAAACTTGTATTTGCACAATTGCACAATTATCCGTACCTTTGCGCAACATTTCGGACCGCGAAGTTAAGCACAATAATTCACATACGCAAATTCTAGGTGCACTTTGGGTTCGTTTTTGTCAAAAAATAGCCCTTTTAGTGAATAAAACCAACACATAACCATTGTATATGTCAGCAACCAACTACCAACGAACCCTCGTAACCTCCGCCCTGCCGTATGCCAACGGGCCGGTGCACATCGGACATTTAGCAGGCGTATATGTGCCCGCCGACATCTATGTCCGCTATCTGCGTTTGAAAGGCCGTCCTGTCCTCTTCGTAGGCGGCAGCGACGAGCATGGCGTTCCCGTTACGATCAGAGCCCGGAAAGAAGGCATCACGGTGCAACAAGTGGTGGACCGCTATCACAACCTCATAAAAGACAGTTTCGAGCGCTTCGGCATCTCGTTCGACGTATATAGCCGGACCACCTCGGACATCCATCACAGGTTTGCAAGCGACTTCTTCCGCACGCTGTATGAGGGCGGCAAATTCATCCAGCAGACCACCGAGCAGTTCTACGACGAGGAGACGAAAGAATTCCTGACGGACCGGAACATCCGCGGCGAATGTCCGCATTGCCACTCGGCAGGCGCCTACGGCGACCAATGCGAGAAATGCGGACGGACGCTCTCGCCCGACGAGCTGATAAACCCCTACAACGCCGTTAACGGCAACCCGCTGACCAAACGTGCGACGACGCACTGGTATCTGCCGCTGGACCAATACCAGCAGTGGCTTGAGCAATGGATACTGGAAGAGCACAAGGAGTGGCGGAGCAACGTATATGGCCAGTGCAAGAGCTGGTTGGACGGCGGCTTGCACCCGCGTGCAGTGACGCGCGACCTAAGCTGGGGTATCCCCGTGCCCGTGGAAGGCGCAGAGGGCAAGGTGCTGTACGTGTGGTTCGACGCGCCGATAGGCTATATCAGCAACACGAAAGAACTGTGCGATGCGCAGCCGGAGCAATACGGGACGTGGGAGAAGTGGTGGCAGGACAAAGACACGCGCATGATACACTTCATCGGCAAGGACAACATCGTGTTCCACTGTATTGTGTTCCCGACGATGCTGAAGGCGTGGAACGAGTGCAACGACGGAGCGCAGTATATATTGCCGGACAACGTGCCGAGCAACGAGTTTCTGAACCTGGAGGGTGACAAGATAAGCACCTCGCGCAATTGGGCGGTATGGCTGAACGAATATCTGGACGACTTCCCCGGCAAGCAGGACGTGCTACGCTACGTGCTGACAGCCAATGCGCCGGAGACGAAAGACAACGACTTCACGTGGAGCGACTTCCAGGCCCGCAACAACAACGAGCTGGTGGCCATATACGGCAACTTCGTAAACCGTGCGATGGTGCTGACTCACAAGTATTTCGGAGGAAAAGTGCCCGCCCAGGGCGAGCTGACCGACTATGACCGCCAGACGGTGCAGGAGTTCGGCGGCATCAAGCAGCAATTGGAGGACCTGTTAGAGAACTTCCGCTTCCGCGACGCCCAGAAAGAGGCGATGAACCTCGCCCGCATCGGCAACAAATACTTAGCCGACACCGAGCCCTGGAAATTGGCGAAGACCGACATGCAGCGCACCGCCACCATCCTGAATCTGGCCCTGCAGACGGCCGCCAACCTGAGCATCGCCTTCGAGCCGTTCCTGCCCTTCTCATCGAAGAAACTGCGCGACATGCTGGGCATCAGCCGTCTGGACTGGAACCGCCTCGGCGACACCGATATTCTGCCCGAAGGGCACCCACTGGCAGAACCCTCGCTGCTCTTCGAGAAAATAGACGACAGCGCCATCCAGGCCCAGCTTGACCGTCTGGCCCGCATCAAGAAAGAGAACGAAGAGGCGGGCTGGCAGCCCGAAGCGGTGAAGACCGCCACCACGATTGACGTGTTCGACAAGACGGATATCCGCGTAGGCACCGTGCTGGAATGCACGAAGGTGAAGAAATCGGACAAACTGCTGCAATTCAAGATAGACGACGGCATGGGGGGGCGCACCATCTTGAGCGGCATCGCCCAGAGCTATCCCGACCCGCAGGAGCTGGTGGGCAAACAGGTGCTCTTCATCGCCAACTTCCCGCCGCGCAAGATGATGGGTATCGAGAGCCAGGGAATGATACTGAGTGCCGCAGGCAGCGACGGGAAACTGACCGTCACCACCGTGAGCCGCCCTGTAAGGAACGGCGCGCAGGTGGGATAAAAATACAGCAAAATAACAGAATTATTTGCGTAATTCAGAAACTTGTTGTACTTTTGCACCCGCTTTCGAAAGAGAGCACGCGGCGAGGTAGCTCAGCTGGTTAGAGCGCATGATTCATAATCATGAGGTCCCCGGTTCAATCCCGGGCCTCGCTACAAGACAATCAGGCAAGTGCAACACCACCCGCCTGATTGTTTTTTTAGCGCCTTGCCGTGCGCGAGCACCCATCGGACGCACCAACTTATCACTATTATGAGCAAAAACAAACTGAAGAAGTTCGCCGAGATGGAGACGTTTGATAACGTGTTCCAATGCAGCGCAGAAGAGGCCAAGGGCAATGCTGCCGACAAGACCGCCTATGCAGGCCAATGGCGTGAACACGTGTTCCGCAACCCGAACCCCATCGTGCTGGAACTCGGCTGCGGGCGGGGCGAGTACACCGTCGGTCTCGGACGCCTCTTCCCCGACAAAAACTTCATAGGCGTGGACATCAAGGGCGCCCGCATCTGGGCAGGCGCCAAAGAGGCCTGCGAAGCACGGATGCCCAATGTGGCCTTTCTGCGCACCAACATCGAGTTTCTGCCACGCTTCTTTGCGGCCGACGAAGCAGACGAGATATGGATTACCTTCCCCGACCCGCAGATGAAGAAAGCCACCAAACGGCTGACATCCTCCTACTTCATGCAACGCTATCGGCAACTGCTGCGTGACGGAGGACTGGTGCACCTGAAGACCGACAGCCCGTTCCTCTACCAATACACCGCCGAGATGGTGCGCGCCAACCGTTTTCCCGTTGAAATCGCGACAAACGACCTGTATGCCACCGGCCTGACGGACCCCGTGCTTGACCTGAAAACCCACTACGAGAAGCAATGGCTGGAACGCGGCATGAGCATCAAATACATCGCTTTCGGCCTGCCGCATCGCGAGAGCTATGAAGAGCCCGACGTGGAGATAGAGAAGGACACCTACCGCTCCTACGGGCGCAACTACAACGGCAAACATACAGACACAACGAAATAGAAGACAACATGTATCCACAACAAATCATTGACGCACTGCGTCATGTGCGTTATCCGGGAAACGGTAAAGACCTGATAGAAAGCGGCATGCTGGAGGACGACATCCGCATTTCGGGTTTTGAGGTGTCATTCTCCCTCATCTTCGACAAAGACAACGACCCTTTCCTCAAGTCGGTAGTGAAGGCGGCCGAGGCGGCTGTTAAGACCTATGCGGAGCCCAATGCGGCCGTGAGCATCCATCCCAAGTACCGCAAACAACAGGCTCCGGCAGAAGAGTACCGGCCATTAGCCGGCGTGAAGCATATTATTGCGATTTCATCGGGAAAAGGAGGCGTAGGCAAGTCAACGGTAGCGGCCAATCTGGCCGTGGCTTTAGCCAAAGCGGGGCAGCGTGTGGGGCTGCTGGATGCAGACATACACGGTCCGAGCCAGCCGAAAATGTTTCATGCGGAAGATGCCCGTCCCGTGATGGTAGAAGCAGGCGGCCGCGAACTGATAGACCCCATCGTGCAGTACGGTGTGAAACTGCTGAGCATAGGATTCTTCGTCGAGCCGGACAGCGCCGTGATATGGCGGGGCGGACTGGCCAGCAATGCCATCAAGCAACTCATTGACGAAGGCAACTGGGGCGAGTTGGACTATCTGCTCATCGACCTGCCCCCCGGCACCAGCGATATCCACCTGACCATCGTACAGACCATCCGGCTGAGCGGTGCCATCGTAGTGACCACCCCGCAACCGGTGGCCTTAGCCGATGCACGCAAAGGCGTGGATATGTTCCGCAACGAGAAAGTGGATGTACCCGTGCTCGGCATCATCGAGAACATGGCCTGGTTTACGCCGGCAGAACTGCCGGAGAACAAATATTACATCTTCGGCAAAGACGGCGGCAAGCAATTAGCGGACGAACTGAACGTGCCTCTATTAGGACAGATTCCGTTGGTGCAGAGCATCCGTCAGGCAGGCGACGACGGCATGCCTATCAGTCTGCAGGAAGGGCATCCTGCCGCCGCATTCTACGAGCAGATAGCAGAAGCTATCGTCAAAGGCTAAGACGCCACAGCAACAAAAAAAAAACACAGGACGGCCGAAGAGGTCGTCCTGTGTTTATATACCTTGCCAACAATTGTCAGCACAGCCCGTATCAGAGCACGTTGAGGTCTTTGAGCACAGCGGTGGTCTTGCGCACAGCAGCCTCCGAATCCTTCAGTTTCTGACGCTCGGCCTCACTGATGTTGAGCTCAAGAATCTTCTCGATACCGTTCTTGCCGATGATGCAGGGAACACCGATGGTGATGTCGTGCATGCCGTACTCGCCCTCAAGGGCAGCCGAGCAGGGAATCATCTTCTTCTGGTCCTTGATGATAGCTTCAGCCACGCTGGCAGCAGCAGCGCCGGGGGCCATCCAAGCCGATGTGCCGAGCAGACCGGTCAGGGTAGCACCACCTACCATCGTGCTCTTAACCACCTGCTCAAGCTCTTCCGCCGAAAGGAATTCGCTGACGTTGATACCTTTGTAGGTGGTATAACTCGTCAGAGGAATCATGGTGGTGTCGCCATGACCGCCGATAACGAAGCCGTCCACGTCGTTGGCATTGCAGTGCAGAGCCTGGCTGAGGAAATATTTCAGACGGGCGCTGTCGAGGGCGCCGCCCATACCGATGACGCGGTTGCGGGGCAGACCGAGGGCATGAAGGGTAAGGTATGCCATCGTATCCATCGGGTTGCTGACCACAACGAGGATGGCATCGGGCGAGTACTGGAGCACCTGCGTAGCCACGCTCTTGACGATGCCGGCATTGACACCTATCAGTTCCTCACGCGTCATACCGGGTTTGCGAGGCAGGCCCGAGGTGATGATAACGACGTTGGAATTAGCCGTCTGGCTGTAGTCGTTGGTCACACCCTTAACCACGGTGTCGAAGCCCATGAGCTGAGCGGTCTGCATGATGTCCATTGCCTTGCCCTCGGCAAGACCTTCCTTGATGTCAATCAGACATACTTCGTTGGCAACTTCGTTTACTGCCAATACGTTTGCGCACGTAGCACCTACGTTACCTGCGCCTACAACAGTTACTTTTGACATAATGTTATTTTGTTTTGTTGGGTAATTGATATTCTCTACGGTTCTGTCAGACGGCGGGAGAGCAAGATACAGACCTACCCTTCCCCCCAGTAGGCTGCAAAGTTACGGCAAATAGTTGGATTACGGAAATAATTCTGCATTTATTTTCCAAATCTCTGCCGATTGGCAAGCCCAGTTGGCAATCAGCCCTTGTCCCGACAAAAGCAGAGACGGCCGCCAACGACCGTCTCTGCAATGTTCCGGCGAAGCCCGAAGGCCTCTGCTACGGGAATGTCCGTGTCACTCAGGCAGCTTTGGCAGCCTTGCGGCGTGCAACAGCCTGCTGGATGTCGTAGGCAATCGGAGTGGCGATGCAAACCGACGAATAGGTACCTACAATCACACCGATAAGCAATGCGAACACGAAGCCGCGGATGGTCTCACCGCCGAAGATGAAGATGGCAAGCAAGACGATGAAGGTTGACATAGACGTGGAGAACGTACGGCTCAACGTTGCGTTGATAGCATCGTTGATGTTCTGCGCACGGTCGCGCTTGGCATAGAGCGTATTGTATTCACGGATACGGTCGAACACAACCACGGTATCGTTGACGGAATAACCGATGATGGTCAGGATGGCCGCAATGAAGGCCTGGTCAATCTCCATGGAGAAAGGCATAATCTTCCAAAGCAGGGCGTACATACCGAGCACGATAATCGTATCGTGGGCAAGAGCTGCCAGCGCACCCACCGAGTAGGCAGCGTTGCGGAAACGCATGAAGATGTAGAGGAAGATGATGAGCAATGCACCGAGCACCGACCATACGGCGGCCTGCTTGATGTCGTCAGCGATGGAGGGGCCCACCTTCTGGCTCTGCATGATACCTACCTCTTCGTTAGCCTGCGTGGAGAGGAAGTCGGTCTCCGAGATATTGTCGCTCAGGAAGGGCTTGCAACCCTGATAGATGAGCGCCTCAATCTGCTCGTCGATGCTCTCGCTGTCGTCGTGGATACGGTAGTTGGTGGAGATACGAACCTGATTCTGGTCACCGATAGTGATGACGTTGAGCGAATAGGTCTCGCCCTCTTCCAGGTTCTCCATGAACACGTTGTCGAGCGCCGCTTTCACGTCTTCAGTGCTTACCGGCTGCTCAAAGCGGACGATGTAGTTGCGGCCGCCGGAGAAGTCGATACCGAGGTTGAGCTTGCCCATGATGTGAGGTTCAAGACCGAGAAGAGCAATGACAATCAGCACACCCGAGATGATGTAGGCCCACTTGCGGATGCCGACAAAGTTGATGCTGGTGTTCTTGAGGAAGTTCTTCATGTAAGGCGTGGTGAAGGGCAGATCCTTCGCATCGTCACGCTTGGCATAGTCCTCAAGGAGCAGGCGGGTGATGAACACAGCCGTCAGCACGGAAGAAACGATACCGATCATGAAGGTAACGGCGAAGCCCTTGATGGGGCCCGTACCAAAGACAGCCAGAACGACACCTGTCAGGAAGGAGGTGACGTTGGCATCGATGATGGCGCTGATGGCACCGGCAAAGCCGTCGTTGATAGCCTTCCTGAGGTTCTTACCGGCAGCCATCTCCTCACGGATACGCTCGTAGATAAGCACGTTGGCATCGACGGCCATACCCATGGTAAGCACGATACCGGCGATACCCGGCAAAGTGAGCACGGCACCGAAGGAAGCCAGAATACCGAGCAACAGGAATACGTTGCACAGCAAAGCGGCATCGGCAATCAGACCGGGAATGACGCCATAGTAGAACACCATATAGACGAGAATCAGGATGAAGCCGATGATAAAGCTCCACAGACCGTCATGAATGGCTTTCTGACCAAGGGAGGGACCAACCACGTCTTCCTGAATGATGCGGGCGGGGGCGGGCATCTTACCGGATTTGAGGGTATTGGCCAAGTCCTTGGCTTCTTCTACGGTGAAGTTACCCGTAATCTGCGAGTTGCCACCGGCAATCTCGTTCTGTACGGTGGGGAAGGAATATACATAGCCGTCGAGCACGATGGCAATGGACTTGCCGATGTTCTCGCGGGTGATGCGGGCCCAAGCCTTGGCACCCTCGGCATTCATCGACATGCTGACGTTGGCATAAGCGCTGGTCTGCGAGAAGTCGGCACGGGCATCGGTAATGACATCGCCTTCGAGCGAAGCACGTCCGTCGCGGTTGACCTGCTTGAGAGCCACGAGCTGATAAACCGTCTCGGCCTCGTCGATAGGCTTGACGGTCCAGCAGAACTTGAGGTCACGGGGCAGGATAGCCTTGGCCTGCTGCGAAGCAAGCATAGCGTTCACCTTGGCCGTATCGGTATAAACCACCATACCTACCACGGGGCCGCGGTAGGCGCGTCCGCTCTGGTCAACACTGGGGTTGAGGACAGCGAACAAGGGGTTCTGCTTGCGGTAGTTCTCAAGAGCGGCGCTCTGGTCTTCGGCCTTATCTTCGTCAGCGGCGTTGAGCAGCGAGTCGATAGAATTGGTCTCCTCAGCCTTTACTTCTTGTGCAGGGGCTTCTTCGGCAGCCTCATCGGTAGCGGCCTGTACGGTGGCAAGCTGCTGGTTGAGCTGCATGAGCTGCGGGAGAATCTCCTGCAGGTCGTAGGTCTCCCAAAACTCAAGGTTGGCCGTTCCCTGGAGGAGTTTGCGCACGCGCTCGGGCTCTTTCACGCCCGGAAGCTCAATGAGGATACGTCCCACCTGGTCCAGCTTCTGGATGTTGGGCTGTACGACACCGAAGCGGTCGATACGTGTACGAAGCACATTGAACGAATTGTTGATAGCGCCTTCGGTTTCCTCGCGGATAACCTTCTCCACTTCTTCGTTGGTGGAAGTGAGGGACACTTTGTCCTTGAGTTCGAACGTGGAGAATACGGAAGCGAGCTGTGCGTTCGGGTCAATCTCCTTGAACGACTGAATAAAGAGGGTCACGAAGTCGGTCTGGCTCGTCTTCTGCTTCTGACGTGCCAACTCCATAGCCCGGGTGAAGTTCTCGGTAGTGTTGTAACCGGAAAGTGCGCGGAGAATATCGGGCACGGATACTTCCATGGTAACGTTCATACCGCCCTTCAGGTCAAGGCCGAGGTTGATTTCTTTCTCACGGCATTCTTTGAGCGTATAGCCCATCCATACCTTCTGGCTTGAGAGCGAGTCCAGATAGAAGTACTCCATCGTCTTGTCCCCTTGGGCATAGTCGGCAGCCTTCTTGTTGTAGTGGCTCGTCACAAACGAGAACGAGAGATAAAAGGCGGATACCAGCGCAAGGCAGACCGCCAAGATTCTAACAAGTCCTTTGTTTTGCATGTTTGTTTATGTTTTTAGTTATTATATTTCCTGTCTGTCAGGCACAATTTTACAAAATAGCGTGCAAAGGTACAACATTTTATTTATTTACGCAAATTCCGCAATAAATCTTCAGGGCAAACGCATGAAAAAGCGGCCTCACACAGACGGGAGACGCAGCAATGCCACATCTCTACGGAACCTGCGAAGGGACAGACAGGCACCTGCTCCTCCCCTGCAAAAAAAGCGGTAAACCACCGGCAGTTTGTATCTGATTGCTTCCGAGTCTGCTATTGGCCGTCTTTTGCGGCGGGGCGGGCGAGGCAGAGCATCCCAAGGAAGGCCAGAAGCGCATTGAGCAGCAGGCGCTCATGGCTGAACTGATAGCCCGCAAACCATGCGGCGGAGTTGGCGTCAATGATCCATGTGAGCACAGGGGCGAGCACCGCCACGAGCGGAATCCAGCGGTCGCGCACCCGCAGACGCGTAAACATACCGAAGCAGAACATGCCGAGCAGGGGGCCGTAGGTATAGGAGGCCACCTTATAGACAGTCTGGATGACACTATCGTCGTTGAGGAGCCAGATGACGTAGATGCATACGGCCATCAGCACCGCCATACCGGCGTGCACAAGCTGGCGCGTGCGGACCGTCTTCTGCTGACCAAGGATATCGATGGTGAAAGAAGTGGTGAGCGCCGTGAGGGCACTGCCCGCCGCCGAATAGGCAGACGCGATGAAGCCGACGATGAAGAGTATGCCCACAATCATGGGGAAGAACATGCTGCCCGTAGCCGGATTTTTGCCTGTGGCCAGATAGGGAAACACATCGTCTCCCTTCATTCCCTCGAGACTGATGCCGGTCTGCGCGGCATAGGTGTAGAGCAACCAACCGAGCACGAGGAAGAGGAAGATGACGAAAATCTGCATGACGGCCCCACTGATCATGTTCTTCTGCGCATCCTTGTAGTTCTTGCAAGAGAGGGTGCGCTGCATGAGGTCCTGGTCAAGGCCGGTAGTGGCAATGACGAGGAAGATGCCTGCGAGGAACTGCTTCCAGAAAAATTTGCCATCGTTCGCATCATCAAAGAAGAACGTCTTTGACATCTCAGAGGCTCCGAATCCGTCGAAGGAGACTCCGCTGCGCAGTACACACACGATGCAGAGAACCACGGAAAGGACGAGACAGAGCGTCTTCAAGAGGTCGGTCCAGATGACGGAACGCACGCCCCCCTTGAAGGTACAGAGATAGACAATAGCGACCGTGAAGAGGGCGTTGACCCAGAACGGCACCCCTAACGGCCCGAACACCAGTAACTGCAGCACACTGCCTACCACAAAAAGGCGCACGCTGGCCCCGAGCATCTTGCTCACAAAGAAGAACCAGGCTCCGGTCCGGTAGGTGGTGATGCCGAAGCGGGACTCGAGATACTGGTAGATGCTGGTGAGGTTCATGCGGTAGTACATCGGTATGAGGACGTAGGCGACGATAATCTGGCCGACAGTGAAGCCGAGCACCATCTGCATATAGCTGAAGCCTGCCCCCTGCACCATGCCGGGGACGCTGACGAAGGTGACACCGGAGATGGCGGCACCGATAGTGGAAAACATGACGAGCACCCAATGGCTCTGGCGGTTGCCCGAGAAGAAGCCTGCATTGTCGGCATTACGTCCGGCCAGCCAGCTGACCAGAAAGAGTACGGCGAAATAGGCCGCAATGGTAAGGAGGATAACGATAGGACTCATTCTTTATAGAGTAAATAAGGTTTGCGTTGTTGGCGGAAGCGGGCTACATCGTCGTGCCAGCAGGCGCGGATTTCTTCGGCGGAGCGTCCCTCGAGAATCATCTTGCGGACATAGCCTACGCCAATGAGTTTCTCAAAGAAAGGCGAGAAGAACCAGTTGTCCATGTGGAGGTTGCGGAAGGCATCTATCAGCCATGTGAGGTCGAGCCCGTGCTGCATAGCCTCCTCTTCGGTCATCGTGCTGAGGTCCACCCCATAGCAGAGGCGGTCCTGCTGCGGGGGCTTGGGAGCCGACTGCATGCTGCGGGGCGTGAAGGAGAAGGAGCAGCCCTGCATATTGGGATGGCCGTAGCAGAGGAAGGGCTTGTCGGTGCCGCGGCCGAGCGATACGGGCGTAGCCTCGAAATAGCAGGTGGAAGGATAGAGATAGACAGCCAGCATGTTCTGCAAGTTGGGTGACGGCGGCACGGGGAGCCGGTAGCGGGTGCGGTGGGTATAATGCTTGCAAGGCACCACCTGCAGCGGGCACTGCCTGCCGTCGGTAAGCCATCCCTCACCATTGACCATAAGCGCCAGTTCGCCGAGGGTCATGCCATGTACCACGGGTATGGGCAGCCAGCCCACTCCCGACTTGTACTGCATATCCAGCACAGGTCCGTCCACATACCAGCCGTTGGGATTGGGCCGGTCGAAGACGACGAAGAGTTTGCCGAAATCGGCACAGGCATCCATGAGGCGGACCATGGAGATGTAATAGGTGTAGAATCGGAGCCCCACATCCTGAATGTCGCAGACCAGAACATCGAACAGCTGCATGGCCTCGTCGGAGGGTCGGGCGGAGTTACCGTTGTAGAGCGAGAGGATGGGTACCCCCGTCTTTTCGTCCACCGAGTTGTCCACATGGTCGCCTGCTCCGGCCGTACCACGGAAACCGTGTTCGGGGGAGAAGACGGCGGTGACGGTGATGCCGCTTTCAAGAAGCAGGTCGAGCGTATGCCTGCCGTCCACGATACCCGTATGGTTGCTGAAGAGTGCCACCCGCCTGCCCTGCAACAGGGGCAGCCATGCCTCCTGCCGTGCAGCACCGACAACGACATCGCGCCCGCAACAGAGGACGGACACAGAGCAAAGAAACGAGAGCAGGAAAACGGAGAGAGCGTGCTTCATGGCAGGAAAGAGAGGGTGGGTTTGTTTACGGTACAAAATTACAACAAAACAGCGGGACCCGCAAGAGGAATCCCGCTGTTGATAAAATCAGCCAATTACATAGCGGCAGGAATCTCCACCAAAGCCATACCGGCGGTGGGAGCAGCCGTCCAGATAAGCAGTTTGCCATCTTTTACGACCGTGGCGCAGAGGGCGACACAGGCGGCCACGGCACTCTCTTCACCCGACGAATAGCCGTAGTGGTAAACCGGCTCGTAGTCGAGATAATCGGGGTCCTCGGGGTCCTCACTTTCGGGGTCAACCAGACGGTTGTCTTCCATCGCCTTGAGAGCGGCGGCGTTGGACATGCCTTCGGAGATATCCCATACGTTGACGGCCTCGGGAGCATAGTACTTGAAGCGGCGTGCGTTGGAAGCCATCAGATAGCGGGCACGGTTGAACTCGATGATACGGAAGTCGGTGGAGAAGCGTCCGTCTTTGCTCAGACTGACATCCCAGAGGAATTCGTAGAGCCGGTTGCCATCGGCATCAACGAGCCACATGGTGGGGTTGAAGACCGACTTGAAGAGATACTCGTTCTCGCCGACTTTGTTGTACATACCGTAGTAGTTGGCCACGGCGGGCATCTGAATCATGACGGGGTTGGAGAATGTGGAGAATCCGGTAACCGTGAAGCGGAACACCATGCCGGCACCTTCCTGCTGCGAGAAATAGGCATAGCCGTTGCCGGAAGCGTCGAGACTGATAGAGATGTTGTCGCCGATACGGCCGGCATAGGGTTCTTCCAAGCTCTGGGTGGTGCCGTCCCATTCGCACACCAGTTCGGGCTGTGCGGAAGGCGATGCCCAATGGTAAACGCGAAGTTTCTCATCGGTATTGGTGCGCAGGTTGCAGACATAGATGTGTCCCTGGGTGAGACGTCCGGCACTGACGATATGCGTACCGCCGGCCACCACATCTTCGGGAACCGCCAGCTGGATTTTGCTTGCCGCGTTGTCGTTGAGCAGGTCATCCACCCTGAGCAGATAGGGATTGGCTGCATCGCCGGCACGGTTGACTATGAGAACGTAGTTCTCGTCCATGTCGCCGCCGCGGGTGTTCTGGTCAGCGAGGTCGGTATAGACCGTGGTGTTGACATCCCACGCATGCACTTTCGCCTTTGAGAAGTCGGCACCCGAAGCCGGCGAAGAGGCGAAGGAGAGCTTATACTCGGTGGTGAGGCCCATGAAGGCAAGCTTCAGCATACCGGGGTTGGCCTGCTGGAGAATGTTGTCCTGTATGGCAGTGAACTCGTAGGTGGCACGGGCGGGCTTGAGCGTGATGCTGACAAGCTCGGCTGTAGAAGTCTCTACACCGAGGAGCAGGATGCCGTCAATGATGTTGGCGGTGCTGCGTGTGATTTCTTTGCCATCGGCATCTTTCACCACAATTTTGTCAAGCACGGGAGCCTGCTCGGGGGCTTTGAGCTTGATGGTGACCGTATAGGTCACTTCGTTGTTGGTCGTGAGGTCGGGGTTGCGCAGCATGATTGTCTTCGTGAGTTCGGTAGCATCGGCAGCAGCCCCCTCGAGGAAGTTGACGGTGCTCTGCACCAGTTCGGAGCCGCGCGAAGCGGAAGCCTCGAGTTTGACAGCGGTGAGGTCGGTTTCGGCCGCCACATCGGTGAACAGCACGGTCAGTTGTTCGGCATCAACGGTGCCGGTGTAGCGCTCCGTGCCAGTGATACCACCGTTGGTGATATATAGCTGACGGAGTTTGACAGCCGAATCGGTGCCTGACGGATTGTCAGGATTGGGGTTATTGTTGCACCCCGTGGCTGCCAGCGCGAATGCTGCGGTGAGCAGCATGGCATTCTTCAGAAGTTTTTTCATTGCGGTTTATGAATTAAAGAGTTGAACTATTGGTTTATTGCCATTCCTTGGTCTGGGTAAGCTTGTAGCCGTGAGCTTCGTAGAGCTGAATCTGTCCGGTGGGTACGGGGCTGATATAGTTGCGCTCGACGGGCCGGTCACGCTCTTTCTGGGTGTTGCGAAGAATATATCCCTCGGTGTAAGAAGGGTCTTCGAATACAATCTCGTCAGCCTTGCCTGGATAGTCGGCCGCCACGATATAGGCTCCGAAGCGGATGTCGGGGTTGCAGCCGTTCCATACGTAGTCCAGCTTGCCCCAGCGCTTGAGGTCGTTCAGGCGGAAGCCCTCCAAGCAGAGTTCCACACGGCGCTCGCGGCGGATTTCCCAGAGCAGGGACGACGTGATTTCGCCGTTGGCGGCATTCTCAATCTCGAGACGTTTGGGGTCGTCGTAGGCCACCCCGCCGACGGTCGGGTTGGAGCCGGCCATGCCAAGGTGAGGCATCTCTACACCTTCCCTGTCGCGAATCAGATTGATTGACTTGTCGATATCGGTCTGCGTAAAGGGTTCGGACGGATTGAGCTGATTGAGTTCGTAGGCCGCCTCCACGTAGTTGAGCAGCACTTCGGCATAGCGCAGGCAGGGCGCGTCGGTGATGTTCTTCTCGCGATTGAAGAGCGGGTTGGCCGCCTTGTTGGCAAACAGTTTTTCTGCCTCTTCATCGTTCATGAACTTGTTCCATGAGAAGCCGGAAAGCGCATAGGCATAAGGCTGGCAGTCGCAGCCTTTGATGTAGTACTTGGGACGGATGCAAAGTTTGAGGCGCGGGTCGCGGTTGGCAAAGAACTGCTCAGCCGTACGCGGCGTCCAAAAGGCCTCTTTGACATAGACGGGGCGCCCGTCGGCACAGAGGAAGGCTTCTGCCAGCGACTTGCTGAGGCCGGCCTGCGTCTCGGTGTAGGAATAGGCGAGCGTGGAGTGGGCGAGCACACCGTCCACATAGTGACGGTACATCAGCACCTCGGGATTGCCGGCCAAATCGTCGGATGTGAAGAGGGCATTATAAGAGGGTGCGATGCTGTATTTGCCCGAATTCATGACCACCAATGCCGCATCTTTGGCAAAGCGCAGACACTTCTCGGCCATAGCCACCGCCTCGGGATTGCTGCCGTAGTGGTACTTGAGGTAGGTGCCTTCGCGAAGCAGGAAACGCGACGCCATGCCGGCCACCACAAACTTGTTGACCTGCAGGTCGCCGTCGGCCTGACGGACGCTGTCCATGGCATAGGTGAAGTCGGCCATGATGCAGGAATCGACAAAGAAGCGGCTGTCGCGGTCCTTGTAGAGATAGGCCTCATCGGTGCTCTGCGGAACGCGGTCGTACCAGGGCACATCACCGAAAGTGAAGGTGAGATTGCTGTAATAGCAAGCGCGGAAGAAGCGAGCCACGCCGCGCCAGTGGTTCTTTGTAGCGGTGTTGGCATCGATGCGGTTGATATTCTCCAGCACATAGTTGGCCTTGCGGATATTGGTGAAACTCCAGGCCCCGTCGCTTACCGGCACCACCTCGGGCTGCAGGTTGTTTTGCGACACATCGGACGAGAAATCGTCGTTGAGAGTCTGCCCCATAAGGAAAGGGCCATGCGCTGTGCCGGTGCCGTAGCCGGAAAAGACGGAAGGATAGAAACCGTACATGAAGGTACGGGCCTGATCTTCGGTGCGCCAGTACTCGGCATCGGTGAACTCGTCGAAAGGCTCCTGGTTGAGGAAACTGCTCTGACATCCTGCCAGCAGGGCAGGCAGCAGAAGGATACAGTATTTAGCGAAAGTCTTCATAACATTCATCATTTATCGTTCCACATAGCTCTTTACAAAGAAATCTGCAAACCGAAGGACATCTGCCGCGTGAAGGGGTAGATACGTCCCCATCCCATGGCTCCGCCATCGCCGGCCGAAGTGGCGGTTTCAGGGTCAACCGGCCGGTTGCCCAAATGGTCGATTTCGGCCACGTTCTCGAAGCTGGCGTAGATGCGGAACTTCTCGAAGTGCATCTTCCGAAGCACCGGCTGCGGCAGGGAATAGCCGAGCGTGATGTTCTTCAGACGCAGATAGGACATATCCAGCAGGTAGCGGGTCTGGCAGAGGAAGTTGAACGCAGCTGCACTGTACTGGCCGGGCTGGTTCATCTCCGTGATACGCGGATAGTAGGCATTGGTATTGGAGGGGGTCCAATAGTCGGTCTGATGGGCATAATAGGTGCCCTCGGAGAAGTTCCAGCCCGGAATCAGCATCGTACCCGTAGCCCAATACTGGCGCGAACCTACGCCCTGGAAGAAGAGGGAGAGGTCAACGCCGTACCAGTCGAGGCCGATACGGAAGTTGTACTCGAAACGCGGCGTCGTGTTGCCGATACGCTTGAGGTCGCCGTGGTCGGCCACGGTCTTGCTGCCCCACGTGATTTCCCCGTCGCCGTCAAGGTCTTTGTACTTCACGTCGCCCGGGCCGTACTTGTAGCCGTAGCCGCTGGACTTCTCAAAGTACTCCTGCGTAGGAATGCCATCGTTGAGCACGAGCACATCCTTGCCACCGACATTCTCGGTATGGAAATCGCTTTCCTGGAACAGACGGTCGGTCTCAAAGCCCCATATCTCGCCATAAATCTTGCCCTCGTAGTTGCTGCCGTCGATGATGGACGTGGCCTTACGTGGATGTTTGGTGACGATGGTGAGTGCATCGGAGAGATTGAAGGTAGCGTTGATACGCAGTCCGTTGGAGAACTTATGCCGGTAGTCCAGCGAGAGTTCCCAGCCGTTAGTGGTGAGTTGGGCGGCATTCTCGTAAGGAGCCGTTGCACCAAACGTGGAGGGCAGTTCGGCACCGCCTACCACCATACCGTCGTTGATGCGGCGGTACCAATCGAAGCTCAAGCCGAGGTCGTCGTTGAAGAAGCGGGTGTCGATACCGGCATCGACGGTCTTGATAGTCTCCCACGTGAAGCCGTCGGCCAGCGCCGTCGGCATGCCGAAGGTACGCATATTGACGTCACCCACAATCCAACCGGAAGTGGTGGAGGACATGATGGCGCGGAAGCGGTTGTTGCCGATATCCTGGTTGCCCACCGAGCCGTAGGAGGCACGCACCTTGGCGAAGCTCCACCACGGCTTGAGCACTTCGAAGAAACTCTCCTCGCTGGCCACCCAGCCGAGCGAGCCCGAAGGGAAGAATCCCCACTGGCGGTTGGTCGGGAAGCGGCTGGAGCCGTCCACGCGGCCATTGAGCTCGATGAGATAGCGGTCGCGATAGCTGTAGTTGACACGGGCAAAGAAGCCCATGATAGCCCAATTGGTGTGCGAGCCATAGACGAAGTCGTCGCCCACGGCCAGCGATATCTCAGGCTTGGACATATCCAGCAGGTCGCGCTTCTCGGCATTGACATAGTCCACCTCCTTATATTCGATGTTCATACCGGCAAAGGCAGAGAACTTGTGTGCGTCGTTCCATGTGTGTTTGTAGCGGAGCACGGCGTTGCCGGCATGGTAGTTACGCAGGTAGATGTACTTGTCCACCTTGTTGCGTGCACTGCCTGCCCAGTTCTCGGAGAGGACAAGTCCTCCGTTCCAAAAATCCCAGCCGCCTACCGTTCCGCCACGCTGCGTGATGGACTGGTTGTCCAGATTGTAGGTATAGTCGATGTCGAGCGAGAGATCTTTGTAGAACTGGAACGTGGCTCCAATGGAAGCACGCATATAGTCTTTGAGGTCACTGTTCATGCTGGCGGCAGCCGTTTCCGTAACGGAATTGCGGAAGGGATGGCCCTGATAGGTGCCATAAGGCATGATGGAGGGCCAGCGGTAGAGGTAGTAGAGGGCATCGTAGCTGGTGGAGCCGAAATTGAAGGGCGTCTCAAGGTCGGTACGCGTATAGAGGAACTTGCTGCGCACCTTCAGCCATTTGAACACCTCCGTGTCGGCAGAGAAGTCCACCGAATAGCGGCTGTACTTGTCGGGATTGACCTTCACCACACCATCCTGCCCCATATAGCCGAGGCCGAGGTAATAGTTGGTCTTGTTGGCCGTACCGCCCACAGAGATGTTGTGCTGCTGGGTGAAGGAGAAGTCTTTGACAAATTCATGCGCGGCATCCCACGAGCGGTAGAAATAGACATCCCCGCCTATGATTTCGAAGTCGCGCCCTTCCTTCATCTCGGGGTCCAGCTTTACATTGCCATAGACCGCTTCCCAGTCCTCCATATTGTAAATGGCATTCTGATCCCACACGAGTCCGCAGGAGTTCTTGAAGAGCGTGGTGCCGGGCGTACGGCGGTTGCGGCCGTCGAGGGCCATCTGAGCCCCCACATAGGACTTGGCCACTTCGGGCAGCACCGTAGGTGTGGCCCAGGAGAAGTTGTTGCTGTACTTGACGTTGAACTTGCTGTTGCTCTGTGCGCCGGCCTTGGTGGTAATCAGGATTACGCCGAAGGCAGCCCGCGTACCGTAGATGGACGACGAGGCAGCATCTTTCAGGACAGAGATGTCCTGGATGTCATCGGCACTGATCATCGATATGTCACTGATTTCCACTCCGTCCACGAGGATGAGCGGCTGGGAGCCTCCCTCGTTGAGGAAGGTGCCGACCGCACCACGGATGCGGAAGGTAGGCGTCTGGCCGATACGGCCGGAACTCTGCGTGATGGTCAGACCGGGTGTTGCACCCTGCAGACCGGAGCCCACGTTGGTGAGCGGACGGCCTTCCAGCTGGTCGCTGACACTGACGGATGCCACGGCTCCCGTCAGGTTGGCCTTGCGCTGGGTGTCGTAGC
Source organism: Paludibacteraceae bacterium (assembly GCA_017464025.1). Lineage (GTDB taxonomy): Bacteria > Bacteroidota > Bacteroidia > Bacteroidales > Paludibacteraceae > Colicola. Next base: position 1,444 of record JAFUEI010000001.1, on the reverse strand, counting down.
CTACCACCACCACTTCGTCGAGCAGTTTGTTGTCTTCGCGCAGTGTCACATTGATGATGCGCCGCTGCTGAATCTTCACCGTCTGGGTTTCAAAGCCGACGTAGCTGAAGACAAGTGTTGCCTGAGGTGCCGCCTCGATAGAGTAGTTGCCATCGAAATCGGAGATGGTACCTGTAGTGGTACCTTCCACCATGACGGAAACACCTATCAGCGCATCGCCTTTGTTGTCGGTTACCCGTCCGCTGACGGTCTCGCCCCACACGGAGACGAGAGCAGTCAGCAGCGAGAAAAGGATAATGAATGATCGTTTCATCATGTATGGATTATAGGGGTTACTTCACGGTTTTCTGTCCGTTGACGATATAGATGCCTTGCGGTAGCCCGGCAGCCGTCTCACCGAGATATTGTCCGGTGACGCTGTACACGCCTTTCTTGAGCATACGTCCCGCCTCGATGTTGTCCAGACCGGTGCCGGTAACATGGAACTTCATGGCCTGCGGAGCGGGCGTGGTGCAAACATTTTCGTCCTTGATAAGCGCCCATACGTGCAGCGGCTTGCCGTTGCCCGATGTATAGACGTTGAGGGCGGGGTCGATAGCGATGTCGTAGCAGGAAGAGTTGTTCTGTGAGCCGAAGGTGGTGGCCATCTGCTGCTCCAGTTCGAGCGAAGGCACGCTGTCGGTCCACGTGACAGCCCAAACGCGCAGCGAGTTGTCGCTGGCAGTGACGCAATAGGTCTGGTCTTCGTTGAAGGCCATGGTGCCGCGGGTACGTCCGCCGAGCATGCCCGCCGAATTGAAGTTGCAGACGCCGTCTTTGGTGACGTGGATAAGAGCTGGAATGGTAGCGTTGTCGGTAGCGCGGTCCTGCGAAATCCACCAGCCCTCGTAGGCATCCATCAGGATGGCCGAGTTGCCGTTCTGCAGGTAGTTCTCGTTGCTCATATAGATGGTCTTGCCCGGCTTCTTGGCGTAAGGCTCGGTCATGTTGCCAATCTTGTAGCGCAGGATGGCCTGCCCGAGGTCAGCATCGAAGGTGTAGAGATAGCGGTCTTCCCCGGTGCCTTTCACATAGATACCCGACATTTCACCGTGAATCTTGTCGCCGTTTTCAGCCATGGCGATACCTTCTTCATAGGTGCCGCCGAAGACGAGCTTGTTGGAGTCGAGGTTGGCGGGGTCGATGACATGGACGTTGGGTTGGCTGTCGGTCCAGTCGGCCACAAAGACGAGTCCGTCTTCGCCCACGGCCATACGCATCGGGCTTGCGTGTTCGGCGGTCCAGTCGGAGCCATAGAGTTTGTCACCGCCGTTGAGCTTCGGGTCGTAGATATATACGCCGGAGGTCTCCACGGTGCCGCCGCCTTCCGATACATACACATTGCCGAAGAAGGGGCTCTCGGGATTCTTGTCGATAGCCACGCCGCGCGGCAGGTTGTAGGCAT
>JAFUEI010000054.1 GCA_017464025.1 Paludibacteraceae bacterium | reverse complement strand
GTATTACGAGCGCAGCGGGCTTTCAAAGGACAAAGCCGGACTTTCCAAGTTGGTCAATCAAGCCGCTCAAAACTTGTCTCCGAAAGATGTGCTGCATAACCCTGTTGCATTGGAGTTCTTGGATTTGGAGTCGCATGAGAAGATAGATGAAACGGACATTGAGACCGCTATACTGAATAAAATGCAGACGATGTTGCTGGAGCTCGGAAACGGTTTTTGTTTTGAGGCACGGCAGAAACGGATACTGATTGACGGAGATTATTACAAGATAGATTTGGTTTTCTATCACCGTGTGATGAAGTGCCATTTCTTGGTGGAACTGAAGATTGACAAGTTCCACCATGAGTATGCTTCGCAACTGAATATGTATTTGAATTATTACAAGCACGAAGTGATGACCTCGGATGACAATCCGCCCATAGGCTTGCTTTTGTGTGCGGACTACGGAGAGACGGTTGTCAAGTATGCAACCGGAGGTTTGGACCCGAATCTGTTTGTGCAGAAATATCATATCCAGCTGCCGACCGAAGAAGAAATCAAGGCGTTCATTGCCCAAAGTATCCGCTCTGCGGAATAAAATACACGTCCCTCTCCAAGACGCTAAACCGGAAAAAGATAAGCGCAAAGCGTTGCGCAATAACATATTATTAATTTAGCGTTTGCTATTTGTCTATTCGTATTGGAATGTGGTAGTTTCAAAAAATCGAAGGCAACAATAGTAAATGCCCGTTTTACGGGCGTTACTTGTGTCTTCGATGGGCCGCTACCACAGCCTCAATACGAGCAAGTAATTGCCCGTATTTTTGTTGTGGAAGGTCTGAATGGTGACATAGCAAACCTTAATACAAACGCTACTATGAACGAACATATTGCTGCCTATGTAGCAGACCTCAACAAGCAATTCCAAACCGGAAATGCGCGAGAACATGCGTACCGACCTGCGCTCAAAACACTTATAGAGAAACTCCTCACTTCTGCTTACACGGTCATCAACGAGCCGCGGCATGTTGAATGTGGAGCGCCGGATTACATGCTCATGCATAAGGATTTGCCAGTAGCGTTTGCAGAAGCAAAAGACATCAACGACCCGGACTTGGAAGGTAAAGCAAAGAATAAAGAGCAGTTCAACCGCTATAAACAATCACTCAACAACCTTTTCTTTACGGACTATCTCCGTTTCCTTTTCTACTATGATGGTGAGTTGACAACCTCTATCCGTCTCGCTAAGATTGAGAATGGACAGATACTTCTTGACGATTCATTTGATGAATTGCATTTCATTCAAACTCTGCGCGAATGGGCAGCTGCCAAACCACAGCTTATTACAACCTCTAAACGGCTTGCGGAGCGGATGGCTTCCAAAGCGCAGTTATTGGCGCATACCATCGAACAATCCCTCTTGGATGACAAAAAGAATGACTACCAGATTACACCCCTTTGGTTGCAACTGAATGCGTTCAAACAAGCCTTAGTTAGCGATCTGGACGAGCATAAGTTCGCGGACTTGTATGCGCAAACGATTGCTTATGGTCTCTTCGCAGCACGATTAAATGACCATTCTCCTAAAGACTTCTCGCGTCACGAAGCAGCAACGCTTATCCCAAAAACAAACCCTTTTCTGCGCGATGCTTTTCAGCATATTGCGGGATATAATATTGACAAACGCATAGCGTGGATAGTGGATGATTTGGTAGAGACTTTCGCTGCTACGAACATGCAAAAAGTCATGCGTGGCTTTAAGCATGAGACACGGCAGACAGACCCGATTTTGCATTTCTACGAAGATTTCTTGCGGGCTTATGATCCGAAGCAGAAAAAGTCCGCCGGCGTGTATTATACACCCGAACCCGTAGTGGATTTTATTGTGCGGGCGGTAGATGACATTCTCAAAAATGATTTCGGTTTGCCCAAAGGACTCGCAGATACCAGCAAAACGGATGTGGAGATACGCAGAGAAGAAGACGGGAAAATGGTACTTCATACCGAGAACATGCACCGAGTGCAGATTCTCGATCCGGCTACAGGAACCGGTACTTTCCTTGCTGCGGTTGTGCGACATATTAAAAATTCCATGCAGGGACAAATGGGAGCGTGGGATAAGTACGTAGTGCAACACCTATTGCCGCGTCTCTATGGATTTGAACTGATGATGGCACCTTACACGATTGCGCACCTGAAACTATCTGTAGAAATGTCCAACGAAGAAAATGGTACATCAATCGGAGAAAGCGATTTGTTGGATGAAAACGACCGTTTGCGCATTTACCTAACGAACTCGCTCGAACGAAATAGTATCATTGAGAAAACGGCTCTCGGAAGCATCATCGCCAAAGAAGCGAACGAAGCCAACCTTATCAAACACGATGCCCCTATAATGATAGTTATGGGCAATCCGCCCTATTCGGTTAGTAGCAACAACAAAGGTAAAGGAGCGGAATGGCTAATACAACTTCTAAATGATTATAAGAAAGATCTCAATGAGACAAATATCCAGCCTCTCTCAGATGATTACATCAAATTTATTCGACTCGCGCAACACTACGTGGAGAGAAATGGAGAAGGAATAGTGGCGTATATTAGCAACAACTCATTTATTGATGGGCTCATTCATCGCCAAATGCGTAATGAGTTAATGCGCGTCTTTGACAAAATATACATCCTTGATTTGCATGGCAACACAAGGAAAAAAGAAACGACACCCGATGGAGGGAAAGATGAGAATGTATTTGATATCATGCAAGGAGTAAGCATAAATATCTTCGTTAAAAATAAGAATACTGAGGAGAAACAAGATCCCAAAATATATCATTATTCCCTGTTTGGTACTCGCAAGGAGAAATATGCTTTCTTGCTCAACAACTCGCTGCAATCAGTTGAGTGGCAACAACTCAATCCGCAAAAACCGCAATACTTCTTTGTTCCTAAAGATTTCTCCCTCCAAGAAGAATATAACAAGGGATTCAAAGTGGATGAACTAATGCAAAATAACAAAACAGGAATTGAGAGTGGAAGAGATGACTTATTTATTTCATTTACAAAAAATGAAGAAGAGACAAAAATAAGAGAGGTTTTTGATGATAATAAACTTTTAAACGACAAATATAATATTTCAAATAGAGCTTCGTTTAGAATACATGAACGTATAAGCAAAGCAGTTCTAAATACTAAACAAATTGTTCCAATTTCATATAGACCTTTCGATGATAGATTCACATATTATGATAAAGATTTATTAAGGCGTTCTTTCTACGATATTATGCAACATCTACTACAAAGCAATAACATTGCTATGTGTATTTGTAAAAGACAAACATCATTTGACTTTCAGCATGTGTTAGCGACTAACAGTATTGCAGAAAGATGTTATGTCTCTGCCCAAACAGGAGAAGTTTCATATGTATTCCCATTATACTTATACAAAGACCCAGAACTTGGAAATGTAACTCGCATTCCAAATCTTAATTCTACTATTTGGGAAACGATTGAAAATTGGGTGCAATACGGACAAGCCTTTGCGCCAAACACTTCCACGGAAAGTGCTGGACTTTTGGATTTCGATAAACCCGAACACCAACACATACTCACACCGGAACAGATTTTCGATTACATCTATGGTGTATTACATTCACCCGCGTACCGCGCGAAATATAAAGAGTTCCTAAAGGTGGATTTTCCGCGTGTCCCATATCCGAAAGATGCGGAATACTTTGAGCACTTCCGTTCTTTTGGCGAACAATTAAGACTTCTTCACCTAATGGATACAAGCACGATGGAGAATTTGGAAAAAAAGTACAAAGATGTTGCGGTTTTCAATCACAAGGGAAATGACACAATAGAACAATGTGTTTATGTGGAAGTTTCGGATGATCATCCTTCCGGCGTTCGTATCAATTCAGCACAAACCTTTGACAATATTCCATCTGAGGTGTGGGAGTTTTATATCGGCGGCTACCAACCCGCGCAGAAATGGCTCAAAGACCGTCGCAGTCGCACGCTCTCATATGACGACATCCAACACTACCGCAAGATTATCGCTATACTCAGCGAGACTAACCGGCTGATGAAAGAAATTGATGAGTAATCTTATCAACTGACTTTTCAACGTGGCGCGAGGGTGCGGCTAAAAAGCCTCTTGAGAGTGGCTGATTGACGGCTACGTTTAGGCAGAGTTCGCACAGCGGAATCAGAATCGGGGCGCCAAACAGAAGCCGATGGGGTGCTGTAAAAGCCGATGGGGCGCTGTAAAAGCCGACGGGGCGCTGTATATTCTGAGACACCCTCATGCAGGGGGCAGGAGTTTACTGCGGGTGCTCGGCCATGTAGCGCCACAAGGGTGCGGCATGCAGGGCCTGGATGATACCGCCGGAGCGGAGGATGTCGAGCACCTCGGCTGCGGAGAAGAGATAGCAGTCGATATCTTCGGTGCGCTCCTGCCGGGCTTCCGCCACCCGCTCCACACCGGTAGCGAGAAAGGTGTAGGAAAGGTTGCTGTGGTTGGTAGGATTGGGCGAGAGGGTCATGTAGAGCCGCCATTCGCCGCCGGCATAGCCCGTCTCCTCCAGCAGTTCGCGCTGCGCCGCATGCAGCGGGGCCTCGCCCTTGTCGATTACGCCGGCACAGAGTTCGTAGCAGGTCCGCCCGAGGCCGTGACGATACTGGCTCTCAAAGACGAAACGGCCGTCGGACGTCAGCGCAATGACGTTGATCCAATCCGGAAAATCGTAGATATACCACGTAGGAATCTGTGCACCATTGGGCAGTTCCACGAGTTCCTGCCGAAGGTTGAGCCAAGGCAGGTTTTGCAGTATGTGCTCGCTTTTGAGCACTTTCCACGGGCGATGGGGAGGAAGAAGCATGGCAAATTAAAAAGTAAAAATCAAAAAGTAAAAGGCATAGCGGAGTGCGGGTGCAAAGGTACGCAGAAGAATCAGAAATGGAAAATAAAAAATGACATACAGGGGTGAAGGCATACAAAAAACATGTCCTGCGGGCGGGAGAGGCACCAAGGACACGTCTCTACGGGTGGATACGGATTTTATGGAAATATTTCTTTATTAATTCAAGGAATTGTTGTAACTTTGCACGCTGTTATGCAGGCCTGCCCGAAACCCACCGCCAGAGGCCGGACAAGACTGCGGGAAAGGCGGCAACCGGTCCGTGCAGAGCATTGAGGAAAAGCAGAACAGCAGGCACCGGCCGCGAATAGGAGTGACAACTACAAAAAAAACAACCAATCATAACGTTATGAACAAAACAATCAAACTGAACAGGGGTCTGGACATCCCGATGACCGGTCAGGCGGCGCCCGAGACGGGTAGCATCTGCCGTCCTGCGGTATTCGCGGTCGTCCCCGACCACTTCGCCGGCATCACGCCCCGATTGGATGTGCGTGAAGGCGACATCGTGAAGGCGGGTCAGCCGCTCTTTCACGACAAGCAGTTTGTCTCGATGATGTTCGCAGCGCCCGTAAGCGGCAAGGTGCTTGCCGTGAACCGCGGGGAGCGCCGCAAAATCATGAGCATCAGCATCGAGGCAGACACTGAGATTCAGTACGAACGCTTTGAGAGCGACTTGGCGGCGATGACTGGCGAAGAGGTGAAGGCCCTTCTGCTGAAAGCCGGCGTATGGAGCTACATCAAGCAGCGTCCCTACGACTGCATCGCCAATCCCGACAAGCAGCCGAAGGCCGTGTTTGTGAGCAGCTTCGACAGCGCTCCGCTCGCACCTGACTACGAGTACGTACTGAAAGGGCACGCCACCGAACTGCAGGCCGGCATCACCGCGCTGAGCAAGATGTCGGGCAAGCCCGTACAGGTGGGTGTACGCTACGGCGCCAAGGCCACCGACGTACGCAACCTCAAGAACGCGGAGATTACCGAGTTCGCTGGCCCCCACCCTGCCGGCAACGTAGGCGTACAGATCAACCACGTAAGTCCCGTCAACAAAGGCGAGACGGTATGGACAGTGAACATTCAGGACGTGCTCGTTATCGGCCGTCTGTTCACCAAAGGCATTGTGGACATGCAGAAGCTTGTAGCCCTCACCGGTCCGTTGGTAACAGATCCGAAATATTACAGGGTTCTCCCCGGCATGCCTGTCAGCACCGTATTCGGCTGCAACATAGAGAAAGGTATTCCCGCCCGCTGCATCGCCGGCAACGTGCTGAGCGGCTGCAAGGTGGAAGCCGACGAAACCATATCGCCCTACGACAACCAGTACACCGTGATTGACGAGGGCAGCGAGACCCACGAGTTCATGGGCTGGTTGATGCCCCGCTTCAGCACCTTCAGCCAGAACCACTCGGTGCCCGGCTCGTTCCTGCGCTGCCTTGCGAAAGCCGCCAACTGGACGTATGACGCCCGTATGCTGGGCGGCCGACGCGCCATCATCGTCAGCGGCGAATATGACAAAGTGTTCCCGATGGACATCTACCCCGAATACCTCATCAAGGCCATGATTGCAGGCAATCTGGACAAGATGGAGCAGCTCGGCGCCTATGAGGTGGCACCGGAAGACTTCGCGCTCCCGGAGTATGTATGCACCAGCAAGATGCCTCTGCAGGCCATCGTCCGCAAGGCATTGGACAATATGAAACAAGAATTGGAGTAAGCGTATGAAATGGTTATATAATATAGTAGAGAAGCTCCGCCCCACCTTCGACAAGGGCGGCAAGCTGCACGCGCTGCATTCGCTGTTCGACGGATTTGACACGTTCCTCTTCACGCCGAACACCACTGCGAAGCGCATAGGAGCACAGATACATGACGCCACCGACTCGAAGCGCACGATGATAGTCGTGGTGCTTGCGCTCATTCCGGCCATGCTGTTCGGCATGTACAACATCGGCTACCAGCACTTCCTTGCCACCGGCCAGGAGGCAGGCTTTTGGGCCACGTTCGCCTTCGGTCTGCTTGCGCTGCTGCCTTACATCATCGTAAGCTACGTGGTAGGTTTAGGAATCGAGTTCACCGTGGCGCAATGGAAACACGAAGAGATAGCCGAGGGCTTCCTCGTCACCGGCTTCCTCATTCCGCTGATTGTGCCTATCGACACCCCGCTGTGGATGGTGGCTATCGCCACTGCCTTTGCCGTGATATTCGCCAAAGAGATATTCGGCGGCACAGGCTACAACATCTTCAACGTGGCTCTGATTACGCGTGCGTTCCTCTTCTTCGCCTATCCGACGAAGATGTCGGGCGACAAGGTGTTTGTCCGGACCGACGGCACGTGGGGCTGGGACAACGGGCAGGCGCTCGTTGACGGCTTCTCCGGCGCTACGCCGCTGGGGCAGATAGCCACCGCCCAAGACGCCACCGTGGCTCTGCATAACACCGTGGGCCAGCCTCTCGGTTTTATAGACGCGATGAACGGTCTGTATCCCGGTTCGGTGGGCGAGACCTGCGTATGGGCTATCCTGCTCGGCGCCTGCCTGCTACTGATGACGGGTGTGGCCAGCTGGAAGACGATGCTCAGCATCTTTGTAGGCGGCGGCCTGACGGCCTGGCTGTTCAACCTCTCGGGCATTGACAATGCGGCTGCCAACACGCCGTGGTACATGCACCTTGTATTAGGCGGCTTCGCCTTCGGTGCCGTCTTCATGGCGACCGACCCCGTGACCTCCGCCCGTACGGAGTGCGGCAAGTGGATTTACGGCTTCCTTATCGGCGTGATGGCTATCACCATCCGTGTGCTCAACCCCGGCTATCCCGAGGGCATGATGCTGGCCATCCTGCTGATGAACGCTTTTGCCCCGCTTATCGACTGGTGCGTCGTGAAAGTGAACATCAACAAACGAATGAAACGTGCAACTCTGAAATAAGATACAACTATGAAACTGAACACAAACAGCAACGTATATACGATTGTGTATGCAACAGTCATGGTTGTGATTGTTGCGCTGCTCCTTGCCGTTGTAAGTTCGGCCCTGCGGCCCAAACAGGCAGCCAACGTGGAACTTGACCGCAAGAAGCAGGTGCTCTCCTCGCTGAACATCGACCTCAAAGGCGTGAATGCGGACGAACTGTACGGCCGTCTCATCAGCGAACAGGAGCTGAACGGCAAGCAGGTGTTTGTCGCCACGCTGGAAGACGGAGCCGTGAAATACATCATCCCGATGCAGGGAGCCGGTCTGTGGGGTGCCATCTGGGGCTATATCGCTCTTGACGATGACAAGAACACCATCTACGGCACCTATTTCAACCACGACTCGGAGACGCCGGGTCTGGGCGGCGAGATTACAACAGCCTACTTCCAGAACCGCTTTACAGGCAAGCACCTTCTCGGCGAAGAAGGCTATTCCGTCGAGATTGTGAAGGGCGAGGCCGAAGGCGAACAGGTGCAGGCCATCTCGGGTGCCACCATCACCTCGAAAGGCGTGGAGACGATGATTAACACCACGCTGGCCGACTACAAGCCGTTTTTAGAAAGTATGAGCGAGGAGGCGGCCGGCGAAGAAGCCAGTCAGGAAGAGGCGATGGCAGCCACCGAACAGAATGTTGAACCCGTAACAGAGGAGGCAGAACAATGAAACTATCAGATAAAACAAAAGAAGTCCTCTTGGGCCCGCTGAACGCCAACAACCCCGTTGTCGTACAGATACTGGGTATATGCTCCGCGCTGGCTGTTACCGTACAGCTGAAGCCGGCCCTCGTCATGGGCATCGCAGTGACCATCATCGTGGCAATGTCGAACGTGGTCATCTCGCTGCTCCGCAATACGATTCCGATGCGTATCCGTATCATCGTACAATTAGTGGTGGTGGCGGCTCTCGTCACCCTCGTGAGCGAAGTGCTGAAAGCCTTTGCGTACGACGTAGCCGTACAGTTGTCGGTATATATCGGCCTGATTATCACCAACTGCATTCTGATGGGACGCCTTGAGGCCTTTGCCATGTCCAACGGTCCGTGGGACTCGCTCCTGGACGGTTTAGGCAACGGTCTGGGCTATGCCATCATCCTCATCATCGTGGCCTTCTTCCGCGAGCTGCTGGGCAGCGGCACGCTGATGGGCTTCCACGTGATTCCGCAGTGGTGCTACGAGCACGGCTATGTGAACAACGGAATGATGATGATGCCCGCCATGGCACTTATCCTTGTCGGCTGCATCATCTGGGTACACCGCAGTATTAACAAAGAAGAAAAGAAATAAGGTATGGAACACGCTATCAGTTTATTCGTCCGTTCTATCTTTGCGGACAACATGATTTTCGCTTACTTCCTCGGTATGTGCTCCTACCTCGCCGTATCGAAGGATGTGAAGACCAGTGCCGGTCTGGGCGTAGCCGTTACGTTCGTGCTACTGGTCACGCTGCCTGTCAACTACCTGCTGCAGGTCTATGTGCTCGGCCCGAACTGCCTTGTAGAGGGCGTTGACCTGAGCTACCTCTCGTTCATCATCTTTATCGCCGTCATTGCCGCCATCGTACAGATTGTGGAGATGGTGGTGGAGAAATACTCGCCTTCGCTGTATGCGTCGTTAGGTATCTTCCTTCCGCTTATCGCCGTGAACTGCGCCATCATGGGCTGCTCGCTGTTCATGCAGCAGCGCGTGGGACTGGCAGCCACCGACCCGAAGGCCATCACATCGCTCCTCGACTCGGTGATGTACGCTTTAGGCAGCGGTATCGGCTGGTTCATGGCAATCGTCTGCCTTGCCGGCATTCGCGAGAAGATGGAATACAACGACGTACCGAAACCCCTGCAGGGCCTCGGCATCACTTTTATTACTGTTGGACTTATGGCTATGGCATTCATGTGCTTTAGCGGTATAAATATCGGATAAGACTTATGAATACAACAGCAATACTTCTGAGCATTGGCGTCTTTCTGGGCGTCATCCTGCTCCTCGTGGTCGTTCTGCTTGTGGCGAAGAAATATCTTGTGGCAAGCGGCAACGTGAAAGTAACCGTCAACGGCGACAAGCAGTTTGACGTCCCTGCCGGCGGCACCCTGCTCAGCACGATGGCAGAAGCAGGCGTACACCTGCCTTCCGCCTGCGGCGGCAAGGGTTCGTGCGGCCAGTGCAAGTGCCAAGTGCTCTCCGGTGGCGGCGAGATACTGCCGACCGAGACCGTCCATTTCTCGCGCAAACAGCAGAAAGAGGGCTGGCGTTTAGGTTGCCAGGTGAAGGTAAAAGAAAACATCACCATGAAGGTCGATGAGGCTGTTCTCGGTGTTAAAGAATGGGAGTGCGAAGTCATCTCCAACAAGAACGTCGCCACCTTCATCAAGGAGTTCAAGGTACAGCTGCCTCCGGGCGAGCACATGAACTTTGAGCCGGGTTCGTACGCGCAGATTATCATCCCTGAGTACGACATCGACTACGACCGCGACTTCGACAAATCGCTCATCGGTGACCTCTACCTGCCGGCTTGGCAACGTT
>JAFUEI010000008.1 GCA_017464025.1 Paludibacteraceae bacterium | reverse complement strand
TTTTATACTGCTTTTGGGTTTCTCTCGGTATCTTGCTGACTTTCATTCAGTCACAATGCCCGCATTGCTCCATCACTTAAGCCAGCAATCTACTCAAGATAAATCCCAAAATCAGCATAAAGCAATTTTTAGAAGCGCCCTTTACTATTGCGGATTTTGCGAGCGGGGAATGCCCGCACCTGCAGAGAAAAAAACTCTAAAACAACATACCGATATGGACTCACTTGAAAACAAGGACCTTCAGGCTGCCGAGAACGTTCAGGCAGAAGATGCAGTAAACGAAGTAGAAACCACCGTTTCGGCTGAGGAGATCGCCGAGGCACCGCAGGCCGAGACTCCTGCCGAGGAGGAAACAGAAGCGCCACAGGCAGAAGAAGCGCCACAGGCAGAGGAGAGCGCCGAGGAGACTCCTGCCGCCGAAGCATGCGCCGAGGCCGAGGCAGAAGCCGCTCCCAAAGCGGAGAAGAGCGCTATGCCGAGCAAGGAGGAACTTGTGGAGCAGTTCAAGGAACTGCTCAACGGAGAAGTGAGCGACATCAAAGAACAGGCCGAGCAACTGAAGACCCAGTTCTACCGCATCTACCGCCAAGAGCAGGAAGCCGCACGCAAGGCGTGGGAAGAAGCCGAAGAGAAGGCCGAAGAATACAAGCCGGTGGCGGACGAGATTGAGCAGAACTTCCGCCAACTGCTGAACATCTACAAAGAGCAGCGTGCGGAGGCCGCCGCAAAACGCGAAGCGGAACTGCAGCAGAACCTGCTCAGGAAGGAAAACATCATCGAGCAGATGAAGGCCATGTCGGAGAGCGAAGGCGCCGACGTGATGGACAACCTGCAGAAGATGCGCGACCTACGGGAAGAGTGGAAAGGCATAGGCGCCGTACCTGCGACGGAGACGACGCGATTGTGGAAAGAATACAACCTCTGTCAGGAGCGCTTCTACGACTTGGTGAAGATAAACAACGAGTTGCGCGAATATGACTTCAAGAAGAATCTGGAGCAGAAGACGCAGCTCTGCGAGCAGGCCGAGGCCCTGCAAACGAAAGAGGACGTAGTGGAAGCCTTCCGCCAGCTGCAGCAGTTGCACGACGAATGGGCGAACATAGGCCCCGTTGCACGCGAAGTGCGCGAGGAGATATGGAACCGCTTCAAAGAGGCGAGCACCGTCATCAACAAACGTCATCAGGACTACTTCGAGCGTCTGCACGCGTTAGAGGAGAGCAACCGGCAGAAGAAACAAGCCATCATAGACCAGCTGAAAGAAATCAGCACGGAAGGCCTGAACACCAACAAGCTGTGGGACGAGGCGACCGAAAAGATAACCACCCTGCAGGCCGAATGGCGGACGATAGGGTTTGCCCCGAAAAAAGTGAACCAGCAGATATATGAAGAATACCGCGCGCTGTGCGACAAATTCTTTACTGCGAAAACCGACTTCTACAAACAGCTGCGTGAGGAGCTGAACCGCAATCTGCAGAAGAAGCGCGCCCTGCTGCGCCATGCCGAAGAGCTGAAAGACAGCACGGAATGGAAAGAGACCACCGAAAAGATGGTGAAACTGCAGAAAGAATGGAAAGAGACGGGTGCCGTTGCACGGAAATACTCCGACGAGCTGTGGAAGCAGTTCTCCGCCGCCTGTGACCACTTCTTCGCCCAGAAGAAAGAGGCTAACAAGGACGTCATCAGCCAAGAGAAAGAGAACCTGAAGCAGAAAAAGGCCATCCTGCAAGAGATAGAAGCTCTGGAAATCACGACCAAAGACGAGACGCTGAAGAAACTGCGCGAGCTGATGGGCAAGTACCAGCAAATAGGCTTCGTCCCCTTCCGCGAGAAAGAGAAGCTGTACCGGCAATACCGCGAGGCGACCGACAAGATATTCGACCAGCTTCAGGTAGAGGCTCACAACCGCCGTTTCGCCGCCTTCACAGAAGAGGTGGAGCAGAAAGACGAGAACGCCCTGATGCAGGACCGCCGCCGCCTGATGCGCCAGTACGAGGCTCTGCAGCAAGACATCAAGACGGCCGAGAACAACATTCTCTTCTTCAGCAGCGCCAACAAGAAGGGCAACAAGCTGGTGGAGGACATGCAGCGCCGCATCAACGAGCAGAAGATGCAACTGAAAGACCTTGAGGCCCGCATCAACCTTATAGACAGCAAGCTGGACTGAGGGACGTAGTTATGAATCTGATTGAATACAAGCATGTAGAGGTGCACCAGTTGGAGCAGATTGTGCTTCAGGACGTGAACCTCAACATTGAGAACGGCGAATTCATCTACCTGTTAGGCAAGGTAGGCAGCGGCAAATCGACCCTGATGAAGACCTTCTATGCCGAACTGCCGATAGCATCGGGTGCGGCAGAGGTGTTGGGCTACGACCTGACAAAGATCCGCCGCAACAAGATACCCTATCTGCGCAGGAAGATAGGTATCGTGTTTCAGGATTTCCAGTTGCTGACCGACCGCACCGTGGAAGAGAATCTGCTGTTCGTGCTTCGTGCCACCGGCTGGAAAGACAAACAGACGATGCACAACCACATCCAGGACGTGCTGCGGCAGGTGGACATGGAAAACAAAGCGTACAAGATGCCGCACCAGTTGTCAGGCGGCGAGCAACAACGCGTGGTGATAGCACGCGCCCTGCTCAACTCGCCGGAGATTATATTAGCCGATGAGCCGACCGGCAACCTTGACCCCGAAACGGGAGCCGGCATCATGGAACTGCTCCACTCTATCCGCAAAGCGGGAACGACCGTGATTATGTCCACCCACAACATGAACTGGGTGGAACAATATCCGGGACGGAAGTTGTTCTTCGAGAACGGACAGGTGCACGACTGAAACGCGCAGGCGCAGATTTACAGAAGAATACAAAGACGCATGACAATGCCAAGGGAGAGCATTGTCATGCGTCTTTACAAGCGGGAGAGTTATGATTGCTTGGCCTGAAAGGCCATAGCGTAGAGGCGCATCTGGCGCAACATAGCCACCAGCCCGTTGCTGCGCGTGGGCGAGAGATGCTCACGCAAGTTGATACGGTCGATAAAATAGAGGTCGGCCGCCAATATCTCAGCGGGAGTATGACCGGAGAGCACGCGGACCAGCAAGGCCACGATACCCTTGACAAGGAGTGCATCGGAGTCGCCCCGATAGGTGATAAGACCATCGTTCATGGCGGCCGTAAACCATACTTTGCTCTGACAGCCGTCAATCAGATTCTGCTCCGTTCGGTCCTGTTCGGGAAAGGGCGGCAGACTGTTGCCAAGGTCTATCAGTAGTGCATAGCGGTCCATCCAGTCGTCGAACTGGCTGAACTCGTCGATTATTTCGTCTTGTATTTGATTGATTGACATAAGAATTACGTATTGATTAGAGACGGGAGAGGATGTAATGATAGAGGTGGTCGGCAATCTGCTCGTCGTTTTCTTCGGCCAAGCCTCCCTGAAGAGGTGCATCGACAATGTAATCGGCCTGTGCGTAATAGGGTTCCCTTCCGGACATCTGCCATGCCACAAAATCGAGCAGCTCCCTGCCCTGCCGGTTCTGCAGAACAGGCCTCTGTTCCGTGCCCGACAGCGTGATGCGCCGAGCCAGATGCTCGTTGCTCCAACGCAGATAGACGGAGGTGCCCAGCTCTTTGAGACAGTCCATATTGTCCTCCCAACAGGGATAGCCTCCGCCCGTGGCGTAAATCACTTTCTGAATCGGCAACTCGGCCAGTTTCTCTACGCAGGCCTTCTCCAGTTTGCGAAAAGCCTCGATACCGTGGCGGCGAATATATTCGGCGGTAGTCATGCCGTTGATTTCAGCAAAAGCGGCATCGAGGTCCACGAAATGCCAACCGAGTTTATCGGCCAGCAGACGGCCGACGGTTGACTTGCCGGCCCCCATATATCCGATGAGATAGACAGGGAGTTCCATAGAGAGTTTTCAACATTGCGTGGTCAGGGACGGTAATGCTTCTTTTCTTCCTCGTCGAGCAACTGCGGCGTGCGGTCGGTCCAGACGAGCGTACCATCGGCGGCGAAATCCGCCTGCGGGAAGGCCATTCCTGCGGGCGGGGGAACCGTCCCCAAGGGAAGCCAGTTGGCTACATAGGAGCGCACGACGGAGGAGCAGACGGGTGCACAGACCGTATTGACCAGCAGGATAGTGTCCGCCTTGAGCGCAAGCAGGTACTCCACCCCATCGGCGACCGAGAGCGTGAGACGCGTGTCGGAGAGTGAGGTGATGACTGACTTGCCGGAGAAGAGGTTGTCCACGGAATCGGTAGCTCCGACCTGCGCCAGCCGCAGCAACGTAATCCGCTGTTGGGGCGAGAAGAAGGGGCACAGCGAATCGGGCATAGTCATGAAGACCCGTGAGGCCTGCGCCATAGCCATTGCGGCCGTTACACAGAAAACGAAAGCAAACAGGATGCGTCTCATTGTTGTTCTTCTCCGGACAGTCCGTTGCCGGACACCTTATATATAAGCACTACCGCATAGGCAGCCATTCCTTCTTCCCTTCCGACGAAGCCGAGATGCTCGGTGGTGGTAGCCTTGAGGGAGACAGCATCGGCGGGGACGCCCATCACTTCGGCCAGACACTGCTGCATCTGCGGGATGTAGGGATTCAGCTTGGGCTGCTGGGCGCAGACGGTGCAATCGGCATTGCCGAGTTCGTAGCCAGCCTCGCGCACCAACTGCATGGTACGCCGGAGGATGATTTTGCTGTCGATGCCCTCGTACTCGTTTCCTTTAGTGTCGGGAAAATGGAAGCCGATATCGCGCAAAGCAGCGGCCCCGAGGAGGGCGTCACACAAGGCGTGTATGAGCACATCGGCATCGCTATGCCCGAGCAGTCCGCGGTCGGCGGGCACACGAATCCCTCCCAACCACAAGGGGCGGTCGGGAGAGAAACGATGGACATCGTAGCCAAATCCGGTACGGAAAGGAGTCATTGTCAGTTCTTAATCAGGTCTTTGATGCCGGCCAGGTCGAAGCCGAGCGTCACACGGAAGGTGTTGTTGAGCGGGTTGGAGGCGGAAGTGGCCAGCACGTAGCCTGCATCAAGGGAGAAGATGCTGAGCTTGAAGCCTGCACCGAAGGTCACATAACGGCGGTTGCCCTTGAACATATTCTCGTGAGAATAGCCGACGCGGGCGAAGAACTGGCGGTTGTAGCTGTACTCGACGCCAACACCGAACTGAATCTCCTGCAGCTCTTCGAGGGCGGGGCTGACAGTCTTGATATTGCCGGTCTTGGTATCGGTATAGGAATAGCCCGGAGCATCGGCAAAGGAGCGGAACCAGCCCTGTACGGAAGACATCTTGGTGTACCAGTCGGTAAGTGCCTGTCCGGTAAGCGGGTCTCCATTCTCGTCCACCGCAAACTTGGACTTGCGGGAGGGCACCAGCATCTTGTTGATGTCTGCATTGAATGACAGACGGTTGTAATCGTCGAAGGGCAGTTCGTAGCTTACGCCGAGACGCAGGTTGGCCGGGATGAAGTTGGAGGTGTTGCCCTTGTCGTAGGAAATCTTACCGCCGAGGTTGGAGATGTTCAGACCGAGTCCGAAATGGCTCATGCCCATGCCCAACTGAATCGGCTGGCGATAGTAGAGCGCCACATCAGCAGCACCTGTCATGCCGGGGTACATGTCGGGGGTACCTCCCGTGCTGGGAGCGTGCATATCGGAATAGAGAAAACGCAGAGCCACGGCCATGGACACGTACTCATGCAACTTGCGCGAGTAGGCGACGTCGATAGCGAACTCGTTGGGTTTGGCGGTCATACCGTTGAGACCGTTGTAGTCGGTGAGTTGCACTTCGCCCAGTCCGAAATAGGTGAGCGAAGCCGAGATGCCCTGCAGGTCGTCCCACTTGTAGTAGCCGGACACATAGGCCAGATTGATGTCTCTTACGATAGCGGTCAACCACGGCGTGTAGCTTGCCGAAATACCGCCATGGCTCTCTAAGAAGGCATACTTGGCGGGGTTCCAGTGCTGCGAGTTGATGTCGGGCGTAGTGGCGGCACCCACGTCACCTAAACCGCCGGCATGGGCATCGGGAGCGATGCTGAGCGACGGCATAGCGGTAATCAGCGGGTTCATGGAATCGTCAACGGTCTTTTCTCCGAATGCTGTCAATGGCAGCAGAGCCATTGAGAAGGCGAAAACGCCTGAAAATAGTTTTTTCATTGTGTTGTATTGTTATTGCTATTATTTTCTTTGTGGATTGGTGGATTGGTTTTTCAATCTTCAAGAAAGATGCTTCATAGGCAGACAGCTGTTTATGAGGTTGTTTATATCAGGTTAGTATATTATCAGTTTTCCGGAGGCCGAGATATATTCGGTGTCCTCCGTGCGCAGGCGCACCTTATAGAAATACACGCCCGGCCCCATTCCGACAGCCGATGGCGTAAACTGCAGGTCATCCGCTCCGTTCTGCGTATGGCGCCATACGAGCAGTCCGTTGGTGTTGTACACACACAGTTCGGTCTGCAGCACGGCATCCGGACGGTCGTGTTGTACAACCACCCTGACAGGCATTCCCGCTGCCACGGGATTGGGAAGGGTCATCACGCTATATACCGTAGCAGGCAGGCCCTTCACCACCTCAAAGCCCAGTTCGCGCGTAGTACTGTTGTTGACAAGGTCCCAAACGCGGAAGAGCATCGTGTGGCGTCCTTCTGCGAGGTTGTTGAGCCGGTAGGAGACATTGCCGGCCTGATAGCTGCCGGGCAGAGCCGTGAAATAGTCGTTGAGGATATAGGTCTGCCTCATGTCGTTATCCACCACGAGCAGCATGTCGTGTCCGATGCCGTTGCCGATGGTATTGATGCCGTTCTCATCGAACAAATCGGCATATACGTGCGGCGATTCATGCGTCTTGCCGCCATCGGCAAAGAGGCTGTTGTTCAGGTAGAGCCGTACATCAGGCCCTACCGTATCGGTGATTTCCACCACACTGCTGCCGCCGATGACGAAATCCTCGTAATGGCCGACCGCCTCTTCGTTGGAGATGGTGTCGTAGGCATAATAGACCACCCTGCCCTGCCCGAAGTTGTAACGGATATCTTTGGGGACCATAAAAGCGACCGTGAACTTTCCGCCGGCGACTTCGGCACTGCCGTTGAAGAGCATGTTCGGATAGTCGGTGAAGGTGGTGGTATTCTTGCCTCCACCGTCGTTGTCAAGGGTTCTGACGGTCTGTTGCTTGTCGAAGACAGTAACCTCGACGCGTCCGTTGAAGGATGTGACCGTATCGCCATCGGCACCGGCGATATAGCCGCTAAGGGTAGCAGTGGAGAGGGCACGGAGGGTATCGAGACGAGATGTGGTCTGCACGTTATAGTCTTCGGGATAGAGGAGCCTGAGGGCCGGATCGCCCAAGAGGATATAGGGCAGCCTGTTCTTGTCGCGATACTGGAGGTTGGCAGCATAACGGTTTTTGCCCCGCTGGACGGCCTGACCAATGGTGGGATAGGTGCCGGTGGAATCGCGGCGGAAGAGTTCTTCGGAGACATAGGTGTTGAGCACCTCGTTCTGCGAAGCATAGACCGTCCGGCAGGAAGCGAGCAGTGAGACCGCCCCTCCGTTGGGATTAAGCAGGGCGCCTTCGGCCGCCGAGTTGGTCTGCGTGGCGAAGGTGGCATCGAACTGTGCGAAGTTGCAGGTGGCGAGCATCCAGAAGCCTTGGTTTTCGTTGGTCATGCTCCGCGCTTCAGCCGCCGTGAGGAGCATCTCGCTGGTTATGTTGTTGAAACTGGCGTGACCGCAGTAGTCGAAAAAGAGGATTCCCTTGTGCATGAGGTTGTCGAACTTGCTCTTGGCAAGGGGATAGCGCTCGCCGGAGGCATCGGTCTCCTGCTGATAAGAATCGAGATATATCTTATTGATGATATAGTCGCCGGTGAGGGCGCGTACGGCTTCGGCAGCATTGTCGGCGGCCTTGGTATGGAGCGTACCGTCGCCATCGTCAGCCACAAAACAGAGTTGGTGCTTCCAGCGTCCGCGCTTGTTGTTCTGCATATAGCGGATGAGCTTGTCCACGAGCGACTGAGCCTCCTCGGCCGTGTTGACAGGCAGGCGCCCGACAGCGATGTCCATCGTATTGGTGATGTCGCTCAGTCCGTCCTTGTCCTCAAGATAGCCGAAGTAATCGTCGGTGGCATAGGCCTCGACTTCGGAGACGGAGTTGCGTGCCTGATAGGTAAGCAAGGTGTTAGGAGCCGAGACGGCGAAGATTTTCCGGTTGTCGAACGAGCCGTCGCCGACGAGCAGCAGATAGCTGGGTGCATGGGTGCCATCAGCAGCCTCAAGGGCTCTGTCGCGCAGCATCTTCATTACCCAGCGGTAGGCCGTGGCATCGGGGGTACCCGAGGAGAACTCGTTGTACACCTCTTCATCGGTAACCACCTCCACGGTCATTCCGTCGTGCTGCATGTGTGCCTCGGCCAGCCGTCGTGCTGCCGTGAGGAACTTGCGGTTGGTAAGAATCAGCATATCCACATCGCGCAGGCGATGGAGGTTCTGGTTGGGCACCGTCTGCCAAAGGGCGGATTTGCCGTCTTCCCAAAACGCCACAGGCTCAATATAAGGTGCGGCGGAGGGATTGAGCACGACGAACTCCTGCACCGGCATATTCACCGCGAGGAAAGAGAGGGTATCGCCCGTCAGCAAAGCGGGGACAGCATAGATGCTGTCAGGACGGGTGACATTCCAGACCTGCGTAGCATCGCTGCAACCGGCAATGCGGAACAAGGAAGGACGAGAGGATGCGTAATTCTCGGCATTGCGCACAAAGAGCAGATTGCCGGCCATACGCAAGCGCCTCCATGCGGTGAGTTCGAAATAGTTGAGATAGGCGAGCGCACCAGCCGAAGGAGATTCGTACTGCAGCTCAAGCGTCTGGCGGTCGCCCTGCGCGGGCATAAAAGAGCCGGAGCCCGACTTGACGGCTGCCGTCTGGAAATTGTCGGAAGTGGAGCGGGCCGGAATGAGCAGGTCTATCTCCGAGCCGCCCAGACGCATGTGCATCGTGGTGGGGACCCCTTTCTCGGCCACGGCGGCCACATCAATATAGGTATAGACAGGAGACGTGGTATCGATATTAGGGAAGTCGAAGGAATAGCGGGCGGTATGGCCGTTGTAGATACGGTCGCCGTAGAATTCGCGTCCGGCGCCCTCTTTGCCTTCGGTATCGACCAGATTGACACTGTCCAGTTCGTGGAGACGATAGTCCTGGAAGGTTTCGGGGAGGAAGGCATTGGCGGCCTTGACCTCTCCACGGAGTGGTTGAAGGAGCTGCTGGAGACCGGGTCGGTCGGTCAGGAAATAGTAGCCATAGTCGGAATAGACGTTCTTGGAATGGCGGAAACGCGCGCCGGTATAGGTCCAGCCGACCGGTCCGCGGGCATAGAAGAGGATGAAGTCGCCTTTGCCGAACACGCCGTCAGAGCCTTTATCCATATAGAGGGGTACCACGGGCAGGTCGTCAATCTTAGACTGCATAAAGTCCTGCTCAAGCATCACGCCGCCATAGCCCAACACCGCCACACGCTCGGGCTGAAGCCCCATCTCACGCAGTTGCTCATAGGTAATGCGGCACAGACCGGTCTGAGCCACGCGTATCTTCACGAAGTTGCCCTCGGCAAGCACAGACGACTCCACATAGGTGTGCAACGAAGCCGCCGCGCTGAGCAGGCAGCACCAAGCAGACAATATGAGAAGGACTCTTTTCATTTGATTTTACAAAGCAGCAACTGTTCTTCGCCAGCCCAGGCCTGCCAACGCTGTTCACGTGCCAACGGCAGGGGCTCTTGCACAAAATCGACGGCCACCATATCGCCCATGCGGAACGTGATGTAGCGGCTTATTTCCGCCAGGGCTTCGTCCACAGGCATCAGCAGATGCTCCAGCGGGAAAGAGCGTTCCGCCTCCGTCAGCCGGCAGAGGGGAGGCAGAGAGGGAGAGAAACGGCCGACAGCCAAAGAGTTGTCGAAGGCCGTAGCCCGCAGGCTGTTGCCCAATCCGCCGGCAGCCAGCAGCGAAGGGATATGGAAGTTAAGACCCAGGGTGCAGGAATCGTAGTAGCGGCCGGCAAAGCGCGGTGCGATATTCCGCCCCATCCTACTGATACGCACAACCACACAAGGCGAGGCCACCACTTCTTCGGAGAAAGCGGGGAGGAAGAAGGGCTTGTCGTTGACCAACAATGCCGCATCCGGCTTGAGATACATCTCAGCCCGACCGTTGTGATATGTAAACCCCGTTATCTTCATTTCATTGCTTGCACGCGGGCAGTGGAGTCTATGACCCGTACCCTCCCAGCAGACCGTCCTGCGCCTCGGCCTGCATACGATTGTACATCAATGCCAAATGCGCATAAATACTTGTATTTTGCACCACCACATCCTCGGGAAGGCGTATGCGGAGCGGCGTAAAGTTCCAGATGGCCCGTACGCCCTGCGCCACGAGCATCTCAGCCGTCTCCTGAGCCACTCCGACGGGTACGGTGAGTACACCGATTTTCACCCCCATCTGCTTCTGCAGTTCGGGGAAACGGCTGATATGGTGCACGGGAATGCGGTTGATGCTTGTGCCCGACAACTCGTATTTGGCGTCGAATCCCGCCACGATGTCCAGCCCGAACTGGCGCAGACCGCTGTCCTGCATAAGGGCACCGCCGAGGTTACCCACACCGAACAGGAAAGCGCGATGGACCTGTCCGAACTGCAGCACCTCTTCCAGATGGCTGACCAATGCGGGCAGGTCGTAACCGACCCGAGTACGACCCGTTACGGCAACATAGGAAAGGTCTTTGGCCACGACAGAAGCCTCCACGCCCACCTCACGCGCTATCTGCGTGGAGGAAAGCGAGTTTTCACCCTTCGCCAGACGCAAGCGTGCGCATGCCAGATACCACGGCAGGCGGCGCAGGGCCGGTTCGGGAATCATATTCCGCAGTTGTGACACAACCATAATGCTGCAATAAACGTGCAAAAGTACAACTTTTCCGCGATATACGCAACTATACGCTTAAAATAAGTCAGCCGAATAGGAAAAACAGGAAGAGTTTGGCAGTCTTGGAAAATTCTTCTACCTTTGCAGCACCAATGCAAAGCGTATATCAAGATGTTGCTTTATCCGAATGCAAAAATCAACATAGGGCTCCACGTGACAGCCCGCAGGCCAGACGGCTATCATGAGATCCAGACCGTGTTCTACCCTATCGGCCTGCATGACCGTCTGGAAATAGAGCGGCGGGACAATTTTACCGGAGCCGAACTGCGCGAAGAAGGCAATCTGCAGGTGGACTGTGCCACCGCTGACAATCTGATAGTGAAGGCGTACCGGCTGATGCAGGAAGCATACGGCATCGGCGGTATCAGAGTTACCCTGAGCAAGCAAATCCCCTTCGGTGCCGGTTTGGGCGGAGGCTCCAGCGACGCCGCCCATACGGCCATTGCGCTGAACAAACTGTTCGAACTCGGGCTTGACAAAGAAGCTCTAAAGCAGATAGTGAGCCGCTTGGGAGCCGACTGCGCCTTCTTCATAGAAAACGTTCCCTGCTATGCCGAAGGCATCGGCGAGAAGCTGACCCCCCTGACGGCATGGGGCATTGACCTGCAGGACAAGTTGAAAGACTATCGCATCGAAATCGTAAAGCCCGACGTATATGTATCAACCGCCGCAGCCTACCGCGGCATCACCCCGAAACAACCAGCCGTGAGCCTGACAGAGGCGCTGCGACTGCCCGTAAAAGAATGGCGGGAGGTGGTAGTGAACGACTTTGAGGAGACGGTGTTTGCGCACTATCCGGCAATAGCCGAGGCGAAGCGGAAGATGTATGAAGCCGGAGCGGAATATGCCAGCATGAGCGGCAGCGGTGCGGCCGTATTCGGACTATTCAGAAGAGAGCCGGAGACGGGAAGCGCCGGCTGACAACGTGCAGGGGAGGAAGAGGTCACGGCTTCGCCTCTGCCAGCGAGATACGGAAAGTGGTTCCTTCGGAAGAGGAGCGGAGCACAAAGATGCGTCCGTCGTGATACTCCTCCACGATGCGCTTGGCCAGACTGAGCCCGAGCCCCCAGCCGCGCCGTTTGGAGGTATATCCGGGCAGGAAAACGGTCTTCCAACGCCTGCGCTCAATGCCGTGACCGGTATCAGAAACGTCGATATGGACTTTCCCGTCGGCCAACTCCGCCCGAATGGTGACAGCCCCAACGCCTTCCATGGCATCGACGGCATTCTTGCACAAGTTTTCAATCACCCACTCGAACAAGGGTACATTCAGCCTGACGCAGAGACCGGCAGAGGGCATGCATAGCGAATAATTCACCTTGGAGGACGTGCGGGAGCGCATATAGTCAACCGCCTCCTGCAGGACAGGCTGCAAACTGCAGTCGGCGAGTTCGGGTTCGCTGCCAATCTTGGAAAAACGTTCGGCAATGGTGCGCAACCGGCGGATATCCTTGTCCATCTCGGGAATAAGCGCATCGTCGGGATAAGCCGCCTTAAGCAGTTCGCTCCAGCCGGAGAGGGAGGAGATGGGGGTACCCAACTGGTGGGCCGTTTCTTTGGAAAGCCCCACCCACACGCGGTTCTGCTCGCTGCGCTGAACGGTATAGAGCGTGAAGACCATCACCAGAATGAAGAGGAAGATAATGGTAAACTGCACATAGGGGAAATACTGGAGCTGGCGCAGCAAGGTGGAGTCTTCATAATAGATATACTGCACGATTTCATCGGAAATACGGACCTCAATAGGCTGCTGCGAGGCCTGCAGTTCGGCAATCTTGCGGCGATAGAAGGCATCGGCATTGTGCTTGGGCTCCCGCACATTGCGCGAGAGCAGAAAGCGGCCTTCGGCATCCACCATATAGACGGGTATGGTAGTGTTCTGCTCGATGATGCCCGAAACAAAGTCGATATCCGTGTTTTCATCGGCGAGAATGAACTGCCGGGTGGCTTCCGCCCAGATCTCCATCTTCCGGCGCTCCTCACCGGCAAGGCGACGGGCCAGATTGTTGGCATACAGCACAGAAACAATGACGATAAGCAAGGCGGCCAGAAGGAAGCCACTGCGCAAACGACGGGGGGCGAAACGGGTTACAGGCATAGGATGCGGATATAGTGGGATGTCAGAATGTTCGGATGTTCGGATGTCTGGATGTCTGGATGTTCCGGATACGGCGGCAAAGGTACAACTAAAATCCGAGACTGCAAACTTTCTGCCAATTTGCCCTGTAAAGAACAAAATTTATTTGCGCACATCAGAAATTGTCACTACCTTTGCGCCGTCATTTGAGAATGACCGCTGGCTCTGACAGCGGGAAAAAGCAGAGACATATTGATTTTTTCGCGTTTGCGATTTATTGGGATACTCCAGAATGTAGGAAGTTCAATGAGTAACACCGAATAAATAAGTCTGCAAGCGTCCATAGTGTATATGGGCGTGACTTATCGGTGTTATGGGCAATTCCTACAGCCTTGGAGTAGATAACGAAGCGCTCATATTTCTTTTTTGTGTTTCTTTTGCCAAAATCTCGCAGACGGCTCTATAGAGAACCGTCACTCTCCAAACGGGGCAAGACCTGCGAAGCCGCAAGAACAGGATTGTATTTCTAAAAACCGATGCTCGATGGGATATAAGTGAGCAAAAGAAACAATGAAAAAGTTATTACTGATGGTTATGTTGATTGTAGCCGGTTTTGTCTCTGCACAAGATGTAATCATTACCAGTGATTCCCGGAAAATTGATGCACAAATTATTGAAGTGTCGCAGACTGAAGTCAGATACAAGGAGAAAGACAATCCAAATGGCCCCACCTTTGTACTCAACACAAAGGAAATCAGTTCAATTATCTATGCCAATGGAAGTGTCAGCTCTTTTAATCAAGCGCAAACTCATCAGGCGGGTTCTTATCAGTCCAATAGCCAGCTCCAGGCAGGCGCTTACATTTCAAAAACTGGAAATTCATATTTCTATAACGGGAGAAGCATGAGTGAAACCGAATACGTGGCTCTCGTTCAGAACAATTGCTATGAGGCATGGCAGAGTTACAAGAGTGGTAAGAATTTAGTCAAGGATGGTTGGATATTTTTCGGAGTAGGACTCGGATGTTTCGTTGTATCAATTCCACTCGCATGGGCACCCTATAGCATCTATTATGATCCCATATTGTGGGGAGCTGGTGGCGGTTTCCTGATCAGCAGTGTAGTATGCTTGCCAATCGGCTACTCGCGGGTTAATAATTCTCATGAAATATTCAATCAACAATGTGCAAGAAGAACTACCGCATTGGAGTTTGGTATCTCTACATCACAGAACGGCATTGGATTGGCAATGAAATTCTGACGATGCACTAATAGTGACAGACCTTCTCGAGGTGTGTCAAAACAAATGTAATATATCGCGACAAATAGTCATCCTCTTGTAGAGACGCATGTCCATGCGTCTCTCATTATTAGCAATATACGTCATGCGTCTCTCATTATTAGCAACCTACACAGATTGACATTTTGTGAAATCCATTACGTCTCCCCTCCCGTGGGCTGTCCGTGTTATTTCCCGCTGCAAAATTACAACCTTTCCGGCTTTTTTGTTGGTAAAGATGCAAAAAACTTGGTAGAGACCTGCTCCCGTCATGGCAAACATGTGCCGCTGTTGCCGCATTGAACAATTTTTATTACCTTTGCGCCCAAAATGCAAAATGCACATCAGTATGAAGAAGACACTATGCAGCCTGCTTTTAGCCTGCGCCTGCACCGGATTGGCCCATGGACAGCGGATACAGGCCGACGGCTCGGTATTGTTTGAATACCATGCGCCGCACAGCGCCCAGGTGAGTCTCTGGCTTGACGGAGAAAAGCTACCGATGGCATCGGACAAAAGATGCACATTTTCAGTAGTGGTACCTCCCCTAAGCAGCGACATGCACACTTACTTTTTCGAGGCGGACGGCATCCGCGTGCTTGACCCCGGGAATGCACGCACGGTACGCGATATCGACCAGCAATACAACTGGTTCATCGTTGCCAGCGGTAGTGCCGCCCTGTATGAGAGCACCGATGTCCCCCATGGGGAAATCCGGCAGGTGTGGTACACGACAGCCGGCAACAGGAAGCGCAGGATGACGGTGTATCTGCCGCCGTCGTACGGAACGGGCAAAGAGTATTATCCGGTGCTGTATCTGCTACACGGCAGCGGAGGCGACGAACTGGCTTGGACCGAACTCGGCCGAGCAGCCCAGATAGCCGACAACTTGACCGCCCAAGGCAAATGCAAAGAGATGATTATCGTCATGCCCAACGGCAACATGTATCAGGACGCTTCGCCGATGTACTATTACAACGAGAAGAACGGGAAAGTGAAATGGTCGGACCGCGACACACGGCTGAGCGGCGCCTTTGAAGAGCAGTTCGGTGAGATCATGCAATATACGGAGCGGCATTTCCGCACCGTAACGAAAAAGCATTCGCGGGCGATAGCCGGCCTGAGCATGGGCGGCTATCATGCCATGCACATATCGCACTATTACAACCAACTGTTCGATTACATCGGACTTTTCTCGCCCGCCTACTCCACCTCCTATGACGCAGCCACAAGCAATACGCCCAAGGCCAAATTAGCGTTCCCATCGCAGAAAAACACCCCGCGCGTTTACAAGAACGTGGAGAAAGACCTGAAGATGCAATTCAAGACGGCCCCTGCCCTCTACTACATCGCCATCGGACGCGAGGACTTCCTGTATCCGGAGAACGAGCAGTTCCGCGCCCTCATGGACGAGCAGAAATATCCCTATCTGTACATCGAAACAACAGGAGGGCACACGTGGAGCAACTGGAGGCAATATTTAGCAGACTTTCTTCCCCGACTTTTTTAAGTGCATCAGAGTTGCACATTATAAAAAAAAGAAGTACCTTTGCACGGAATTTCGGGCAGGGGTATTTTTTTCGCCCCACCCTTCAGGCCAAGATACTGACAAAACAAACAATATTAACCAATTAAAATCATTCATTATTATGAAACCGTCTCATATTGAGCACCTCGGTATCGCAGTGACCTCGCTGGAGGCGACGATACCTTTCTTTGAGTTCCTGACCGGATCGAAATGCTACTCCATCGAAGAAGTGGCCGACCAGAAAGTGAAGACAGCCTTCTTCAAGGTAGGTCAGACGAAAATCGAGTTGTTAGAGCCGACATGCCCCGAGAGCACCATTGCCAAATTCATCGAGAAGAACGGCGGGCGCGGCGGTGTACACCATGTGGCCTTCAATGTGGAGAACGTGGCAGAAGCGCTGAAAGAATGCGAAGCAGCCGGTCTGCAACTGATAGACAAAGCTCCGCGCAAAGGTGCCGAGAACCTAATGATAGCCTTCCTGCACCCGAAGAGCACCTGCGGCGTGCTGACCGAAATATGCGAGCAGCCGAAGTAAGAGGTGGCAAAAGCCAAAAGTAAAAAGTCGAAAGTAAAAAAGTCGAAACAATATGGATTCAGCAAAATTGCAAAAACTGATCGACAGCCGCGCGAAGGCCAATGCCGGTGGCGGCGAAGCAGCCATTGAAAAACACCACGCCAAAGGCAGCTACACTGCTCGCGAGCGCATCAACATGCTGTTAGACGAAGGTTCGTTTGAAGAGGTGGACATGTTCCTTACCCACCGTTGCACCGACTTCGGAATGGAAAAGAAAGTGTTCCTGGGCGACGGCGTAGCCTGCGGTTCGGGTACGATAGACGGCCGTTTGGTATTCGTATTTGCCCAAGACGCCACCGTTATCGGCGGCTCGCTTTCGGAGACGATGGCCCAGAAGATATGCCACGTGATGGATATGGCCATGAAACTCGGGGCCCCCATCATCGGTCTGAACGACTCGGGCGGTGCCCGTATTCAGGAAGGAGCCTGCGCCTTAGCCGGCTATGCCGAGATATTCGAGCGCAACATCCTTGCCTCGGGTGTAGTTCCCCAGATTTCCGTGATCTTCGGTCCCTGCGCCGGCGGTGCGGTATATAGCCCCGCCCTGACGGACTTTATCATGATGACTGAGCAGAACTCTTATATGTTCATCACCGGTCCGAAGGTAGTGAAGAGCGTGACGGGCGAGGACGTGACCGTTGAGCAACTTGGCGGCGCCAAGGTGCATGCCACCAAATCGGGTGTGACCCACTTCGTGGCCGCTACCGAGGACGAGGCGATGCAGGAGATACGCCGCCTCATCTCGTTCATTCCGCAGAACAACATGGAAGAGGCTCCGCTGTATGAGTGCACCGACGACCCCGCCCGCATAGAGGACAGCCTGAACGAGATTGTTCCCGACGACCCGAACAAGCCGTACAACATGAAGGACATCATCTACACCATTGTGGACAACGGCGACTTCATGGAAGTGCAAAAAGACTATGCCAAGAACATCATCTGCGGTTTTGCCCGTTTCAACGGCCGCAGCACAGGCATCATAGCCAACCAGCCGAGCTGGCTTGCCGGCGTGCTTGACTGCGACGCGAGCCGCAAGGCCGCCCGCTTCGTGCGCTTCTGCGATGCCTTCAACATCCAGATACTTACGCTTGTTGACGTTCCGGGCTTCCTGTGCGGTACAGGCCAGGAATATGCAGGCATCATCGACCACGGAGCCAAACTGATGTTTGCATACGGCGAAGCGACCGTACCCAAGGTGACCATCACCGTCCGCAAGAGCTACGGCGGCAGCCACATCGTGATGAGCTGCAAGCAGCTGCGCGGCGACATGTGCTACGCATGGCCCAATGCAGAGATAGCCGTAATGGGTGCCAGCGGTGCCGTAGGCGTGCTCCAGGCCAAGGCCATCAAGGCTATTGAAGACCCCGAGGAGAAGAAGAAATTCATTGCCGAGAAAGAGGCCGAATACAAAGACAAGTTTGCATCGCCCTATCAGGCAGCCAACCGCGGCTATATTGATGACGTTATCGAGCCCCGCAACACCCGTGCCCGCATCATCCGCACCTTTGAGATGCTGCAGACGAAACGTCTGACCAATCCGCTGAAAAAACACTCTAATATACCTCTGTAATTATGATACTTTTAACAGCAAACTGGAGTCATATCTGGATGGTAACCCTGTTAGGCTTCGGACTGGTATTCCTCTTACTGGTGGTGTTGATATACGTGCTGAAACTGTTCGGTTTCATCATGCGCCCCCGCATCAAGATGGAAAAACCCGCCGAGGTGCCGGAGGCAGTTGGTGCCCCCCGGACGGAGAGCTCCAAGACCATCACCCTCACCGGCGAGGCGACAGCCGCCATAGCCATGGCTCTGCACTTGTACTACAACGGCGTGCACGATGAGGAACATACCCAGGTAACCATACGAAAAGTGGAGCGGAGATATTCTCCATGGAACTCGAAACTCTACGGAATGAACAACTTACACAGATATTAATCATGAAAGAATTCAAATTCATAATTGACGGTCACAACTACTCGACGGCCGTCAACGAAATAGGCCAGAATCTGGCCGAGGTGACCGTGAACGGCACCACTTTCCGCGTGGAGATAGAGAAGAATGAGCCTCAAGCCGCTGCTCCGCGCCACACGGTACAGCAAGCGGCCAAAGTGGTGAGCAATGCCCAGCAGGGCATGCAAGCCGTGAAATCGCCGCTTCCCGGTTCGATTGTGAAGGTAAACGTAAAGGTCGGTGACAAAGTGAACATCGGTGACGAACTGCTTACCATGGAATCGATGAAGATGGAGAACAGCATCAAGGCCGAGGTGGCCGGTACGGTGAAGGCTGTGCTTGTAAGCGCCGGTCAGAACGTGATGCAGGACGATAAACTGCTGGAGATAGAGACGGCCGCCGTAGCAGCCGCTCCGAAAGCCGCTCCTGCCGCACCGAAGGCCGAGGCTCCGAAGCCTGCCGCCGCACCGAAACCCGCTCCCCAGCCCGCAGCCGCCCCTGCCGCTCCTGCAGCAGGCTTCAAGGTAGTATCCCCCCTGCCCGGTTCGGTCATCAAAGTGGCGGTAACCGAGGGTCAGGCGGTAAAGAAAGGCGATACGCTGCTGACGCTGGAATCAATGAAAATGGAGAATGCCGTGCAGGCCGAGCAAGACGGCGTCGTTAAACAGATTGTCGTCAGCGCCGGCCAGAACGTGATGCAGGAAGACCTGCTGATGGTGCTGGGCTAAAAAAGAGTAGAACTGATGAAGGCTATAAAGTATATTATTCTGTCTCTGACCATGATGCTCTCTATGGGCATCATGGCTCAGGAGGCAGCTGTTTTGAATGAGGCGACCGCTGCTGCAACGGCAGAGGAGAACCTGAGTGTACAAGAAGAGACAGCGGCAGTGGCGGAGTTTGCTCCCGTCGGTGCAGCCGAAGAGGACAACGTATGGCAAGAGATGCTGGACTTTTTTCAGACGATGGGCTTCATAAACATCGACTGGCGTCAGCTGCTGATGCTCTGCATCTCGTTCTTCCTGCTCTATTTAGCTATCAAGAAGCAGTATGAGCCGCTGTTGCTGTTGCCGATTGCCTTCGGCATGCTGCTGACAAACCTGCCCGGAGCCAATATGTTCCACTCGGAACTATGGACAGCATTTCTTGACCCTAACAGTCCGGCCTATCACAGCTACGGCGCCATCCTGAAAGAAGGCGGCCTGCTGGATGTGCTCTACATCGGTGTGAAAGCCGGTGTGTATCCGTGCCTTATCTTCATAGGAGTAGGTGCCATGACGGATTTCGGTCCGCTGATTGCCAACCCGAAGAGTCTGTTGCTCGGTGCCGCTGCACAGATAGGCATCTTCCTGACCTTCCTTTGCGCCAATGCCTTTGGTTTTACGGAAGCGCAAGCCGGTTCGATAGGCATTATAGGCGGTGCTGACGGTCCGACGAGCATCTTCCTCACGTCACGTTTAGCTCCCGAGCTGCTTGGCCCTATTGCCATAGCCGCCTACAGCTATATGGCATTAGTGCCAGTGATTCAGCCTCCCATCATGCGGGCACTGACCACCAAGAAAGAGCGTGCCATCAAGATGAAGCAACTGCGTGCCGTAAGCAAGACGGAGAAGGTGGTGTTCCCGATAATGGTGACCACCGTGGTGGCATTGATACTGCCGGATGCCGCTCCGCTGATAGGCTGCCTGATGCTGGGTAACCTGATGAAAGAGTGCGGCGTAGTGGACCGTCTGTCGAAGACGGCACAGAACGAGCTGATGAACATTGTGGTCATCTTCCTCGGTCTGTCGGTGGGTGCAACGGCTACGGGCCAATCGTTCCTCAACATCCAGACGATACTGATACTCGTGATGGGTATCGTAGCCTTCGGATGCGGCTCGGCCGGCGGTGTGTTGCTTGCCAAACTGATGAACGTATTCTCCAAAGAGAAAATCAACCCGCTGATTGGTTCAGCCGGCGTAAGTGCCGTACCGATGGCCGCCCGCGTAAGCCAGACGGTGGGACAAGAGGAGAATCCCGGCAACTTCCTGCTGATGCATGCCATGGGTCCGAATGTGGCCGGCGTAATAGGCAGTGCGGTAGCCGCAGGTCTGCTATTGACCTTCCTTGGCTAATAGCCCGTGCATATTCCTATACGAGGGCATGTCCTCTTTGCAGGCGTGCCCTCGTATTTACCCGACATCGCAAGTACTATGATAGGAATCTTCAACGACAATTTTCCGCCGATACTTGACGGCGTGGCACTGACAGCCAAGAACTATGCCGACTGGCTGAGCAAAACAGGCAAAGAGGTTTGCGTAGTTACCCCCTATGCCCCAGAGATGCCAGGCGCAACCGCCTACCCTGTCTATCGCTACCTATCGGTAGGCATTCCGATGCGCAGGCCCTACCGCTACGGTCTGCCATGGATGGACCCGCTGTTTCTGCGGCGGTTCGGCCAGTTGCGTTTCGAGCTTGTCCACGCCCATTGCCCGTTCACAAGCGGAACGTTAGCACTCAAGGCTGCCCGCAAGCAACGGATTCCTATCGTGGCCACCTTCCACTCCAAATACCGTCAGGACTTCGAACGGGCGGTGCCTTGGGAGAACGTGATTGACTGGGAGATAAAAAACATCATCCGCTTCTATGAGCAAGTGGACGAAGTGTGGATTCCGCAGGCGGCCGTAGAGCCGACCTTGCGCGAATACGGCTACAAGGGACCTGTGGAGGTAGTGGAGAACGGCAACGACTTCGTCAGTCCGGCACCGGAGATAGAGCGCATACGCAGGAAGATGCGTCAGGAGCTCGGACTCAACACCGACCAGACCATGCTGCTGTTTGTCGGCCAACATATATGGGAGAAAGGCATCGGCTTTACCTTGGACGCCCTGGCCCAAATCAAGCAACTGCCCTACCGGCTGTACACCATCGGGACAGGCTACGCCGTGGAGGGCATCAAGCAGAAGATACGCGAACTGGGGTTGGAGAAGAAGGTGGTGATGCTGGGAGTAATCAGCAACCGCGACGTACTGAAGCGCTATTATGCCGCTGCCGACATGTTCCTCTTCCCGTCGATGTACGACAACGCACCGTTAGTCGTACGCGAAGCGGCAGCCATGCATACACCGACCATCATGATGCGCAACTCCACCGCCTCGGAGGTGATACGCGACAACTACAACGGTTTCCTTGTGGGCAATGACACGGCAGAGTATGCGCAGTCGATCCGCCACCTGATGGAGAACCCGCATCTGGTGCATGAAGTGGGAAACAATGCGTCAAGCACTATTGCCCGCTCGTGGGAAAGCGTGGTGGAAGAAGTGACGAAACGCTATGAGGACATCATAAGGAGATACAAACAGAACTGACAACAGGGTATTGTGTTGTTTTTTAAAGGTTACATGAACAAAGCGAAACGGATATATCTATTTCTTCTCCTGCTCTTTCCGTGTGCTATGGGCTGGGCGCAGCAACGGACGGGCTTGAGCGGTATCGTAGTGGATGCACAGACGGGCGAGACGCTTCCGTTTGTGCAGATTTATTTTATCAAGCCCAGCAGTACGGGCACCGTGGCAACCACTATCGGCACGACCTCCGATGCGGACGGCAACTTCAGCATCTCTACCACCGAGGGCTACACCACCCTGAATTTTCAGATGATGGGCTACAAGACGGAGATGTACAACCTGCGTGCCGGCCAGATGAAGAAAAACGTGAAGGTGAAGATGGAGCCTGACGTATATGGTCTGCAAGATATTGTGGTGACGCCCAAGAACCGCAAGCAGCAATACAAGCGCAAAGGCAACCCCGCAGTAGAGCTGATACGCAACGTGATAGCCCGAAAGGACTCGTTCTGCGCAAAGACCGAGGAACACTATATTGCCGACACCTACTCGCGCATGTCGTTTGCGTTAGACAATTTCACGCCCAACTTTGAGAAAGGTTTCTGGCATCATTTCGACCTCATCCAGAAATATATAGACACGACAGGCGTCAATCCTGCTCTGACCGTGTCCATCCGCGAGAACATGCAGCAGGAATACTTCCAGCGGAAACCGCACCGCGAGAAGACCATCATGAAACGCAAGCGCATCTTCGGACTGGAAGATATGCTTACCGCCGGCTCTTTCCAGAACAACCTGAACGCCGTATTCAAAGACATCGACATAAACGATGACAATATGGAGCTGCTGTTCAACCGGTTTGTATCCCCACTGTCGTCAAGTCTGGCAGTAGCCTACTATCAGTACTACATCATGGACACGCTGATGGTGGACGGCGAGCAATGCATCGACCTTGCCTTCGTGCCGGTCAATTCGGAGAGTTACTCGTTCACCGGCCATCTGTATATCGTAAACGACTCCACCTACAAACTGAAGAAATACGCCATCAACATACCGCCGCATATCAACCTGAACTTCGTAAGCGACTATTCGGTGGAGCACACCTACCAACGCACGCCGGAAGGCCTATGGGCTCCCGGCCGGACCAACACGTTCGCCAAGTTCTACATCGTAAACCGAAACAAGACACTGCTTGCCCGCAAGACAAAGATATACACCGGTTTTGACTTCAACAGCGAGATTGACAAACGGGTATTCTCCTCCATGCTTCCCACTGACACGTTAGGACAGAACTACGACACGCTGTCGGTGCGCGAAGACCTTGCCCAATGGGCGGAATTGCGCCCTGAGCCCCTGACCTTCTACGAGGCTTCCGTCATGGACATGCTGGACGAACTGAAGCATACCCCTCGCTTCAATGCCCTCATCATGGCAGTAGATGCCATCACGACGGAATATATCGCCACGGTACCGTCCACCCGCTGGGGAGAATCGAAATGGGACTTCGGCCCGATATACAACACCGTATCGTGGAATCCGCTGGAAGGCGTGCGTCTGCGCATCGGCGGCACCACCACCGCCAACTTGCATCCGAACCTGTTTCTGCAGAGCTATGTCGCCTTCGGCTGCGGTGACCTTCGGCCGAAATACAACGCCACCCTGCTCTACTCGTTCAGCAAGAAGAAATACCATCAGTACGAACCGCTCCGCCATTATTTAGCGCTCTCGGCACAATACGACGTGGAAGAACCGGGGCAGCTGCTCGGCATTGTGGACCGCGACCACATCCTGATGTCGATATACACCTCCAAGCCCGTACTGAAGAACTATCAGTACGTGTTCCGCGCACGGGCTTATTACATGAAAGAATGGCCCAATAAACTGACGCTGAAAGCCCATTTTGACTTCGAGAACAACGAGGCGGCCGGTGCCATGCGCTATGACCGCGTGATGGGTTACAACGAACAGGGCATAGCGCTGACCCGCCACGTAAAGGACTACCGCTGCTATGAGGCCGGCGTGGAACTGCGTTATTCGCCGGGAGCGAACTTTCCTATCAACCGTCAGGGCATCGAATCGCCCTTCACACTGGAACAAGATGCACCCGTCATCAGCATCAGCCATAAGATAGGCTATCTGGACGACCGCTATACAGGCGGAACAGGCTTTTTCTACAACCGCACGGAACTTACGGCCGAGAAGCGCTTCTGGTTTTCGTCGTTCGGCCATCTGGATGCACGTATCCAGACCGGTATGGTGTGGAACAAAGTGCCGTTCACCAAACTGTACAGTCCCAACACCACGGCTCCGTCTATCTTCCTGGGGCGGAACAGCTTCAACCTGATGCAACCCATGGAGTTCATGATGGACCAATACGTGGCCGTATATGCCACCTACTTCTTCAAAGGGTGGATACTGAACCGCATTCCGGGCATCAACCGGCTGAAACTTCGTGGCGTGGTGTCGTTCTCGGGTATATACGGCGGTCTGACCAGCAAGAACAATCCGTATTTAGCCGGCAACACCGGTCTGTACAAACTGCCGGATTCGGCGGTATATGACGAGAACGGGGAGTATCAGTACGGATACACCACCTCCCCCATCGGCCGGCTGCCCTACATGGAAATCACGGCCGGTCTGGAAAACATACTGAAGTTTATCCGCATCGACTATGTGCGCCGCCTTACCTATAACGACTACGTATTGCCCGACGGCATCCACCGCCGCAAAATCGGAGCCTGGGGACGCAACGGCGTGAAGATAACCATACGTTTCGCCCTATAAACACAACCGCCTATGAAAACACGACTTGTCATATTGTTCGCACTTGCATCGGCATGCTGTATGGCCCAACAGTTGGCACCGGCCGATTCGCTCTCGCTGCGCGAGAGGGCCCGCCAATGGAATCAGGAACAGTATCAGAAAGTGAAAGACTGGGACACTGAACACAGTTTGGACTCGCTGGACCAGGAGAAACTGCCCAAGGTAGTGAGCGGCGGTCTGCTCGTAGCGGCCAACATATCCAACTTCATCATCACCGACTCTTACGGCACGATGTCGTCGTACATGCGTGTAGGTGCCGAATTCGGCGGTTTCATCGACTTTCGCGTCACCAAACACTTTGCCATACAGGGGCGGCTCATGTTCAACACGATGCAGAACAAGTTCGGCGACGGCCGGACCGATAACGAACTCTGGTCGTTCGGCATTGACATCCCCGTCTATTTCATGGGACGATTCGGCAATCTGACGAAAGGCTATCTGCAGTTTGGCGCCGGTCCGTTCACGCACTTCAACTTCGCCTCCAACGTATCGCTCTACACCAACAACGAGGCCAAGAAGACAAACGCTCCAGCTCCGAAAGCCCCGTCCGGCAACGACTACTCGTCGCTCTATGCCCTGCACGACAACCACTCCGGCATAGCGGCCACCATCGGCTACGAATTTCCGATGGGACTGCAGATCGTGGCCAACTACAACGTCAGCCTCTCTGACATCATCACGTATTACAAAAACAGCACCACCACCGTGAAACAGGCTGCCATCTATCCGCAGTATGTGTCGCTCGGCATCGGTTACCGCTGGAAATAAACAAGACCCAAACGATGATTCGACTCATTCTCACCGCATTCATTCAGGCGGCTTCCATGGTAGGCGGCCAGATGCTTCTCAAGCTTGGAATGCAACGCATACCTGCTTTTTCATGGACCTGGCACTGCATCCTGCATGATGTGCTGCTCAACTACTGGCTCATCATCGGTGTTATCCTGCTGGTCGGTACCAACCTCCTGTGGCTCTATATGCTCAAGATTTACCCCTTCTCCGTTATTTATCCGCTCACCAGCATCGGTTTTGCTCTGGGCATGATAGGCGGTATGCTACTCTTCGGTGAGAGCGTTGTTTGGACCCAATGGATTGGTGTGGTGCTCATTATGGGCGGCTGCTACCTGATTGTCAGATGAAACAGCCGGCTCCCTATATACCGCAACTTCAGCTACAACACTTAGCTGTAGGCTACGGCAACCAGTCCGTACAGACAGGGCTCAACCTCAAGGCTGAAGCCAGCACGCTGATCTGTTTGTTAGGCAAGAACGGCTGCGGCAAGAGCACCCTGCTGCGTACGCTGGCCGGCCTGCAGGCACCGTTGGAAGGCAGCATCCGGTTCGCAGGTTATCCCGATGAATCCGCCTGTTTGGATATGCAGAAGCTGTCCCAGCAGCAGCGTGCCAAACTGCTTGCGCTGGTGCTGACCGAACGTCTGTCGATGGACAACACCACGGTGCACGACGTGGTGGCAATGGGCAGATACCCCTACTCTTCTTTCCTCGGCGGACTGACAGATGCCGATGAAAACGTGATTTCGGAAGCCCTGCAACAGACCAGACTGGAAGACAAGGCGGCACAGTTCTTCAACTGCCTGAGCGATGGCGAGAAGCAGCGTGTTCTTATTGCCAAAGCGTTAGCACAGCAGACCCCGCTCATTCTTTTAGACGAGCCCACCGCCCATTTAGACCTGAACAACCGCATCCGCACCTTGTTGCTGCTCAAGCAACTGGCACATACGGCCCGCAAATGCATCATCATCTCCACCCACGAACTGGACCTCGCCCTGCAGACGGCCGATACCATATGGCTGATGACTCCTGCCCAAGGAGTAGAGACCGGCACACCTGAAGAACTGACCGCATCGGGAGCGTTTCAGACAGCGTTTCAGGACGATAACTTCTCGTTTGTAGCCGAGAACGGGCAACTCCGCATCCGGCTCAAACCATAGGCCCTGCTCCACTCTGCTGCGCCCGACACAGCCTTGTACAAGACAGAAGAGACGCACCCCGAATCAGGGATGCGTCTCTTGTTTGTTCTATTCTATGGTGTAACGGTTATTCCACCGGCTGCATAGGAAGGGGCGTAAAGGGCAGTCTGGCATGAGCTCTGGCGGCTCTGCGCATTGCCGCGGGTGAGGGATTCTCTTCACCATCACCTTCACCTTCGCCTTCCGGTTCGGGAGCTACATAGTCCACCACATAGGTATAGAATTTCGTATTGGGTGTTTGAGCGCGATAGCCGACACATATCATCAGATACTTACCTGTGCTGATTGTCTTGGAAGTAGCAAAAGACTTGTATTGATACACTCCTTTGCGCGTCGGATTGAACGACATTCCGTATGCACTGTACATCGAGGTGTAGTATGCGATATAATCATTCAGAAGCGACTCATAGTCGTCTTTGTATGTAGTATCAACACTCTCTTTGGAAACGGAGATGAAGACGTACGGGTCATTATTGGAAGGCGTAACGGTCAGCACCTTGTCCTCATCGTAGGTGAAAGTGAACGTCATGTCGGAAGGTTGTACCGGACGGGTTGTTACAGGAAGAGCAACTACCTCACCAGCTTCTCCGGTATCGGCATTGATGGGGAATGTATAGCATACATAGTCGGTGGCTGCCTTCAGGTTCCGTATGCTCCATATCTTGGTTCCATACAGACCATAATACTGCAAGACATACTCAAGCGTCACACCGTTTTGCGCAGCCGTTTTCTTGTAAGTGTCCAATGCACCTTGTATTACATCTTCCGTTTTGGCCTTTTCAAACTCGGCTTTATCGGCAAAACCAATAAAATAGAAGCCCTTGGCAATAGAAGAGGTCAGTTTCACAGCTACCGAGTCATCACCGCAATAGGACAACTCAAGGTTCAACTGCGAGAAAGGTTCTTTCACGCTCAGCTGGCAGGTCGCCACCTTGTTGCCTACATTGGCCGTGATGATGGCCGCTCCTTTCTTTATGCCGGTAACAAAACCGTCCTTGACCACGGCTATCGAAGTATCACTTGACAGCCAGTTAATTTCCGCCTTATCGGTCGGCGGGGTAAGTACAGGTACCAATTGAATAGTAGAATCTACAACTACCGATGCCGTTGCAGGCAAAGTAAGTTCGTCAATTTCTACTGTCTGGTTGCAGGATACAAGTCCTGCTACAAAGGCCATACAAAAGAGGGCCTGAAATAGGTAACGTTTCATATTGATTGGGATTGTTTGGTTATCACATCGTTCCGTGCCGCAAAGATAGGAAAAATATCCGAATCACACAACAGAGCGTTTTTGACTCCGCACCGCATGGCAGCAGAAAGGTTTGGCATTCATCAGGTTAGCAACAACTGAGAAGGACAACAAAAGGGAATTGTTTGTAGTTCACCAGCCTTCCGGCACCTCACAGACTCAGCCAGACAAGAACCACGTAGCACACATTTACCAGACCAGCGCCGAGCAGACACTTGTTGTACGCGGCCCCTTGGGCATGAAGCACCTGCCAGTACAAATAGCCCGCCGGAACCAGAACCGCAACGGCCCAACTGAGCCCAAAAGCTAACCACGCAAACACCGGCATAAGCAGGATAACAACTGCCAAGGCGACCAGCGCCGCCGTCTTTCCAAAGCGTACAGGAAAGGTCTTCTTGCCCGCCTCGCGGTCACCTTCCATATCACGGATATTGTTGATTGCCAGCACACACATTGATATAAGTCCGCACACGGCACCGGCATAAAACGCCGTTGACAACTGCCCGATATTGGCCCACTGCAGCTCCATCCCTACAGCCTTGTACTGCAACCACACCGTACCCGTCGTTGCTATCACTCCATAATAGAGAAAGACGAAGATATCGGCAATGCCCAGATACGACAGCGAATAGTCGGTAGCGGTATAGAGCCAGGCAAACAGTATGGCCGTAAGCCCGATAGCGAGAATCACCCATCCGCCCACATAGCACAGCACGGCACCCGTCAGCACCGCCGTTCCTAATGCCACTAAGCAAGCGGTACGCATCTGCTGTTCGCTCACTTGCCCCTCGGCTAATGCGCGACTGAAGCCCACCCTGCCTTTCTTGTCCGTGCCGCGACGGAAGTCGTAGTAGTCGTTAATGAGGTTGCTCAATATCTGCAGGGCCAAGGCACATACAACGGTCAGTGCCGCCGTGGTGTGTCCGTTCAGACCAGCATATCCTATACTCTTGCCCGCCACCATCAGCCCGACCAATACAGGACACAGCGAGGCGAACAGGGTCTGCGGACGCACAATCTTCAGCCACAAGAGCACCTTGTTGTCCGCTTTGTTCTGTGCCCGTCCTGATATGGGTTGTTTTTTATTACTTCTCATTTTGTTGCCGTGTATATGGTTGTTATTCCGAATGTCAAAGGCTTGTATCTCACTTCAGAGAAGCCTGCCCTGCTTATGCGGTTGCACATCTCATCGCCCCACACGAAGTTCTTCACGCTCTTGTTCAGATAGGTATATGCACTTCTGTCTTTGCTGACGAGGCGCCCCACAAGAGGCAGTATGTGAGAAAAATAGAGGTCGTATGCCCAAGCGACGAGGCGGTTGTCGGGATAGGAGAACTCCAATATCATCAGTGCGCCGCCCGGGCGCATCACGCGCTGCATCTCGCTCAGACCTTTGTCCAGATCGGAGAAATTGCGCACGCCGTAGCCGCAGGTCACGATGTCGAAAACGCCGTCCTCAAAGGGCATATCAAGCGCACTGCCCTGCAGGAACCCTATTCTTTTCTCCCAACCGAGCCTGCGCACTTTCTCTTCTCCTATCCGCATCATCCGAGCCGAAAGGTCAAGTCCCTGAATGCGCACATCGGGCAACTGCCGTGCTGTTTCGATAGCAAGGTCGGCCGTACCGACGGCCACATCCAGACAGGCTCCGTTAGCGGCTTTGCCAGTTGCTATTGCCGCCACGGCTTTGCGCCGCCAGCGGCGGTCGATATTGAGCGAGAGAAGATGGTTCAAAAAGTCGTACCGACCGGCTATCCGGTCGAACAACGAGCCGATGTTCTTCTTTTCTTCCATATACTGTTTCCGGTTCTGTTTTTTTCTGTTATTGCCCCGATGCAGGTCTCAGGCAGCCGATATGCCTACTTCGCTGCCACAAGAGGACTCATTCATCTTGCGTTCTATCTTGTTCAGCGTATCGAAGAAGCGGTGAGTGGCTACTGCCGGTCCGCAGAGCAGGATTCCGAATGTATTCCAACCGAACATGTGCCACCAAGAGGTATAGGGTGCCGGAATGTCCATGCCTATGGCTTTAGCCTTCAGTTCTTCCGCAATCCGTGCCATCCAAACCAGCGTGTAGATAAACAGCGTAGGAACACCCAACAAATAGGCCACCCAATACCGCTGCGTCCTGCGCCCGAGAATATTGTCCAGCTCGTCCTGCAATCCGCCGAGCGGCATGTAAAGCAGAAAAAACAATCCGGCAGTGCAGAAGTCAACAGCTCCCAGCAGAAAACCCGGTCAGTGTGTATGCGTGAATTTCATTTGTTTTCATTTCAGGGTCTGCGAATGTTGTACCCGATATTCGTTCACCCGTCTCCTCAATACTTGCGTCATGCAATGGGCGGCGCCGTATCCGTCTATCAAGTTCTCCAACGGCACCCACTCCACCGTCACACCTGCCTCACGGAAGCGCTGCTGCAGAGCTGTGCTCTGGCCACCCACCGCCATGATATGCCGCGGCGCGATAGTAAGATAGTTATTGGCATAGTGCATCTCGTC
This sequence comes from Paludibacteraceae bacterium, assembly GCA_017464025.1. GTDB lineage: Bacteria > Bacteroidota > Bacteroidia > Bacteroidales > Paludibacteraceae > Colicola. Next base: position 41,103 of record JAFUEI010000008.1, on the reverse strand, counting down.
CTCCGTGTCAACGGGAATAATCCGCATACCCCGCTTATGCAGAAACGCGACAAACGGTGTATCTTCCGCTATCAAGGAGTATTCCGTTGTTTCGGCCGGACGGGCGTAGATATCGCAGGTTACATACTCCAGTGCATCGGGCTCCGCCTCCAAACGGCTACGGACCATCGTACAGAGGTCGCGGTCGATGATATTGAAATAGGTATCAAGGTGCATCTGCATCTGCCAGAACTTATGGTCGCGCACAACAACCACCGTGTCATGCCCAAAGGCATCTGCCTCCATCATCTGACGGATGCCTTCTCTGTTCGTCCGCATGCCGCAGCCGATAAGCGAAATCGTGCCGGCGGGGAAATAATCGCCGCCTTCAAGCCGTCCATCGCCTTCTATACGCAATACGGGATGCAACCCTAAATGATGGTAGCAAACCTCAATGATATCGGTCTCCGGCGCACGCTGCGAGGAGTTCATCCTGCAGATGATATGTCCACAAGGAGTGGTGATACTCTGGTCACGCGTGAAATAGAGATTCATCAGCGGGCTTTGGATATACTCCGCCTCATAGCCGGTGTTGTTGTCTGTACGACTGAGTTTTACCGTCGGCTGCAGCAAGATACAGCGAATCAAATCACCGCGGCTCATTGCTGCTATCGTCTGTTGACGGTATGATTCGGAAGCCTCGGCGTCCTCATCGGGCATAGCGGAAATATCATATTGCAACACTTTGGCGGCCAGTGCCCGCAATGTATCCATCCCTGTCTCATTCAGTATCTTCTCTACCGTATGCACACGGATGCCGTTCTTCTCAAGAAGACGTATATACCCGCAGTGCTCGGCAGCTGCCTTCTCCACATCAAAATAGTGCTCGAAGAGCCCTGCCGAAGGATGAATCACACCATCGAAGAGCTCTGGACCGGGAGTGTGCATCAGAATCTCACCTGCCTCGTTCCATTCCGCCTGCGGATACGCCATCCTGCCTTCCGGCGTTTGCGTGCAAGAGACCAAACAAGCTATGCACAAGCATGCTATTGCGGCTTTGACTATACGATGCCGGCTTCTCTTACTCATTTGGATATTGTACACCCCGTACCGAATCTTTCCTCTCATCTGCTTCATACGTTAGGAAACATACCGATGATACGACGTAGATAATTGGGATCACCGAAATCGCGGAAACCAGTATCCTGCCGGTTCAGCGGTTCGATGGCTTGCATATCCGCTCCGCTCAGTTCGAAATCAAAAATATCAAAATTCGACACCATACGGTCTTTGTGGGTCGATTTCGGAATGGCTGCGATGCCGCGCTGGATAAGCCAACGCAGCGAGACCTGCGCAGCCGTTTTCCCGTACTTTCCGCCGATAGCTGTCAGCACGGGATTTTTGAGCAAATTGTCATTGCCCTGTCCCAACGGTCCCCAGGCCATCATCTTCGTATCATACCGCGCCATCTCCGGCTCTATCGTCCGTTGCTGGGAAAGAACGCAGCATTGCAGCTGGTTCACTGCCGGTTTTGTCTCTACTGCCGATGCAAAATCATAGAACCGGCCAGCCTGAAAATTGCTTACGCCGATAGCACGCACTTTGCCTGCGCGGTAGGCATTCTCCATCGCCCGCCAGCTGCCGAACACATCGCCGTAGGCCTGATGAATCAGCAGCAAATCAATGTAATCGGTTTGCAGCCGCTTGAGCGACTCCTCAACGCTCTTTGCCGCCTTCTCTTCGCCGGCATTGGTAATCCACACTTTGGTGACAAGAAAGATGTCTTCGCGTTTTATGCCGGACTTGGCGATAGCCGCTCCCACTCCGGCTTCGTTGCCGTAAGCCTGAGCTGTGTCTATCATGCGGTAACCTGCTTCCAATGCTTCGCTCACACACCGCTCCGCATCCTCGGGAGCCACCTTGAATACTCCGTATCCCAACAACGGCATATCAACGCCGTTGTTCAGTTGAATCGTCTGTACCATATTCATATCGCATCTTATGCTTTGAGCCATTCATATTTAGCTACGGAATAAATCGGCAGCAACGGAATCAGAATAGGCGTCTTCTTCACATACGCCTGATATTCCGGGTCATTGCCGTAGGCGGCGTTCTGACGCAACTCCAAGCGGCGGGCACCACTGAACATCACAAACACGATGCCCATATACCCGATAGGAGCAATCAGCCATTGCCACCAAGTGAGACCTGCACCGATAGCACTGAGCAGTGCACCCGTCCAGATGGTCACTTCGCCCAAATAGTTCGGACAACGGACGATACGGTACAGACCGGTATCTACAAACCGCTTCGGGTTGCGCTTCTTGGCCGCGGATTTCTGCGCATCGCTGATGCTCTCCAACAGAATGCCGCAAAGCACAACGCCTGCACCTATCCATGCCCACAACTCATTGTCATGCGGACCGCTCGCCAGACGGAAAGCTACAGGGCTCACCTGCGCCACATAGAGCAGTGCACAGAACAGCCATATCATAATCATCACACCAGCTGGCTTCTTCTCCGAATGTCCCTCACCGTAGAGAATCTTACGATAGCCCACTGCCTTGCGCTCACGAACCAGCAGATAAGTGCCCAGCCGAACACCGAAAACAAACAGCAGCACCAGCATCGCCATAGTCGGGACACTCAGGTTCGCATGGTAAAGAACACCCATTGTTACTGCCAAAGCGGCAATACCATAACCGTAACCGAGACTGAAGAAATACACGAAGTACTTCCAGCCGACTGCCGACACAGCCAGTGCCACAGCCAAGAGAATCAGTAAATCCATCATATCTATTGTCTTAAAAAATTTGTTATTCCTACATACGCCAACAGAACAAGATTCATCATCAGCGCGTAGATGATAGCCGGAACGGCGATAATCTCATTGTTGAAAACAAGCGGACTGCAAGCGATGGTGATTGCCTGAGCGGCATTTTGCATACCGATTTCAATCACCAGCGTGCGCCGTTCTCTGCCAGTCAGTCGGGCTATCCATGCCATGCCTGCACCGATACCGGTGGTGGCCAGAATGAGCAGCGTCATCAGCAGTCCCAGCGAGGCAAATTCAGCCACAATGGTCTGCCTGTGCTGGATGAAAAACACGGTCACCAGCAACACCAATGCCGGCATGGCGATGCGTTTGAGCACGGCATGAATCTTCTCTGCGGCCGATGCCCGATACAAATTGAGCACGAAACCTGCAGCTATGGGGAGCACCATCAGCACGATATTCTGCATCAGCAGTTTGCCTACCGGCAGATGGATATTCACCGCATCCCCCGCGTCAGCCGTCACCCATGCCATGATGAGCGGCAGCGTAAACAATGTGATGACACTGCTGCACGCCGTCAGCGTCACCGACAGCGCCACATCGCCCTTCGCCAGCATCGAGAATACGTTACTTGAACTGCCACCCGGAGAGCATGCCACCAGCATGATACCGATGACGAACATCGGGGTCAGCGAGCTGGAAAACAAAGGAATGCAGGCAGACAACCGAATCAGTCCCCACGCAACAAGCGGCAGCAGAACAATCTGTCCGACAAGACCGATGAACACCGGCTTCGGGCGCTCGGCAATCAACCTGAAATCAGCCGGCTTGAGCGCCAAGCCCAAGTCGAACATCAGGAGAGTCAGTATAGGCAATACGATAAATATTGTGTTCATAACATCCCGTAACTACCAGCATGAACTATTCATAGTAGTAAACGCGCTGAACGCGGCGGCTGACGGAGGTGAGGACCTCGTAGGTGATGGTGCCCAGACGGTCGGCCAGTTCCGCCACCGGCAGACGGTCACCGAAGATGACGGCCTCATCGCCCGGCATGGCATCGGTGCCCGTGACATCCACCATTGCCAGATCCATACATACATTGCCTACCACAGGACACCGTTTGCCGCGCACCACCACGCATCCTCCATAGTTGCCGAAGCGGCGGTCGAATCCGTCGGCATAGCCGATGGGTATGACGGCTATCCGGCGGTCCTCCTGCAGGAAGGTGTGCCGCCCATAGCCGATGCTCTCGCCGGCTTTGACGGTCTTTACACTAAGGAGCGTCGTCTTGAGCGAACATACATTCTTCAGATGCGCCCCCGAAGCGGAGAAACCGTACATCCCGATGCCTAACCGACACATGTCATACTGATAGCCGGTGAAGCGCTCAATGCCGGCCGAGTTGAGGATATGGCGGATGACGGGGTAAGGCAGAGCCGATGTCAGACAATCGGCACAAGCGCTGAAACGGCGAATCTGGTCGAGGGTAAAGTTGTCCCACTGCGCTTCGTCGGCTGCGGCGAGATGAGAGAAGACGGAGCTCACCCGCACCGCCTTCTGGCTCTTCAGACGCCCGATGAGTTCGGGCATATCGGCCATCTCGAAGCCGAGACGGTGCATGCCCGAGTCAATCTTTATGTGTACGGGATAGTTCTCCAGACCGGCCGCCGTGACTGCCGTGATGAAGTTCTCAAGCGACTGCATGGAGTAGATGTTAGGCTCCGCATTGTTCTCGATGATGGTCTTTAGGGCGGTCAGTTCGGGGTCCATGATGATGACCGGCAGCGTAATACCCGCCTGCCTCAGTTCGGCGGCTTCGTCTGCTACCGCCACGGCGAGATAGTCGGCCAGACGGTTGTCCTGCAGGCAGCGGCTCACCTCGACAGGTCCGGCACCGTAGGCAAAGGCCTTGACCATGCAGACCAGTTTGGTTTCCTGCTTGAGGCGCGAGCGGAACCAGCGCACATTGTCGGCCAGCGCAGAGAGATTGATTTGCATCACGGTCTCGTGGGTCTTCTGCATCAGCAAGGCCCTGATGCGCTCCTCCTGATAACCGAGATAGCGGAGCACTGCCGCACACGTGCGCAGGTTCTGGTGAGTAGGGTCTTCTATCACCACCTTGGCTTCCTTGAAGAGCTTCATCTTCTCGGCCCGCTTCTCCTCAAGGGAGGCGAAGTTCTCGCCGTGCTCCCCACCTATATAGGTCATTACACCGATGGTGGGGCGTATGATACGTTCCAAACGCTCCATTTCACCGGGCTGTGAGATGCCCGCCTCGAAGATGGCGAGCTGCGTATCGCTGTTCATCTGCCAAACGGAGAGGGGCACGCCTATCTGTGAGTTGTAGCTGCGCGGAGAACGGGTGATGCGATAATCGTCCTTGAGGAGCTGGTAGAGCCATTCTTTTACAACCGTCTTGCCGTTGCTGCCGGTGATGCCGATAACGGGCGTTGCGGGATAAAGCGAACGTTTGTAAGCTGCCAACTGCTGAAGGGCCTCAAGCGGGTTCTCTACCCGCAGCAAAACAACACCGGCAGAAGGCTCCGGCAGGGGCGAGTCAGAGGAAAGCACGAAAGCGCGCACCCCTTCCGCTATAAGCGAGGGAATGTAGCGTGCACCATCATCCTTGGCCGTACGCAGCGCAAAGAAGAGCGTTGCGGCAGGCGGCGTGTTGAGCATACGCGAGTCGGTAAGAAGATATTCTATGTCAATATCGCTGATAATGTGCGCCTCTGTTGCCAGCACACGGGCTATTTCGGAGAGTTTCATACGAACGGTTTTTAAGTGGCACAAAGGTAGCGCTTTTTCCCGATTTGCACAAGTGAAGAAATTGCAGTATCTTTGCGGGCTAATATGCGAGATGCACCAAGCAGATTCTGCAGTGGAATACCAATATCTGAATAGCATTGATTATCCGGGCGATTTGAAGCAGCTTCCCGTAGAAGCATTGCCCGCGGTATGCGCTGAAGTGCGCGATTTCATCATACAAAACCTGAGCAAACACCCCGGGCATCTGGCCTCGTCGTTAGGTACAGTGGAACTCACGGTGGCGTTGCACTACGTGTTCGACACGCCAGAGGACCGCATCGTGTGGGACGTGGGTCATCAAGCCTACGCCCACAAGATTCTGACGGGCCGCCGCAAACGGTTCCATACGAACCGGCAGTTCAAAGGTCTTGCCCCCTTCCCCACTCCGGCCGAGAGCGAATACGATGCCTTCGTGGCCGGCCATGCAAGCAACAGCATCTCAGCGGCCTTGGGCGAGCAGATTGCCACCCAGTTGCTGGGAGACAAACGGCAGGTAGTGGCCGTCATAGGCGACGGGGCCATGACGGGCGGCTTGGCTTTTGAGGGGCTGAACAACACCTCGATGGACAAGAACAACCTGCTGATTGTCCTCAACGACAACAATATGGCCATCGACCCCATACGCGGGGGCTTCACACAGTACCTGCTGGATATTACCACCTCGGCAGGCTACAACCGCCTGCGCTGGCGGCTCTACCTCATTGCCAAACGTCTCCACCTGATTGACGAGCGCAAGAAGAGCCGTGTGCAGCGCTTCAACAACAGCCTGAAGGCCATTCTCACCAAACAGCCCAAGAACATCTTTACGGGACTCAACATCCGCTATTTCGGTCCCGCTGACGGGCACAACGTGACTGACCTTGTGCGTATCCTGCGCGAGATAAAAGACTACCAGGGGCCGCGCGTGCTGCATATCATCACCAAGAAAGGCAAAGGCTACAAGCCTGCCGAAGAAGACCAGACGCTGTGGCACGCCCCCGGGGAATTCAACGTGGAGACCGGCGAACGCCAGACCCCCGATGACCGTCCCTTGTTGTGGCAAGAGGTGTTCGGCACCGAATTGCTCCAGATTGCCCGCGAAGACAGGCGTGTGACAGGCATCACCCCAGCCATGCTGGGAGGTTGCTCAATGAACATCATGCAGCGGGAGCTGCCCGAACGCGTGTTCGACGTCGGCATTGCCGAAGGCCATGCCGTGACGTTCAGCGCCGGTATGGCCAAAGAGGGGCTGGTGCCCTACTGCAATGTGTACAGCAGTTTCCTGCAGCGTGCCTATGATAGCATCATCCACGACGTGGCGCTGCAACGTCTGCACGTCGTGTTGTGCATCGACCGCGCCGGCATCGTAGGGGCTGACGGTTCCACACATCACGGCCTGCTGGACCTGGCCTATCTGCGCCCCGTGCCCAACCTGACAATAGGCGCCCCTATGGACGGGGAAGAACTGCGCAAGATGATGCGCCATGCACTCACTCTTGACGGTCCGATAGCGATACGCTATCCACGCGGCACCGTTCCACAGCCGCTCGCCCCTCTGCACGACGGGAACCTGATGCAGGCCCGCTGCATGAAAGAGGGAGAGGACACGGCCGTGCTGTCAATAGGCGCAATAGGCAATGCCGCGGCAGAAGCTGTAGAAGGCACACCCTACGCCCACTACGACATGCGCTGGCTCAAGCCGCTTGACACCGCACTATTAGACGTTGTCACCACCCGATTCCGCCGCATAGTCACTATTGAAGACGGCGTCAGAAGCGGCGGATTGGGCAGTGCCGTGGCGGAATATGTGGCCGACAAGGGCTGCAACTGCAGCGTTTTACGCCTCGGCGTTGACGACTGTTTTGTAGAGCACGGCTCTACAAAAGAACTATATCAGATGCTGGGATTGGATGCCGACGGCATCCGCCGCAGTCTGCTTAACGAAAACCAACCCTCCTAAACAACCCGACTATATGCGAATCATCATTGCCGGAGCAGGCGAAGTAGGCACCCACTTGGCGAAACTGCTGACAAGAGAGCAGATGGATATCAGTCTTATGGACGAGAATCCCGACCGTCTGCGCGACCTCGATGCCAACTATGACATGCTCACGCGCGTAGGCAGTCCCACATCGCTGCACGACCTCAAAGACATCGGCGTGCAGGGCGTGGACCTGTTTATTGCCGTCACACCCAACGAAAGCGTCAACATGACAGCCTGCCTGATAGCCAACAGCCTTGGTGCCAAGCGGACGCTCGCACGCATTGACAACTATGAATATCTGCTGCCCGAGAACAAGAAATTCTTTGAGAACCTCGGTCTCAACCACCTGATTTATCCCGAGGTGCTGGCTGCACATGAGATTGAAGAGGCGCTACGCACCAACTGGATGCGCTACCATCTGGTGCTGTGTGAGGGCCTGCTCCACCTCTGCGTGGTCAAAGTCAGAGAAAACTCCGCGATCATCAACCGGCAGTTCAAATCGGGCTACTTCGAGCACGGGCGCTACCGCATCGTGGCCCTCAAGCGTGAGAACGAGACCATCATCCCGCGCGGAGGCGACGAGATACACGCCAACGACCTCGTATATTTCCTCTGCACCAAAGAGAATATCGACTTCGTGCGCGAACAGGCCGGCAAAGACAACCGCGAGATACACAACATCGTGTTTATGGGTGCCTCGCGCATCACGCAGAAGGCCGTACAGAGTCTGCACAGCGAATTCAACATCAAGATTCTGGAGGCCGACCGCGACCTGTGCATCCAACTGTCGGAGAAAACAGGCGACGCCCTCATCATCAATGCCGACGGGCGCGACATGGAGACCATGAAAGAAGAAGGCATTGCCGATGCCGATGCCTTCATCGCCGTAACCGACAACAGCGAAGCCAACATCTTCGCCTGCCTTGCCGCCAAGAAGCTGGGCGTGAGAAAAACCATCGCCGAGGTGGAGAACATCGACTATATCCCCATGGCGGAGGGACTCGACATAGGCTCTGTGCTCAACAAGAAAACCATCGCAGCGAGCTACATCTACCAGATGCTGCTCAATGCCAGCGTGCTCAACGTGCGCAACCTCACCACCGCTGATGCCGAGATTGTGGAGTTTATGGCCACCGACCACAGCCGCATCACGCGCAGCAAGATAAAAGATGCCGACCTGCCAACCGATGTGAACATCGGCGCCATCGTCAGAGCGGGCGAGGCCATTCTCGTCAACGGTGACACGCAGGTCCTGCCCGGCGACCGCGTTGTGGTATTCACCGGCTCACGCTCCATGCGCAAACTCGATAAATACTTCAAATAACATACATAATGACAAGCAAACAAATACGCCAGTCCTTTCTGGACTTTATGGCCTCGAAAGGCCACAAGATAGTGCCTTCGGCACCGATGGTCATCAAAGACGACCCCACCCTGATGTTCACCAACGCCGGCATGAACCAGTTCAAGAACATCATCCTCGGCAACGACCCCATCACCTTCCGTCGCGCCTGCGACTCACAGAAATGTCTGCGCGTCAGCGGCAAGCACAACGACCTGGAAGCCGTAGGCAACGACACCTACCACCACACCATGTTCGAGATGTTGGGCAACTGGTCGTTCGGCGACTACTTCAAGGAAGGCGCTATAGACTATGCATGGGAATACCTCACAGAGGTGCTGAAAATCGACAAGAACAAACTATACGTGACCGTATTCGAAGGCTCGCCCGCCGAAGGTCTGCCACAGGACACCGAGGCTGCCGAAATATGGAAGAAGCACGTGAGCGCCGACCGCATCATCTTGGGCAACCACCACGACAACTTCTGGGAGATGGGCGACACCGGACCCTGCGGTCCTTGTTCGGAGATACATATCGACCTCCGCGACCAGAGCGAGATTGACAAGATTCCCGGACGCGAGATGGTCAACAAAGACCATCCACAGGTAATCGAAATCTGGAACATCGTCTTCATGCAGTACCTCAAGAAGGCCGACGGCACGCTGGAAGAACTTCCCAACAAGGTGATTGACACAGGCATGGGCTTCGAGCGCCTGTGCATGGCCATGCAGGGCAAGCAGTCCAACTACGACACGGATGTCTTCCAGCCGATGATTCATAAGATTGAGAGCCTTACTGACGGTCAGAAATACGGCGATGACAAGAAAGCCGATGTGGCCTTCCGCGTGATAGCCGACCATATCCGTACCATCTCCTTTGCCATCACCGACGGCCAGCTGCCAAGCAACGCCAAGGCCGGCTACGTCATCCGCCGCATCCTGCGCCGCGCGGTGCGCTACGGCTACACCTTCCTCGGCCAGAAAGAGGCCTTCCTTTACCGCCTTGTGCCGCAACTCATACAGGACATGGGCGAGGCCTATCCCGAACTGAAGGCTCAGCAAAGCCTGATAGAAAAGGTGATTAAGGAAGAGGAAGAAGCCTTCCTGCGCACGCTGGATAAGGGCATCAGCTTGTTGGACAAACTCATGAAGCAGGCCGCCGATAAGACTGTCAGCGGCAAGGATACCTTCACGCTGTACGACACCTACGGATTCCCGCTTGACCTCACCGAACTCATTCTGCGCGAGAACGGTTTCACTACCAATGAAGAGGAGTTCAGCCAGGAGATGCAGAAGCAGAAGGAGCGTGCCCGCAACGCCCAGAAGCAGGAAACCGGCGACTGGATTGTACTTGCGGAAGGCGAGACCGAGTTTGTCGGCTACGACGAACTGACCTGCGAGACACGCATATTGCGCTACCGCGAGGTGAAGCAAAAAGACAAGAGTTTCTACCAGATTGTGCTCAGCAAAACGCCGTTCTATGCCGAGAAAGGCGGTCAGGTAGGCGATACAGGCCTGCTGGCTGCATCTGACGACCGGACTGCTACGGTGAAGATTCTCGACACGAAGAACGAGAACAATCTGGCCGTGCATATTGCCGCCTCCATGCCCTCCGACCCCTCGGCCCTGTTTGTGGCTGAAGTAGATGCACAGCGCCGCCAGCGCATCGCCAACAACCACTCTGCCACCCACCTGCTCCACCTCGCCCTGCGCACCGTGCTCGGCACCCATGTTGAGCAGAAAGGCTCCCTCGTAACGCCCGACTCACTGCGTTTTGACTTCTCACACTTCCAGAAGGTCACTCCCGAAGAACTTCGCCGTGCCGAACAGCTTGCCAATGAGATGGTTCGTCAGGACTATCCCCTGGAAGAAAGTCGCCATACGCCCATTGCGAAGGCTAAGTCTATGGGCGCTATAGCACTCTTCGGCGAGAAGTACGGCGACGATGTACGCGTCATCAAATACGGCGACTCCATTGAGCTCTGCGGCGGTACGCACGTCAGCAGCACCGGACGGATAGGCTCTATCCGCATCATCATGGAGACCAGTGTTGCCGCCGGTGTGCGCCGTATAGAAGCCGTCACCGCTGCCAAAGCCGACGAGTTGTACTACGCCCAGCAGGACATGCTGACCTCGCTGCGCAGCCTCTTCAACAACGCCCCCGACCTGGCCGGTGCCATCCGCAAAGCTATTGACGAGAACGCCGGACTGAAGAAAGAGGTGGAACAATATATGCAGGAGAAGATGACCGTTATGCGCGACAAACTCGTGGAGAAGGCGCAAGACGTGAACGGTGTGAAGCTGGTGCGTCTCGAAGGCGAGCAGAACCCCGACATGATACGCGGCGTGCTACCGCTGCTGCGCGGCCGATTCACCAATGTGCGCTTCGCCGTGGTGGGGGCCACACAATGGCAAGGCCGTCCGATGGTGTCGGTCTTCCTCTCGCAACCGCTCATCGACGGCGGACTCAACGCCGGCAACCTTGTCAAAGCAGCCGCCAAACACATTCAGGGCGGCGGCGGCGGTACCCCGTTTATGGCTACCGCCGGCGGCAAGAATCCCGACGGATTGGATGCCGCCATGCAGGAGATTATCGGACAGATTGTGAAATAACCACCCGCTGCCCTTATGCTTGAAGCACTGCTGCAGAACCAGACGATGCCACTCCTTACGGCATTTCTGCTGGGGCTGATGACTATCATCAGCCCCTGTCCGTTCTGTTCCAACCTCACCGCTGTCGGCTATATCAGCAAGGACATGTCGTCCCGTCGGCGCGTTGTGCTCAACGGCGTGATGTACGCATTAGGGAAGGTGATTGCCTATACGGCCCTCAGCCTGCTCTTCATCGGCGGTGCACAAGCCGAACCTGTGCAACGCTTTTTCGAGCATTACGGTGAACCTGCCTTAGGACCGTTTCTGATAGTGTGCGGTCTGTTCATGCTCATCGGCGGACACCACGAGCGAAACGACGAACACGAACACAACCATCGCCTGGGACACAGGCTGGCAGGAAAGGGCGGCAACACACCCGACTGGCTGTGGTCTTTGGTGCTGGGCATAGTCTTCTCCTTGGCTTTCTGCCCCTATAGCGGCGTGCTCTATTTCGGCATGCTCATACCGATGACGATGGCCCAACCCGTAGCATGGAGCTGGCTGATGCCGGTGCTCTATGGCTTGGGAACGGGGCTTCCTGTCGTGCTGATTGCGTGGTTGCTGGCCTATTCGGTAGTGGGCGTGGGACGACTCAACGAACGCATCCGCCATTTTGAGTTGTGGCTGCGACGCATCTGCGCAGGATTGTTTATCCTTACCGGCATTGCCTTGTGTATCTGGCTGCTGGTCGGTCATCACCACCTTACCGCCTATGTTCCGCTTCCGGCAGTTTTCGGTTGACGATGCCAGCTGTGCGATGAAGGTTGGCACCGACGGCGTCTTGCTGGGTGCCTGGGCGCAAGCCGGCGCACCGCTCCGCATTCTGGATATCGGCACCGGCTCGGGGCTCATCGCCTTGATGCTCGCCCAGCGCTATCCGCAGGCAACGGTTACGGCTATCGACATCGAAGCCGGTGCCGTTGCACAAGCGGAGCGCAACTTCCGGCAGTCGCCTTGGGCGGACCGCCTGCAGGCCGTGCACTGCGCGTTGCAGGATTTCCGTTCCGCCGACCGCTTCGACCTGATAGTGAGCAATCCCCCTTATTTCCAAAACAGCCTGAAAACACCCGATGCAGCCCGCACCACCGCCCGCCATACGGACACGCTGACCTACGGCACGCTGATGACCTGCAGCAGCAAGTTGCTCCATCTTCAGGGCACACTGGCTCTGGTGCTTCCCGCTTGGGAAGAAACTGCCATACGCGACATAGCCCTCAGCCATCGGCTGTATCTGAAGCAACTCTGCCGCATACGCGGCCGCGAGGGCAAGCTCTTCCGCCGCATTCTGGCTGCCTTCTGCAAAGAGCAGCTACTGCCGCAGGAGGAAGAACTCACACTGGAGAACACACCGGGCCAACGCAGCACCGGCTACGCACTTCTCACCCAAGATTTCTATTTATAAGACATTGCAGAACTGCCGTCAGTCCAGCAAAAGAACACAGTAGGCCATGCCCTACTCTTCCGGCAGGAACATCGGATCCCAAGCGGGCAGACGGACGGGCTTCTGCGTGAGCATGCGCTGCACGTTTTCGGGCACATAGCGACGCTCTACCACCAATCGGAACATATACTCGTCAAACCAGCGGTCGGTCATAATCAGATGCCCTTTCCAGCCGCTTTTCTCCCCCCAACTGTTCTCCACCATCCAGCGGTCGGGCTTCCCTTCAGTCAGGTTCACGGCCACAAGCGTCATCGCATGGCTGCTTCCGCTGGCAAACGAGAGCACACGCTGACGCTTGTCCATGCCAAAGCTGATGCCAAAGATATCGCCGTAGTTGTAGTTGTTCAGGTCCAGCAGGCCGCGCTCCGAGTTGAGCTCCTTGCCCACATCGCAGGAGAAATACATCGCCGTTGAGTCCTTCAGTGAGGCGATGGCCATCTGCTTGATGTCCTCCACCGGCAGGTTGATGTACAGCCAATTGTGCCCCTCATACACATGCCGGTCAAGGTCTATCTCATACACTTTGTAGTATTCGCGGGAAGGGTCGTTCATCAGCATCACGTAGTCGGTCAGCAGCGAGGGCTTGCCGTACTTGGCGGCAAAGGTCTGCGGCGTGAAGTCCTCTCCCTTCCATACAAACTGCTCAGGTGGCACACCCATCGTCATCACCAGCATCTTATATACCGTGTGCAACATCTCTTCCTTGCGGCGCATCAGCTGCTGGTCAGGGCCGCGCATCTCGCGCAGTTCTAATCCGAACTCCCGCAACTTGAGCTTCAGCAGACCCGAGAAGCGGGCTGTGCTGTTGGTCGTGAACGTCTCGGGCATCACGTCCGAAGGAACCAACCCATACTTGCTTATCAAGTCGGCCACGCCCGTAAACGTGCCTCCGTCCGACACGGGGTTCTTGAACAAGAACTCCACCTGCTTGTCGTCCATTGGCAGGCGCCGCGTATCAATAACCGACTGCAGAAACAGGTTCGACTTCTCCAACTGGTCATAGAAAAACAGGTAGGCCTGCGAGAAGGTAAACTCATCCAGTTTGTGCTCGCGAATAGCATGCGCACGCATTACGTTCAGTCCCGTGAAGAGCCAGCATCGGCCCGACTGCTTCTGGTCGGTGATGCCCTTGCTCGTCACGCGGTAGGTAAACTCGGTGTCAATCTTTCCCAGATTGTCCTGGTTCAGCGCCAACTTGCGCAGGTCGTTGCCGCCTACGGCATTGCGCAGCGCCTTCTCAGCCGGTGTCTCCTTATAGCTCTGCCTGAGCTCGTCCAATAGCTGCGGCGAGATACTTTGCCCCCGTACCAACAATGCCGTGAGCAATACACCGGCAAGCAGAATGGTTTTCTTCATAAATTATGTTTCCTCTCTCTTTACGTTACAATTCGTTAATCCACTGCAGCAACAGCTGATGGAATAGTGCTGCCTGCGGTATCTCGCGCATAAAGCCGAAGCCGTGCCCGCCCTTGGGCATCACCAACAGCTCCGCGCTCACACCTGCCTTCGTGAGGGCAGTGTAGAAATCAATCGAGTTGCTCACAGGCACACCCTTGTCGTCCTGACAAGCCACCACGAAGCAGGGAGGCACCTGCCGCCCCACCCCGTTGCGTAGCGTCCATTCAGCTTTTTGCCGCTCGCCGAAAGAGTCACCAAGCAGCAGCCGGCGGGTCTTCAGATGGGTGTCGGCTTCCATTGACAGAACGGGATACACCAATACGCCGAAGTCCGGCCGCGTACGGCTGTCGGCATATTTTGTCAGCAGCGAACCGGCCAGATGGCCTCCAGCCGAGAAACCCATTACGCCGATGCGGCCGGCATCAAGGTTCCATACGTCGGCACTGTCGCGCAGCATGCGCATCGCCGCCATCGCATCGCTCAGCGGTATGTAATCATGCCCGTTGGGCAAACGGTATTTCAGCACCGCCACGGCCATACCGTGCTGCAGTGCCCAGTCGGCCACATACTTACCCTCGTTCTGTACCGACACATACTGGTACGCACCGCCCGGACAAACCAACAGCGTGGTAGCCGGACGACCGCCTCCCGAAGGCAGATACAGGTCGATACGCGGCTGCGTGATGTTGTATATCTCGCCGTAAGAGCCGGTGCTCTCCGCCTCTGTGATGCCGTTGCTTCCCTCAGCAGGAAGCATCACCACCCGTTGTGCCCCGATGCCAGCTACGGCTGCCAGCAGGCATATTACCATCCCAAAACGTTTCATCTGACATCCTCCTTGATGTTAGTGAGCTATCAGCACGCGGTTTACGGCCGTACCCTCCGCCGTCGTGATACGCAACAGGTACAGTCCGTCAGGCACTTCCGCCACTGACATACCGAAGCCTGCCACCGATTTTATCTCCTTGCCGTCGGCCGACAGCAACACTAACGAAGCAGGTCGCTCCAAACCGCTCACCGTCAGCAGTGTCTGCACCGGATTGGGCCATACGCGGCAATCGGTGCCCAGCAGACGGCCGAGACCGGTAGCCTCTTTGCGGTCGAAATAGAGGTTGTCGGCATAGATGCTCCCCTGAGCGGACAGGAAGCCTTCACGACGCACGATGCGCAAGCCCATGAACTGGTAGTCCACATCCTTCGGCAGCACGCTCATGTCGGCTTCCTCATAGCGCCAGCCTGCATAGTCAAGCGTGCAGACAGGCGTGTACTTGATGTCGCCCGAAGCATCCCATACAGCCTCCACTTTGTTCTGCGAGAAGTCGGCAAACACATACATGCCAAAGCTGCAGTTGCCGTTGCCATGAAGCAGGTCACCCGTGTAGCGGTACATTGCCACCGACTCATCATCGCCGAAGGTGTATTTCAGTTCGTTGGCCGCACTGCCGGCATACTTGCGCTCCTTGTTGAGGAAAGCCGAAGCATTGTCCACATAGCGGCTGTTGTCGGCATCGTAGGCAAACGCCAGTTCCTCCATCTTGTTCGTCAGCGTGCCGGCCGGAGTGCCGGCTGCAGGAGCCGTATGGAAAGGTATCTCGGTGGTCTTGTTGTGGTAGAGGCCTACGATATCCTGCACGTTCGGACCGACAATCAGTTTGTAGTCGGCATCCGCCTGCAGGCTGTCCACCAACTCAAACGAGGCATAGCCGTAACCCGTGCCAAGTGTGTTGTACTTGAGCGAGCGGCTGTTGATGGTCTGCGCATTGCCGCTGGCATCCACTACGCTCAGGTTTGCCTTTACGGAAGTGCTCTTCAGCCGCTCGTCAAACACAAGGATAAACGACGGCTTGTGAGGCACCTCCACCCCATCGGCTGCCGGATAGCTCTGCAGCATGCGCAGCGATGGGCGGTCTTTGGTGCGGAAGCTGAAGCTGAAGTCCTCCGCCATCGTGTTGGGATAGCTCAGGTCCGGATGGCTGGCCGATTTCTTCAGCGTGACCGTATATTCCGTTCCTTTCTCCAACATACGTTCCGGCTTGAAGCGCAACGTGCGGTAGGAGTTCTCAAACGAAACCGTTCCCTTCACTTCGGGCGAGATGCTGAAGGCCTCGCGCGTAGGCTCCTCCATCATGTCCCAGTTGAAGTTCAGCACGATATTGCTCGATACGTCCACACTGTCCGTCAGTTCCACATCGGGCTCGTAGCTCACCACCTCCGGACGAGTCTCACGCTTAGCATTGACGAGCATATCCTGATAGGCGATGTCGCCGGCCACAACGGTCACTTCCTTCTCCATCGTGTAGTAGTGCTCCGCCTCGGCACGCACCGTATAGGTACCCGGCTTCAGGTCCCAGAAGAAATAGACGCCGTTGTAGAGCGAGTCGGTGGTATAAGACGCCAGTTCCTTGCCGTCCTGCAGCAGGGTCACCTTAGCGCCAAGTATGGGCAACAGCTGGTCGCGACTGTCGCGGATGGTTATCATTTTCGGGAACTCTATTTTCTTATACCAATCGCGCACCTGGCCGCCAATGGCACCATAAGGCAGCGTGTAGTCCAAGAAGTACTCGCAGAAGGCTGCCATGAAGTAGAAGGCCTCGCGCCATTTGTAGTCCATATTCATCAGCCGGTAGGTCTCCGGAATATAGTCGTGCATACAGCCCTCCGAGATGCAACCCGGCACTTTGAGCGCGCGCAGCACGCCGTAGCCGTCGCCCCAGCCGCCCATCACGGTGGCGCCGAACGTCTTGTCGCCTATCACCCAGCCGTTCACGCGGCTGGCAGGCGACCAGGTGGTCACTTCGTTCTTCGTGAGCCATTTGGCTATCACCGTTGAGATGGCGCGACTCTCGTCCTGACGCGGAGCGGGGTTTCTATATACCCGTGTATCGTTCTGGTCCTGACCCGAATAGAGCTCCAACACGTAGTTGCTCGGCCCGCCCGCATTAGAGTGGATAGAGAGCATATAGTCGGCTCCGTAGGCATTGGCTTCGGCCACGATAGCCGAAAGCGCACGGTCGTCTTCGGTGCGGTTGAGTGTGCGGCTCATCTTGGTTTGGAAGCCCTCACGCTGCAGCCATTCGTTCAGCTTCAGGCCTTTGTCAAGGTTTGAGTTGCTTTCCCAGAAGCCTTCGGGATCAAGTGCCTTGAACGGATAAATGCCCATCGGCCGGTCATCGCTGTCGTGCCCACCGTGGCCGGGGTTGATGTATATCTTCACGTCGCCGGCCTTTGTATATTTGGCGGCCGGAGCTTTCCGCGGACGGGGCCGCGGGGCCACCTGCCGCGGCGTTGATGCCGTGCGGGCACTGCCTAAATCGGTCTGCAGCAGCTTCACCTCGCCGCGCAGCGTGCTGTAGGCTATCTGTCCCGTCTCGGCCGACACGGCCGGATACATTCCCATCTCTTTGGGGTCGGTCAGTTTCTGGAACATACTGCCGTCCAGCGAGCGGATAGCGATGCAGGATGACGTGAAGTAGTCGCCGTCATGCGTGTCCAGCATCCCCACCACCTTGTCGTTGCCGAACCATACGGGCGCATCCAGTCCGCCGAGGTTCACCAATTCTTTACCCTCCAAATCGCACACACCGGTGCCGTACAGTGTGTTGAACAATATCTTCGTGCCGTCAGGCGAGAGCGACTGCCAGATGTAGTTCACGTCGCTGCCGTGCGGTGTAAGCACGCGGCGCTCGCCGTTGCGGTAGAGCACAAGCTGCAGGTCCTCGTTGGCCACATAGGTGTCCGAAACGGCTGCCTGCAGCCCCACCTCATCAGCCTCATCGGCTACATACAGCAGTTCCGTGGCATCGGCGTTGAACTGCGGGTTCCAGCCGTCTGCCACCTTCCGGTTGCTCAGCACTATAACCGGCTGAGCCGTTGCAAGCAGTGCCACGAGGCACATACTCAAAAGTGATACTTTCTTTTTCATGGTATGGGAAGATTTTGTATTTGTGGGAAGAGTTTCGTATTACGCCGCAAAGTTACGAAATAAAATCGGTTTTGTCAATGCCCGTCTCCGATATAATCATTTTTAGCACAGATGCGCAATCCTTTGACTACATAATTAACATTCGGATATCCGGCATCGCCACTGCCGAGCCGCAACAAACACCAAAACAAAGGGTGTGCCCAAACCGGCACACCCTCGTTTCATCTCATACACCCGCCGGCTGGCGGATGCGTTAAGGGAAACTTATTTTACCTGTGCACCCATCACGTCGTACTTCACGCCGTTGCGATAGATGTAGATAACGCCGTTCTCCATAGCTTTGACGGCCTTCTGCATGCTCTCCTCGATTACGTTCAAGCCGGTTTCTTCACCCTTGCCTTTGAAGGTGTAAACGGCATAACCGTTGTTGGCCGCATACAGATAGATTGTGGCCGTATTGCCATTCACGCTTACGTACGGAACGCATGCGCGGCCGGGGTTGCTTGCAGCACCCATACCGTTGTTCGGGAAGAACCACAGCGGCTCCATCTCGGCAAACGACTTGTTGGCATCTTTGTACTTGTACAGGGCGAAGGCCGTGTTGGGAGTGCCGTCGGTATTGGTGGCTACCATCGCCAAGAAGTATTCGTCACCTACCTGGAATTCGCACAGACCGTTCGGACCGTAACCCAGCTTGCACGTATCGCCTTCGTTGTTTGCAATCTTGCTGCCACTCGGGTTCTTCAGCATATCGTCAACCAGATAGCCGTCGGCATCAAACAAGAGCGGAGTGGAAGCGAAGAAGTCCACATAGAACATACCATTGTCCAAGGGGAAAATCTGCGGGGCCTGCGGGCTCTGGTCGTTGGGCTTGATCAGCCATGACAGTTCCTCGCCGTCTTTCTGAACGAACAAGCTGCCGATGTCATCAGGCTCTAACGACACTAGTTCGGCCTTGCCGGCTACACCACCGGTGATTTCCCAACGGAAGGCGTTCATGCCCCACGAGTTGCAAGCCATGATAACGGCATCGTTGTTGACGTCGCCATATACGCCGTAATAGTCGAAACGCCACGAGATCTTGTCGAAGCCCTCGTCCACGTTGTCATACAGGCGCTCGTTGATCAACTCAGTGGCAGCACCGGTCGTCTCGTCCACCTTGTAAATCATTACGCGGCCCGTGTTGCTAACGCATGCACCAATCAGCAGGTTGCCTGCATTGTCCACTTTCACGTCGTTGAACTTCAGCGTTACGGCAGAAGCCCACTCGCCGGTCGGGTTACCACCCTCATCCAGCTTCTCTGCCTCAAACAGGTGGTCACCTGTAATCGGCAGCGGGTCAAGCATGACACCCGTCTTGGCATCCACACGGGTGAAGCCGCCGATTGTACGGTTCACGAAGTACATGATGCCGTTCTTCACAGCCATACCGCGAGCCATATCGGCTGCTGCCGGCTGGTTCTCCGTATAGTTCTCCAACTTGTTGGAGTATATCCACTCGTTCTTCAGCGTATAGCCTTCAAACTCGCCCTCGGCACCGCGAACGGGATAGGCATAGGTGTCCTTGCCGGCAGCGGCCACTGACAGAATATCCTCCGCATTGGCGCGGAACTGCATCGTACCGTTGAACATACCTACCACGGGAGTGGCCGTCACCTTCGTTCCGTTGGGGAATGCGACCGAATCAAGCGTCAGCTTGTAGCAAACCAACTTCACATCGCCATCACGCAGATAGATGTTGCCGTCTTCACGGGCAATCAGCACGCCTTCCAGTTTAACCAGCTTCGACATGAAACGCATCGTATCGGCTACGATAGCGGCCAGCGTGGTCTTCTCGGCAGTCACCGGAGTGCCCTCTTCTTTCGACACTACAACAGCGTTGTTCAGCTCTATTATACCGCCGTAAACATCAGCCTTGCCGCTCAGCACAGCCAGCTCACCGGCCTTCAGACCGTTGTTCTTGCCGTAGCACAGCAGACCGCCTGTTGCATCCTGAATCCAGAAGTTAGAGCCGATAACTTTCGATACCGTACCTTTCACCTTCGACTCCGTACCCTTCGGCAGAGCATTGAACTCGGCAATAGTGGGTATGTACTCAATCCATTTTGCATACAGCTTGCCGCCTGCGATAACCGATTCGGGGCTTACCTTCGTAATCTTCTCGCCCGAGAAGTCGGCAGTTGCATACCAACCGTCAAACGTAAAGCCTTTCTTGTAGGGTTCATTCAGCGTAAATTCGGCCACGACCTCCGTCGGGTTAGCAAAGGCATGCTCCCATACGGGGATAAAGGCAGCTTCCGTACCGGCTATGGCAAAGTCAGCCGATATAGGCCAGGATGCACGCTTGGTCTCCATAAAGAATGCAGCCGCGGCATAGCGCCATGCCGCACTATTTGTAACATCGGTCATCTTCAATTCGGTTGCACCGTCGGCTACTTGGGCAGCGGTTACGTCCACGATATACTGTTTCAGCCAGTACCATTTTGCAGAATCCGTGAAGGCGGGTTCGCAATTGGTCAGACCGGAGCAAATATTCGGAGAGCCCAGCGGATCAACCTGCTCTTTGTAGTATGCGTAGGTCTTCCAGTCCCAAGTGGGGTTGCAGGTGTGCATAAAGTCGTCAAACATGTCGCTCTTGCTTGTCCAGCCGTAGTCGTTGGTCACACCGCCGTTGAGCTCGTATGCCACCATCAGGATGTTCGTGAACTTGGCGGTCAGCGATATGCTTTCCTTGCTGTTCAGCGTAATCGTGTAATCCGATGCATACAGGTCTTCACCCTTGAACCAGCCCATAAAGGTAGCGCCTTCGGCGGGAACAGCGGTCAGCTCGATAGCCGTACCATATACAACCGAGTTCTCACCCGTCTTGATACCCTCTGGCAAAGTGATGCTGCCGAGCTTGTCGTCGTTGACGGCCAGCGTGACGGTGACATTCTCCTTGGCCTCAAATTTGGCGGTCAGTGCGATGTTCTCCGTTACGGCAAAAGTGTAGGTGGCGTCTTTCGACACTTCATCACTACCCTTCATCCAGGCTACAAACTCATAGCCGGGCTTGGCAACAGCCTTTACGGTAGCGTTAGCGCCTACAGCCACATCGCCGGCACCTTCCACTGTACCTTGGGCATCATCGCAGCTCAGCGTAACCTCAGCCGATACCGATACCGTCAGCTTGAACAGCGCTGTTCCATCCGAACCGTTGCCCACCTGAATATACGCATTGTTTTCGTCAATCTTAGTTGCATTCACGAATACACCTACATTGGTGCCGTTGAAGGCTGTAGTCGTATTGGCACAGAAGGTAAATTTTGATGCGTCTGCCTTATCTGCCACCAATGCGCTATCCTGCATGTTCAAAACAGAGAACTCTGACGAGTAGTTTGTTGCGCCTACAGGATAGATGGCAAAGTCTTTACCCGACAGTTTCACCATGGCACCACCCAGCGTCGTATGCTTGTAGCCAGTCATGCCTTTCAACGAGCCTTTGTTCACACCATTCTCGTAAAGGTCAAAACCTGTCTGACCTGCCGAACGACGCATTACGTACTGAACCAACGTGTCGCCGGCAACAACAAAGTTCTGCACATTGCTTCCTTCAATGGCTATTTCTTTGGCAATCACCTCACGGGTAACCTCATCACCTGCATTCTTGATGGTTACAGCCAGCAGGTTTACCGAGTTGCCATAGAGGAATACCACACCGCCGTCTGCCGAGAACACATCGCCGGTAGCGGTAACAATGTCGGTACGTCCAAGGCCCGTAATCGGGATGTCAACAAACGTTGTGTCCGCACGCTTTACGAGGAAAATGTGCGAAGGAGTGCTGGGGAAGGTGCCTTCTACAACGAAGTTACCTGCTCCGTCAACATTGAATGCAGTACCGTCAATTTTGTCATTGACAATGACAGTATCCACCGCCAGACCGTCTTTTGTGCCTACAATGGAGTGTGTGGCTTTGTCTGCCCAATAGACATACTCGCCATAACCGGTCCATTGACGCGAATTAGCCGTTGACCAGCCGAGAGCCGCACCGGACCAAAGCTTTTCCACGGTAGCAACGGTCTTCGTTGCTGCAAACATACTCATTGTGAGTACACTTGCCAGAAGTAAAGAAAATACTTTCTTCATAACTGTGTTTTTTTAGGGGTTAGTAATTATTGTTAATTAGGGTTGTGTTGTCAATTTCATTGATATAAGCATCAATCTGCGGAGCAAGTTGCTTCAAATCATGGTCAACCACAAGCCATACATCATTTTCCGTTATCTGATAATAGCCGTGCACCAACACATGCCTCATGCCTATAATCGCATCCCATGGTGTCGCATCATGGCCCTCTTTAAACTCTTTTGTAAGCATATAGGCAGCTTCACCTATTATCTCTATAAGCTTGATTATACCATAATAGACTACTGGCTTTGCTTTTATACCTTCTTTGCTATATTCTGCAAGCGTTGCTTCCAGCTGACGGATGGAGGACTGGATATGATAAGTCTTTCTCTATCTCTAATGGGCTCTCTCATAGAACAATATCTTATCTTTATTGGCACTTTCAACCGCAAAGGGAAGCAGATAATCTTCCTTCACCAAATCAATTTCCCTCCCAAGCAACGCCTTCAGATCCATATACATACCACCATAGGTCAATAGCGAAAAGTATTGATTGGGGATGGTACTGAAGAGAATGTCAATATCGCTGTCTTGCCGCTCTTCTCCTCTCGCAAACGACCCGAATAGCCATGCCTTTTCCACTGGTTTCGTGGAGAAATACTGCTTGATGATAGGAATTATATGTTCGCGTGTAGTCTCTGTCATGCTGCTTATATTCACTCTAATAATTGCCGCTTTACATTTTATGTTATTCAACAACTATGCCAAGCGGGTTGTACAGCCGCCCGTCGGGCATCAGAATCAGTATCTGACCGTTACGCAGCAGTTTGCGCACCTGCGGCCGGCGGTCCTCCGTCGTCTCCAAGGCTGTCGGAGCCTCCACTACGATTTGCACTGCCTCCGAATACACATACCCCTCTTCGCCCGTTGCCCGCACACGCAGATAATATTCGCCCGGTGCAATGCCCGTCAGCGTGGCCTGCGTTGCAAAAGCACCTGCCGAAATAGTCTTCGTCATGCGCGGGGCAAACGACTCCGTGGTGGACAGTTCCATGCGGAAACCACCTGCATTCTGGGCTTTCCACACCGCCGTCACTTCGGTGCTCCGTATCGTATCACCGTCCTGCGGCGAGAGTATCACCGGCTCGGGAACAGGCAGCGCCTCCGTGCGGAACGAGCGGGCTGATGTGATGCTGTATATATCGCCTGACCTTACGGAAGCACGCACATAATAGGTGGCAGAAGGAGCCAACAGCGAATCGGGCATCTGTACACGCGGCACAAGCACGGTCGCACGCCACACTTCCCCGCTCTTCACAAACGTCTTGGACGATGACACTTCAAACGTATATTCCGCCGTCTCTGCAGCTACACTGTCGCACACAAATTCAGGCGTCAGCGACACGTTCTTCTCCCCGTCAACCGGCGATACCATCGCAAACGGACTGCCTGTAAACACGCGCGTCTCGCCCGTCACATCCTCCGCATTGGCTCCGCGGGCCGTCACCCGCCACCAGTACTGCCTGCCTTCTTCCAGCAGTGTGATATCACCCGTATAGAAACGCGGCTCCCCACGCTCCACATAGGCTATCAGGTCCTGCATATCCTTGTCGCGGGCAATCTCGATGAAGTAAGAGTCAGCGCCCTCCACGGCTTGCCAGATGAACCATGTCGGCAGCAGCGGAGCCGCACCATCAGCCGGATACACCGGCACAGGAGCCTTCAGCTCCACCATCGGCCGGTTGAACACCCGCGGCGCGTACTCGTTGCCATAGCGGTCAACCACCGACACGGCATACGTGTAACCCGACCGCAGAGGCACCTGATAGGAAGTTTCATAACTCATGCCGAGCAGATAGCGCGACGAGAAGAACTGCCCCTGCCGGCCTATACTATCGCTCGGTATCATATACACCGCATAGCGCACGTTGCTGTTTCCTGCCGGAGCTGTCCACGATATCTTTCCCGTTGTATAGCGTATGTCACTCACAAAGAGCTGAGCCGCCTGTCTGCGCCACCACTTCTGCGGCGGCAGAGCCGGATACTGCCATACGCTCTCGCGCATACGCCTCGTATAGCTGCTGCTCTTATAGACACCGCTGCGGATGCTGTATAGCACCGACCCGGGCGCGTCAATACGTCCGTCTGCGCGAAGCACCTCCACCTCCTTGCCAGTCTCGCCGGCATCGCTGTCCGCCACCGAATGGCTGGCATAGAAGTGACGGCCGTATTTCTCTGCTATCAGACTCCACCACGCTGACAGCTGGGTGAAGTCGCATGTGCTGCTGCCTACATGCCAATACATCTGCGGTGCGATATAATCTATCGTCCGCCGGCTCATCCAAGCCAACGGGTCAGAGTAAATACCGTTGTACTGCCAGTCGGCAAACGGGCCTACCGGCACGCCGTATTTGTCGGCATGTGCTTTGCTCGATGCCACCTGCGGCGCAGGGCCGATGCCGAACGTCACCCACGGTTTGGTCACACGTATCGTGTCCTGCACGCGGCGCACCATCTCGTTCACCTGCTCACGCCGCCAATCTGCCTGAGAGAGGTTATCCTGATTGTTCGCCTTGTACAGGTCTGCATCCATCGAGTTGGGCGTACCCGAGAGGTAGAAATAGTCGTCAAACAAGATACCATCCACATCGTAGTGCTCTATCAGGTCGGCCACGATGGCGCAGATGCGCGTCTTCACCTCCGGCAGACCGGGGTTCAGGATGGTGGCACCATTGTAGCTCATCAGCCATTCAGGATGCGTGTTCGCGTAGTCGTCGGCTAAAGCCTGATTGATGTCGTATTGCGTCGTGGACGACGAGTGTCTGTAGGGATTTATCCATACGTGCAGCTCCATGCCGCGCTTGTGGGCTTCCTCTACGGCAAACGCCATCGGGTCGTAAGTCGGCTCCGCACCTCGTGTACCGGTTATCCACTGGCTCCACGGCTCGTATTTCGACTTGTACCATGCGTCCGACATCGTGCGACCCTGCAGCGCCACGCAGTTCATGTTCATCCGCTGCATTGAGTCTAATAGCTGCACTAACAGTTCTTTTTGCTGCACGGGGTCGGTTACCCATATTCCGTCAGGCGTTGAGGGCCAGTCCAAAGCCCATACCGTAGCCACCCACGCCGCGCGCATCTCGCGCTTGGGTGATGCCTGAAGCCCTGCGCCGGCGGCACAGAGGCAGAGAAGCACTATCAGAAAGAAACGTCTCATCAGAACAGTTTTGCAAGAGTGTGGTTAGAACAGTTTTGTAGGAGTCTGGTTGATGCTCACGCCGTATATCTCCACACCTTCTATCACGGTTTCCACCTTCCCTGTCGCGGGGTTGTAGCGCATCAGACCGGAGGGTGCATTGGTGGCATCGCCCGGAGAACGATAACCAAAATACACGCAACCTGTTGTTTCGTCAAGCGCCAACTGGCAGATTGCCACAGGCTCCGAGGTGGTGCCTTCATACAGCGCCGGCTTGCCCGTGATAATAGGCTCCAGGCCGAGACCCGACTCGTGCAGTATCTTGTAGGGCGCCAGATTGGCCTTCTTGCTGCCTATGCCGTCCAAGTCGGCCAGCGTCGGGCAACGGTACAAGCCACCGTAGCCTTCGTCCCAGAGCGTGAAGAAGAACTCGCCCGTCTTCGGATTATAGACATACGATTTGGGGTGCATGCTGTTCAGCGCGATGCCCGCCTCCGGAGCATTCTTGCCCTGGGCCGTGGCCGTAGGCAGGATATCGCTATCCGTGAAGCGGAAGATGCCATAACCGTTATAGAACTTGCACCAGTACCAGGTGCCTTCCACCTTGCCGAAGCAGCCGCCTATGCTGCCGTAGCTCCAGCCGTTGCCATAGTACTCCAGCGTGTTGTGCTGCACTAAATAAGGATAGGCTGCCGCGCTGTACATTTTGTTGCGGTCGGACAGCGGCACAGGGATGATGCCCGTGTTGCGGTTCGCGAAATACAGCGTTTTGTCCTCTATATAGCCGTAGAAGGGGTCGTCAAAAGCCGCCTGACCTACGTTGCTGATCATCGTCTCCAGCCTGCTGCCGTCCTTGGCGATGACGCTTATCTTGCCGTCGCCAAGCACGCCGTCCGCATCGTCCACAAAATAGAACTGCCGCCCACAGTCGAGCACGTAGAGCAGCGTGTCGTGGAAGAGGATGTTGAAGGGATGTACACCCGACGACAAGCCGAGGTCGAAGGGCATGATTTTCATGTCGTCAGGCGCATCGGCGGCCAACTTCAGGGCCATGATGTTTCCGCCCTTCACGGCATAGTAGAGCGTGGGAACCTCTTTGTTGTAGCCTACCTGCACGTTGATGCTCGCCTCTTCCAACTGACGCCCGTCAAGCGCCACCTGCAGGCGCACCGTCTGCGAACCTACGTTGCCGAACTTCACTTCACCCGGCAGACGCTCCGTAGAGGTCTCCATCGCGTTGCCCTCGGCATCAGTCGTGCCAGCAGGAAATATCCATTTGTAGGTTGCCTCACGATTCTTGGGGTTAGGCAATTCGATGTTGAAGCTCACCTTTGTCGTCTGCACCTCGCATATTCCCTCAAACGGATTGATGCCCATCAGCGGCTTAATGTCGGAAATCATAATCGGCTGCTTCTTCTGCACCTTTTCGCCGCCGGCTTGTTCGATGGTCAGTGTCACGTAGAAGGTGCCCCCTTTATCGTAGGCATGCTTCACGACGTCGCCTATCTGCTCCGCCGTGCCGTCGCCGAAGTTCCACACCGCCGTGCCTTTGGTAGGCGAGATGTTGGTGAACTCGATGTCGGAATCCACGTAGTAGTCCAACGGGTAGTCGCCGTTGATGACGTAGGTGAACTGCACCGCATCCTGCGGCAGTTCTTCCACTGCCGGCACGTGCTCGCGGCAGCCGGCCGCTGCCATCAGCAGCAAGCCGCATACAGTCAGTTTGGACAGATATTTCATATTCTATTCGTTTTATCAGTTGATGGTTATGTCCTGCGGTACAGTCATGCCGTAGATGCCGCGGTCGTCGTACACACGGGCATGGGCGCGTATCGTGTAAGAGCGCTTGTACGATACGTTGTATTTGCCGCTGCCGCTGATAAGGTCGGCAAACGTCACCTTCTCCTTGTATATCTGCGCTATCTCGTCGGGCACGGGGGTAGCCGTCGAGTCTGCGTTCCACTTGAAGTGCTTCACGTAGGAGTCAGAGTTCACGTCAAACGTAGAGTCGGTATAAGCCTGAAAATCATCCACCAGACCCAAGCCCAGATACATCGACCGGAAATCAGCATACTGCATCTTCCCGTACAGGCTATCCTTGAAGTGCTCCATAAAGCCCTCACCAAAATAGGACACAAACTTGTCTTCTTCAAACACGGCCGGCTCGTCCCATTTGTAGGATGCCAGCGTGCCGCTTACGGGGAAGGTGCCGTGGAAGGTATAGGCATGCAGTGAGTCGCTCCATTGGGCGTAATCCTTGTGAGGATATGCCGCTATCTTCTGCGCCACACGCTTTTCTTCCTTCGTCAGGGAGGTGACGGTATAGGTAAACGTTGTCACCCACGGGCACGACACCGTCTTGTCCAACGTCTCCGAGAGGTTGTACCACACTTCTGTGCGGTCAATCTGCACATCGGGCACACTCGTATAGTACTGCAAGTCGAAGCCCATACTTTGCCCGGCCGTAACGGCGGAACTCTCTATCTCCCAATACACCTGCGGACCTGTCTCGCCGGTTATCAGGATGTCGTCAAACGGGTCGTGCTTGTCGCATGCCGCCAATGCCAAGGCGACCATGCCAAGCATCAGTATCTTTGTTGTTTTCATATCGTAGTTATTCACTATTAACTATTAACTATTCACTATTAACCACCATCTACTTCCACTCTATCGAGTTCGACACCGTGCATACCGGCGAGTTCTTCATGGCCCATATCATGTGCTTCTGCATCCAGTGGTAGTCCACCTTGCCGTCAGCATTGGCGGCACCGATGCGGATGAGCTCGGCCTTGTTGTATTTGGTCTCCGTCTCCGTATCGGGATTCAGGCGGTTCACCCATGCGTTGGGCGAATACACGGCCTTCGACGAGGGGTCCTCGTAGCAGTCATCCTGGTCCCAATAGGCAGCATACAGGTTGTAGGGCCGCCGCAGCGAGTACTCGCCCGTATAGCCCTCCGGCGTATAGCGTACGCCTGCACGCGTCTTCACCGTATAGACAGGCACGCCGTCGTAGTAGATACCGTTGGTCTTGCTCGAGTAGTTGTAGCGCCGCATGTCGGTCCACTGCTCTTCCTGCAAGTACATCGCCACGTATTTCTGCTGCATCAGGTCGGCTATTGTAAACTCCGTGGCACCGGGCAGACGCACGTCAAAGAAGTTGTCGTAGATGCGCTGGGCGGCCTTCGTGGTGTGCTGCACCTCGTAGCGGTCCATATTCAGCTTGGTCGCCTCCACGGTCGTGTTGTACGCTCCGGCCTTGTCGCCTGACCAGTACTGGGCTTCCGCCTTGATGAACATCAGCTCCTCTTCGGTAATGAGGGCGATGTAGCCCGTGTTCTGCGTGTAGGGGTTGTGGCCGTTGCCTGCATACAGGTCAGGATAGTAGGTCACCTTCATCGAGTTGTCCATGCCGAAGTTACTCTCCAGCCAGCGCATCGCCTCACCGCCTACCGCACTGCTGCCGGCACGCGGAGTCATCATCCGGTCGGCACGCGGGTCAAGGGCGAAGCCCCACTGGGCATGTTTCTGCGTATAGCCGCCCAGCAGAGCCTTGGCAAAGAACGTCGTCGGTATTGAAGAGGCCAAGCGGTTGTCGCGGCTCTCCCATGAGTTGATTTTCGGGCAGGTCGAACCCCACGGGCAGTTGCTCTCGGTCACGCCGCCCGGGTAGTTGTAACGCGGCTCTTCCCAGTTGGGGTCGTTCAGCACGTCGTCCACCATCTGGATAATCCGCTGGCAGGTGGCCGGTGTGTTGTCCCAGTTTGGCAATTTGCGCAGCCAGAGGCGGCAGCGGAGCGCCTTGGCATACACGCCCCATTTCCGGATGTCGCCCTGATAGATGCGGTCTGACTTGGCCGGAATAGGCAGCGCCTTCTCGCCGTTGGTCCACGCCGGATCCTGATAGAGCTTCACCAGCTCGTCCGCCTCCTGGAATAACCATTCGTACACTTCCTCCTGCGAATCGTATTTCGGAGATGATTTCTGATATACTTCGGAGCGCGGCATATCGCCGAACAGGTCGGTTGTCATCATCGTGGACTGCAGCATGATGGTGCGCCCTATCAGCTCATAGTTGAGCGACTCCTGCTGCTCAGCAATCTCCACCATCTTGGCGATGTTGGTGCCGAGGTCGTAGAAGTGGCGCCGCCACATGGGGTGACGGTTCACGCCAAGAAACTCCCACCCCTGGCTGTAGGGATAGCTGCCCGTCTGGCTCTTGCCGCCCGTGGTCAGTGCCTGACACATATACACGCCGTACTCCGCATGGTCGTAGTTCAGCTGCGAGGCATAAAAGCACGCCGTCGGCAGGGCCTGGTCAAGCGTGATGGTGATGGGCGTGTCGGGGTCGGTGTTCACGTCAAGAAAGTCCTGACAACCGGCCAGCACAACGCACAGGGCGCTGCACATTGCTATATATAGGTACTTTTTCATATTCATGTATGTTTTACGATTGCACATCACGTTATCAGAACTTCACGTTCAGCGAGAAGTTGTAGCTCCGGATTGACGGTATCGGCATGTTGTCGATGCCGGCCGAACCCGTACCACCCGTGCCCGTTGAGGCGTTGCACATCGGGTCGGTGCCCGTATAGCGAGTCAGCATGAACAGGTTGTTGGCCGTGAAGGCCAGGTTCAGACCCTTCAGCACATTCTGACGCTTCATCAGGCGCGCGAAGTCGTAACTGAGCGTTACATAACTCAGACGCAAGTAAGAGCCGTCCTCGATGAAGTTGGTGGACACATTATATATATAGTTGGTTATCGTCGTCGGGTCAAGCGTCACCGGCTTCGTGTTCTTCACGTAGCCGCCGTTGCCGTCGCTCATTACACCGTCAAACACCACCTGACGGCCGCGATACTGCTCCAGGATAGCACTCATGCCGCTCGAAAGCAGGCTGCGGCCCGTCACGTTGGCCACGTCGCCGCCTACACGGCCGTCAAACAGGAAACTGAACTGAACGCCGTAGATGTCGAAGGCGCTCTTCAGACCTGCCGAGAACAGCGGCTCGCGATTGCCGATGTACATGTTCTTGTTCGGGTTAATCATCGGGTATCCGTCCTGGTCAACTATTATCTGCCCCTCGTCGGTGCGCAGATAGTCTTTACCTGTGAGCGAAGTCGTGGACTGGCCGAGGCAGGCCGAGGTGAAGATGTCGCCGTATTGCGGCCCCGTAATCTCGGCCACGCCCTCCGGCAGGCTCACCACCTTGCCGCGGTTCAGTCCGAGGTTCACGTTCAGCCCCCACTTGAAGTTCTTTGTCGTTATCAGGTTCTGGTCCCAAGTGAACTCAAAGCCCTGGTTGCGGATACTTCCCTCGTTGCGGGTCTGCAGGATGTGTCCCGAAGCGGGCGATACGCGCACCGTCACAATCTGGTTGTCCACCATCGTGCTGTAGTAGGCGAAGTCGAAGCGCGTCTTGTTGTCGAAGAAGCGCAGGTCCAGACCTATCTCCCACGAGCTCATCATCTCGGGCTGCAGGTCTTTCGTGGCCGACGAGAGCGTCGGGTCGATGCCCCAGCCGCCGTCGGGATAGGTTGTGAACTGCTTAAAGCGCCGATCGTACAAGTAGGACGAGCAGTCTTTGCCCACCTTGGCGTAGTTGCCGCGCAGCTTGCCGTAGCTGAACCAGTTGTTCTTCGTCTCGTTCAGTCCGGGAATCAGCTCCGAGAATACCAGACCTGCCGTCACCGAGGGATAGAAATACGGACTCGTCAGCAGGGCCGACGACCAGTCCACACGGCCTGTGGTCGAGATGGAGGCCAGACCTTTGTAGTCGAAACGCACCTCATAGAAATAGCCAAACGAGTTCTTTCCGCTGTGGCCCACCGACTGGTCGCTCAGATTCGACCATGCGGGGTTGGTGTTCTTCAGGCTGTAGGTGCCCGGAATGACGAAGCCCACGCCGTAGTTGGAGGTGGAGAATCCTTTCGAGCTCTTCAGCTCGCCGCCCACCAGGAAGTCGATGCCGAAATCCTTGGGCAGCTCCAGTTTGTAGCTGGCAAGGAAGCCCGCCGTCAGGAGCTCGCTGCGGCCGGTGGAAGCACTGAAGGCTCCCAAATAGTCGCCGTCCTTGCCGATGTTCTCCACGTCTTTCGAGGTCAGATACGAATCGGTCTGGTAGGCTCCGTTCAGATATGCCTGATAGTCGTCATACAGCGCTTTCTGCTTCAGGTATTCGGCGTAAGCCGCCGCGTAGGCATCTTTCTCCTCCTGCGTGGCTGTATCTTCGGGCGCTTTCGGCTCTTCGGGTTTGCTGTAGGACTGCGTCACGTTGGCGAAGTCCCAGCGCGGCACCTTGTAGCTCTCCGACGAACTGGTGCCGAGGTCGTAGCTCACGCGGCCCGTCAGCTCCAAGCCTTTCACCGGCTTGAACACGATGGAGCCGTTCAGCAGCATACGCATCGAGCGGGCCTGCCCGCCGTCGTGGTAGATGCTGTAGAGCGGGCTGGTAGGCGATGCGTATTTGTTGCCCTCGCCGTCGGCATAATAGCGGTATTTGGGGAATCCGTCGGCCGTCTCATAGTCCAGAATGTCGTAGGTCAGCGGATAGCCGTAGGCGGCCGAGATGCCCGATGTGGAGCGCGAACGGCTCGACATGAAGTTCATCGAAGCATTGATAGTCACCCATTTCGCCGGCGAGAAGCTGCCTTTCAGCAAGGCGCCGAAGCGCTGCTTGTAGTCCTCGGGTATCACGCCGTCGGCCTTGCTCCAATTGACGGAAGCGTAGCCGTTCAGTTTCTCCGTACCGCCCGTGATGGAGGCGTCATATTTCTGATACAGCCCGTTGTGCAGGAAGTCTTTCAGGCTGTTGTAGGTCTCCTGACCAGGTAGCAGCAGCGGTCCCCAGCCGTTGGAGGTCTTCTCGCGGAAGAAGCCGTTCGCACCGGGTGCATAACTGGTCTGGCGGTTCAGTAGGCGTGTCGGCGTATCTATCTGCACGCTTGCGTTAGCCGTCACCTGCATCTTGCCAGCCTGTGCCCCCTTGGTGGTAATCATGATGACGCCGTTCATGGCCTCATGACCATACAAGGCCGAAGCGGCCGCACCTTTCAGCACGGTCACGTTCTCTATGTCGTTAGGGTTGATGTCGGCAGCAGCCGTCGCACCGCCACGGATGGGCACACCGTCCAACACGAACAACGGCTCGTTGCCGCTCGCCGAGTTGATACTCGTGATACCGCGGATGATGATTTGCGAACCCGCGTTGGGCGAACCCGAGCCGTTGGTCACCTGCACACCGGCTATCTGGCCTTGCAGGGCGTTCACGAAGTTAGCGTTCTTGCCGGCCGTCAGGTCTTCCGACTTCACGTTTTGCACGGCAAAGTTCATACGCTTCTTTTCCTGCACGATGCCCATGGCTGTCACCACCACTTCTTCCATTGCGATGGCATCGTCCTTCAGCCGCACGTTCATCGTCGGACCGGCGATGCGCTGCTCCAGCGTGGTCATACCCACGTAGGAGAACACCAGCGTAGCCTTGTCGGCCACCGTGATGGAGTAGTTGCCTTCGAAATCGGTAATCGTACCGTTGGAGGTGCCTTTCTCCACGACCGACGCACCTATCACAGGCTCACCGTCGGCCGCAGCCGTCACCTTGCCGGTCACTGTCACCGACGCCCATGCCCCAGGCACAAGCATCAGCGCAATCAATAACGGGTAGAGTTTCTTCATATTTGTCAGAATCTTTTCTTCTACTATTTACAGGACATCTCCCCCAGTCGATTAATCCCCCTCTTGCAGCGTCCACTTTTTCACTCTGCAAAGATAGAGCATTTCCACCAACAAACCAAATCTGCGGCGTTACATTTTTTATGTTTTACAACATATATTTCCCCCTACTCCGCCCATCTTCGTTATGCAGTCTCCCCGACAAGAGGACTCTTTACTTATATATACTACGTATATATAAGCGAAGCCTTCAAAGCGGGGCATAGTCGTAATAAGGACATAGAGATGACAGGGAGACCGTGCGGGGAGGGTGCGGGGAGGGTGCGGGGAGGAGACGGGGAGGGAGGATGGAAGGTTGGGTTGGGAGACAGGGGAGGATGGGTTAGGATTGTCAGGATTGTCAGAATTGTCAGAATTGTCAGAATTGTCAGAATTGTCAGGATTGTCAGGATTGTCAGGATTGTCAGGATTGTCAGGATTGTCAGGATTCGTGGGCGGAGTGCCAGGCGTCGGAGGCTTTCTTGACGGAGCCGTGGAGGAGAAGGAGCTGGCGGGCTTGGGCGTAAGGCAGTCCCAGCTCCTCGACAAGCATGCGGGTGCCGCGGTCAACGAGTTTCTTGTTGGAGAGCTGCATGTTGACCATCTTGTTGCCCTTGACGCGACCAAGGCGAATCATGGTAACCGTGGTTATCATGTTGCAAATCATCTTCTGGGCCGTGCCTGACTTGAGTCGTGTGGAGCCCGTGACAAACTCGGGTCCGACAACGGCCTCGATGGGAATCTCGGCCTCGGCGGCGACGGGTGAGTCGGGGTTGCAGCTGATGCTGGCGGTGAGGCAACCGAACTGGCGGGCGTTGCGCAAGGCCCCTATCACATAAGGTGTAGTACCGGAAGCGGCAATACCGATGACGGTGTCCAGCGTAGTGATATTATGGTCAAGGAGTTCGCGCCATGACTTTTCCTCGTTGTCCTCGGCGCCTTCCACGGGATTGCGCAGGGCGGTCTCGCCTCCGGCAATGAGACCGATGACATAGGTAGGCGGCATGCCGAAGGTGGGCGGTATCTCACTTGCGTCGAGCACGCCGAGACGGCCCGATGTGCCGGCACCGAGGTAGAAGATACGGCCGCCGCGCTTCATGCGGGGCACAATGCCTTCGATAAGCTTCTCAATCTGCGGAATGGCCTGCCTGACGGCCAAGGCCACCTTCTGATCCTCTTCGTTCATCTCCAGAAGCAGCTGGCCGGTTGGCTTCCTGTCCAGATTGTCGTGAAGGGAGGTTTGTTCGGTAATCTTGGTGAACATGGGGGAGAAATTTGGGAGTTGGGATTAGTCCTGCGTGGGGACGATGTCGTCCTTATGATAGATTTTGAGTCCTTCCATGGGGTCCTGCATGATGTCGGCAAGGATGATGCCGTTGTCCTGCAGCACCTTGCGGAGCACATCCTGATAGTAGTAAGCCACACTGCCGACAAAGCCTACCGGCAGGTCGGCCGGATACTGCTTGAGGTTGCGCAGGACAAATTGGTTGAAGTGGTCGTACACCAATGCGTAAATCATAGGATTGTCGATGTTCTCGGCGGCGAACTTGGAGAAGCGTGCCAGATAGCGGTTGGGGAAGGGCTTGCGATAGACATTCTCGATGATGTCGGCCTGCGAGGTCCCGTACTGCGTGAGGAATTTCTCCTTCAGCTCCTCGCCGAGCTGGTTTTTCAGCACATCGGCCACCAAACGCTTGCCGAGGACGGCTCCGCTGCCCTCGTCGCCGAGGATGAAGCCCAAGGCGGGGACATTCTTGGTGAACTGCGTGCCGTCGTACTGGCAGGAATTGCTGCCGGTGCCGAGAATGCAGGCGACACCGGGCTTGCGTCCCAGCAACGCACGCGCCGCACCGACCATGTCGCTCTCCACCTGCACACGCGCCTGACGGAAGCAGGCACTCAAGGCATTCTCTACAAACTTCGTCTTCTCGGGCGTGCATCCTGCGCCATAGAAGAAGACATGGGTGATAGTGCCGGCCCACATGAGATGGCCCATCTGCGGCAGCAACTGGTTGGAGATGGAATTACGAATGGCCTCGGAGGTTTGGAAGAAGGGGTTGAGACCGTCAGTAAAGAAGTCGGATGTCTGGCCGTTGAAAGCCATCAGACACCAATGGGTCTTGGTAGAGCCCGAATCAGCGATGAGAATCATGGTTGTATGGTTGGGGGTTGAGGATTTGTTGAATTGAGGATTTGAGGAATTGGGGTAACAGTGCATATAAAGCAGTGCAAAGGTAGCACAAATATGCGAAGCTGCCAAACACAAACAGATAGAAAGGCGGAATATATGCTGTAAAACACATTTTTTTTGCTTGCATGGACCACGGAAACGAAGTAACTTTGCACGTGAAAAAGTGGGTCTTGTTGGGGAGTTGATGATTTGAGGAATTGATGATTTGATGATTCGGGAAATTGGAGAATTGGGGAGTTGGAGAATTGCGGAAACAAACACACATTATTATATTATATATTATGCGAAACAACCTCAGTTCACTCATCACACTGAGCCACGTAGCGAAGAAGCTGTACCGCCCTGACGACGTGTTCGAGCTTTCGCGCGTGACCCGCATGGAGAAAATACGCACCGAGATCTTCGAGACCTCGAAGGAAGGTGCGGCCAACGTGGCCCGCGAGACGGCCTCTTTGATATTGGACAAGCAGAAACGCGGCGAGAAAGCCGTGATTTCGGTAGTGGCGGGCCGGACGATGACCGACCTGTTCAGCGAGTTGGTGCGCCTCCACCAAACGGAGGGTTTGAGCTTCGGCAACGTGGTGCTGTTCAACCTGTTTGAATACTATCCGTTGGCCGAGCCGAACCAAGGCTGTTTCCACCAGCTGAAAGAGCAGCTGATAGACAAGGTGGACATCCGTCCGGAGAACGTGTATTCGCTGAACGGCATGGAAGACAAGCAGAACATTGCAGCGGCGTGCACCGCCTACGAGCAGAAGATACAAGAGCTCGGGGGCATCGACCTTCAGCTGTTAGGCATCGGCCGCGGCGGTAACATCGGCTTCAACGAGCCGGGCACGCAGCAGAACAGCCCGACACGTCTGGTGATATTGGACAACGTGTCACGCAACGATGCAGCCAGCATGTTCGGCGGTGCAGAGAAAGTGCCCCTCAGTGCGGTGACGATGGGCTTAGGTGCCATCATGCGTGCGAAGCAGGTGGTGCTGATGGCCTGGGGCGAACACAAGGCGGAGATGGTGGTCCGCGCGATAGAAGGCGAGCAGAGCACGGCCTGCCCTGCCAGCGTGCTGCAACTCCACCCGAATGCGAAGGCCGTGATAGACCTGTCGGCCGCCTCGCAGCTGACACGCATCTCGCACCCGTGGCTCGTAACGAGTTGCGAATGGGACGACCAGCTGATGCGCCGCGCCATCGTATGGCTCTGTCAGCAGACGGGGAAGCCCATCCTGAAGCTGACCAACAAAGACTACAACGAATACGGTCTGAGCGAGCTGATAACGCTCCACGGCTCGGCGTACGACTGCAACATCAAGATATTCAACCAGCTGCAGCACACCATCACAGGCTGGCCGGGCGGCAAACCCAATGCCGACGACTCGACCCGTCCGGAGCGTGCCACCCCCTACCCCAAGAAAGTGCTCATCTTCTCGCCGCACCCCGATGACGACGTGATATCGATGGGCGGCACCTTCGCCCGCTTGATAAAGCAAGGGCATAACGTGCATGTGGCCTATGAGACCTCCGGCTGCATCGCCGTTGGCGACGTGGAGGTGATACGCTTCATGGACTTCATGAAAGGCTTCCAGCAGATGCATATCCCTGAGGCGAAGGTGATTCCGCAGAAGTTTGAGGAATACATGCACTTCTTCAAGCACGAGAAAGTGGGAGATCAGGACACGCGTGAGATACTGGACCTGAAGGCGCTCATCCGCCGCGGTGAGGCGACCGCGGCCTGCCGGCATATGGGTTTGGACACCTCTCACATCCACTTCCTGAACCTGCCGTTCTACGAGACGGGCACCATCAAGAAAGGCGACCTGTCGAACAAAGACATCGAGATAGTGAAGCGCCTGCTGGTGGAGCTGAAGCCGGACGAGATGTTCGTGGCGGGCGACCTGGCCGACCCTCACGGCACGCACAAGGTGTGTCTTGACGCCGTATTAGCGGCCATTGACGAGCTGAAGGATACGGAGAAATGGCTGCAAGAGTGCCGCATCTGGATGTATCGCGGCGCCTGGATGGAATGGGAGGTGGATCTGATAGAGATGGCCGTGCCGATGTCGCCGGAAGAGCTCCGCTTCAAGCGCAACACCATCCTGAACCACCAGAGCCAGATGGAGTCGGCCCCCTTCCTTGGGAATGACGAGCGTCTGTTCTGGCAGCGTGCCGAGGACCGCAACCACGCCACAGCCGAGTTGTATGCCCAGCTCGGTCTGGCCAACTACGAGGCCATCGAGGCCTTTGTGCAGTATCATATACTCTGACGAAGATCGGCCAGCCGGCGGCGGAAGAGCCGCAGCAGGCGGGGCACAGCCTGCCCAACAGGACAAGAAAAGTACCGTACAGGAAAAGCCGGTACTTTTCTTGCATAAAAAGCGCCGGATTGCCTGTACCAAAGAGGGCAGCGGCGCAAATAATACACATCCGATACATCCCGTTTCAGAAAAAGGCCGTACTTTTGCAGCGTCAAACACCCAATGTCATGAACATGAAACACACCTCTCTTCTCAGCCTTGTCTGCACAGGGCTATTAGCATTGAGCGCCGGCAGTTGCAACAACATGCATATCGTGCGCGGCGAGACCCCCGACAACCCGGCGACTCCAGACACCACAAGCACCGCGGGCATCCGCCAGCCGAAGCAGCTGAGCTTCAACTCGACGGAAGAACAGCTGCTGTACAGAACCAACGAGTTCTCCATGAACATGCTGTCGCTCATCGGTCAGAACGAAGAGGATAAAGCGAACATCTGCTTCTCGCCGTTGTCGGCCAGCATGGCCCTCGGCATGATGATGAACGGAGCCGACGGCGACACCTACCGGCAGATGCAACGCACCCTCGGCTTTGAAGGGGCGACAGAAGAGGACATCAACAGTTACTACCACCAACTGTTGGAGACCCTTCCCGCCATAGACACCACCACGGTCGTCAACATCGCCAATGCGCTCTGGCTGCGGCAGGACTATCCGTTCTATGCCGACTACAAAGAGCGGCTGCGCACCCTGTTCAACGCCACCATAGACAACGTGGACGACTTCAGGCAGCAGGCGACGATTGACATGATCAACCAATGGGCAGCCGACCATACGAACAACCTGATAAAAGAGATTATCAGCCCGGAAAGCGTAAGTGAAAACACCGTGATGATACTGGCCAATGCGCTCTACTTCAAAGGCATATGGGAGAAGATTTTCGACAAAAAGCTGACTCGGAAAGGCACCTTCACCACCCTCTCCAACCGCGAGACGCAGACCGACATGATGCACATGCACGAGGCCCTGCTCTATACGGAGACCGAGGAGATGCAGATGGTGGAGCTTGACTACAAGGACAGGGAATACTGCATGGATATCCTTCTCCCACGCAAAGGGACCGACATGAACCGTTTTCTTGACGGCCTGACGCTTGAGCGCTGGGAGAACTATCTCCGGAGCCTGCACATGAACGATGACGTATGGATTCAGCTGCCCAAGTTCAAGTTCTCGTACAACCGCTCCCTCACGGAAGACCTGCAGAAGGCAGGTATCACGGATGCCTTCCTTCCCCTGCAGGCCGATTTCTCCCGATTGTCGGAACGCATGCCCTATATCGACGATGTCAGCCAATTCTGCTATATATCCGTTGACGAGGAATCCACCGAAGCAGCCGCTGTAACGGTAGTGCTTGCGGAGGCCACCTCGTCCGGCGAGCCGCCTCTTGCGTTCGTTGCCGACCACCCGTTTGTGTTCGTCATCCGCGAGAAACAATATGGCACGATACTCTTCACCGGCATCGTAGGCGACCCGACCCAAGAAGAATAGCGAGACACGATGAGACATTGCACAGGACATCTTGCCGCCGGGCTCTGCCTGCTATGGAGCCTTCTATTGTTTCACAGCAGGTTAGCAGCCGTTGAGCGTCCGCACTGGCACCTTGAGCCCTGCCGGCGGCACGACACGACGCTGGTGGTTCTGCAGGCGGCAGTCTCGCAGATTAAGATTATAGACTTGGTGTCCCCGTTAATCAGTAAAACCGCTACAGGGTAAGGCAGTATGAACCCCAAATCATACCAGAACCGACAAAATATCTCACAAAACTTATTTTTCTTTAAAAACCCTTGCATATGTCAGAAAAAAAGTTGTATCTTTGTAGCCGAAAGTTGCAAAGCTTAATAAAACAAACTACATTATGGCTAGACCAATTAAAGAGACGCCGACTCTGTACGGTGAGGATGCAAGGAGATTCGCTTATGCAGTTGAGCACCCAAAGCCTGTCTCTGCTGCGAAAGTAAGACGGGCAATGGCAATCTATGAGGCTGTAAAAGCAAAATATCCGGATGTTCTATGATGCAGTTAGAAGATTTCGAGTTTGTCCAACTCACTAAGGACACGCCGTTATTGCCTTTCGTTTCCGAAGACGAAGACTTGAATAATTTTTTGACGGAAGACGCAAAGAATTATTCCGCTAATTTGATGGCTGTTACTTATCTTTTTATAGATAAGGAAAAGCAGAAAATTGCTGCATATTTCAGTCTTCTGAATGACAAAATGGCTTATGATCCCAGAGAGAGAAGTATATGGAATCGTATCAATCGTCTAATTCCCAATCAAAAGCGTCGTCGTAGCTATCCATCCGCCAAAATTGGTCGTTTGGCTGTTGCAAAAGAGTACGCTCATGAAGGATTAGGCTCGCAAATACTTGACTATATTGAATACTTCTTGGTGACAAATCCAAAACTCGGTTGTCGTTTCTTGACGGTGGATGCTTATGCTGATGCAACGGATTTCTATCGTAAGAACGATTTCGAGTATTTCACAACACTGGACACCTTTGATGCCACGCGGTTAATGTACTTTGACTTGAAACCATTCAAAGATAATATAGAACAAGGTATATAAACACCCTATGCAACAAATCGTAAATCAAATTACTCAAACCAATTATAATAACTTAAAATCCCTACCACCTGCCTATGGCATAAAACAACAGACAAACAAGTAACACCATGACGTTTGAATTATTAGCCCAAAATATTGCATCTATTCAAACCGCTCTGCAACAGCAAGCGGCTCACGCGGTCAATCTGTCTTTGACAGCTCGCAACTGGCTTATGGGCTGCTACATCGTAGAGTTTGAGCAGAACGGCGAGGACAAAGCGCAATATGGCACTAAACTTCTTAAACGTCTGGAAGAACGCTTGCATACCAAAGGTTTGACGGAGCGTCGTTTTCGTGAGTTCCGCCGTTTGTATCAAGTCTATCCTCAACTGGGGCGCGAGGTCATGAACTATGTGGGAGCACAAGTCCAACATTCCCAATTAGCTATACCCGATACAATTCGGCGGACGGCAACCGCCGAATTTGAAGACACCGCAATTCGGCGGACGCCATCCGCCGAATTGGAACAGCAAGCATGGCAAGTACCAGCTGACAAGTTGTTCTATCGTCTGCCCATTTCACACTTGACTGCTATTTCAAAGATAGACGATCCGCTCAAAAGAGCTTTCTACGAAATAGAAACCATCAAAGGCTGTTGGACATATGACGAATTAGACCGCCAGATATCCACGCTGTATTACGAGCGCAGCGGGCTTTCAAAGGACAAAGCCGGACTTTCCAAGTTGGTCAATCAAGCCGCTCAA
>JAFUEI010000053.1 GCA_017464025.1 Paludibacteraceae bacterium | reverse complement strand
GCTGCGGGAGTGCATATTTATTCGCAAACCGAATAAAACACCCTCGGATAGGTGAAAATATGCAAAAACTCTCTTTCTGTGTTGGATATATCGCGGAAAAAAACTAATTTTGCAGCCGGTTTGTCGTACCTTGTGTGCGCCTACCAACAAGGTACTGTGAAAGAATCATAAGTATTAGTCTGTTTTACGGAATGGTGTTGCGCCGACGGAAGAGACTGTCATGGTGGCAAACCCTATTGAAAAAATCGCAGCATTCTGACGGTCGTCAGCCTGCAACAGCATTCCAGTTGTTTTATTGTTTATTGGTCAAACCCAACCAACTAACCAATATTAACTAAATGTAATGCTTATGAGACAGAAGTTTCTCTCTTTGCTGGCGGCTGTGCTTCTTATGCTGCCGGCAACTCTCAAGGCGCAAGAACTGAAAGTGGTTCTGAGCGAGGGCTTTGAGACTGGCATTCCTGCGACATGGCAAAACACAACCGACCGCGAGACGGGAGCCCTTTGGGCTACCGAATCGGGGGCTTCGCTTGTGCGTCCTGCCGGTGCCGCAGTAGGCAACAGTCGCGCATATCTGCGCAACACGACAGGCAAGACTATCGGTTTTAAGACCAAACTGATAACGCCTGTGCTCGACCTCTCCGGAGCAAGCAACTGGGTGGTGCGTTTCCGTCACGCCCAGGTGAACCGCTCGGTCAACACCGATGTACTGCGTGTCTATCGGCGCAATTCGCCGACGGCCGACTGGGTGCTGCTCGCCGAGTACACCGCTCCCATTACGGGCTGGACTCAGGAGATGATTCCTCTTCCGCAGGTCAGCGCTACCTATCAGCTGGCTTTCGAAGGGGCTGACAACAATGCATGGGGTGTCGTTCTTGACGATGTAATCGTGCAGGAGGAGCCTTCGTGCACCACGCCGCACGACCTCTCTGTCAGCGCGCTTACCGCCACTTCGGCCAAGCTCATCTGGATTGCCAGCTACGATGCCAACAATTTCCAGGTGGTGGTCTTCGAGGGCGATGCCCTCACGGGTGACGCATTAGACAGCATGGACCCGTCAACCGCCCTCATCAACAAGACGACGGCCGATGGCATCACCTTCGATATGGACCTGACCGGTCTGGAGAAGGGTACGAAATACACGGCCTATGTCCGTTCCCACTGCGATGGCGAAATATCCGACTGGGGCGTGCTCACGTTCTCTACGCGCATGGTGAAAGACCTGCCCTATACCGAGAACTTCGAGCTTGCCGCCAACAGCAAGATGTATGTTGTCAACGGCTGGACCCACCTCAGCAACACGGGTGACATCTCGCCTGTTGTGCCCACCAACAATACGGCCACACAGGTAAACAACATGTATGGCAAGCATGCCGGCAACTATGCTCTGGCGTTCTTCAATTCGCCGCTGCTGGTCAATGTAACAAGCTCGATGAATGGTATCCCGAAGGATTTCATCAACAACGCTACAGGCCAGATGATGTATATGAAGCCCGGCCAGTGGTCGTGTGCCGCAGCTCCCGAAGTGAATGCCGACCTCAAAAACTGTCAGGTCCGCTTCTGGGCAAGTGTCGGTGCCGCCAGTGGTGTCGGTTTCGCCAAGACGTTGAAGGTGGGTGTGATGACCGACCCCAACGACATCACCACCTTCTCCCAACTCTCCGAAATCAAGATGTGGGCAGGCACGCAGGAAAACGGCTGGAACGAGTATATCGTCAGCTTTGCCGATTATGCGGGAAGCGGTAAATACGTGGCCTTCATGAGCCAGGCCGATGCGCCCAATGTCGTTTTCGTGGACGATGTTACCATCGAGGCCATTCCGGCCGTCACGAAGGTGACCAAGCAGGGACTCACCTATGAGAATGGCAAGGTGTATCTCACGTGGGAAGCCGCCAAGGGCGCTTCTTCTTACAACGTGATTATCGGCAACAAGGTGGTGGCCAATCCCGCTACGCTTACCGGAGCGGCGCTGCTCTATTCGACCACGGCTGTGACCGACACCAAGCTGGACCTCTCCGTCCTTACCAAAGCCGGTGAATACGCCTATGCTTACGTGCAGGCGGTCGGCAGCGCTACCGCCGAGTGGAGCAATTTCTTCCGCTTCGTGGTGCCTGCGCTCAAGACCCCGCCCATGTTCTTCGGCTTCGAGGAGTCGGAAGGACAGGCTGTGCGCTATCAGGAGAACTACGATATGGACTTCGATGTGCCTGCCGCGGTGGCTACCTATTCGAATGATGAATATCTGTTCCCCTATGTGAGCAAGAAGACCAAAACCTACAACGTTCCGCTGACGGGGCAATACTGCCTTACGACGGAGGACGAAGACGGATATGGCATGTATTCCGGCTCTGTGTCTTGGATCGTATTCCCGCCGGTTGACCGTCCCGATACGCTGAGCATGAATTTCTATATGGCAACCCAGGCCGACTACGCGCGCGTAGTAGTAGGTGTAATGGAAGACCCGACCGACTACTACTCCTTCGACCCGATTGCCACCTTCACCGAGACCGAGGGCGAATACACCCGCTTCAATGTCTCCTTTGCTGACTACACGGGCAAGGGCCATTTCATTGCCATCCATATCGTGCCCGACCCCGACATGGCGATGAACAAACTGTTCAACGATCCGGTGATTGACGATGTATCCATCGGCGGACTTCCCGAGTGCGCTATTCCGCAGAACCTGCGCATGACGGCTTCCGACAACGCCGGCTTCACGCTCCAGTGGGATGCCGCAGGCGGCTCCTTCTACGAACTGATTGTGGCTGACAAGATACTGAGCGACACCGAACTGGATGCTGCTACCAGTGC
The DNA here is from genome assembly GCA_017464025.1 of Paludibacteraceae bacterium. Lineage (GTDB taxonomy): Bacteria > Bacteroidota > Bacteroidia > Bacteroidales > Paludibacteraceae > Colicola. The sequence continues at coordinate 20,938 of JAFUEI010000053.1, read as the reverse complement.
CAACATCATGGTCCGCAAGCAGAACATCACCGCCCGCAGCATCACGCTTCCCTACGATGCCAAGCTCGTTCAAGGCAAGACCTATTACGCCTATGTACGCAGCAGTTGCGAGCAGTCAGGCGGCAAGGTGAGCAACAGTCTCTGGAGCGCCTCTGCCGAACTGCAGCTCCCCCTGCCCGCCTACTTCCCGCTGCCCTATCTCGACGACTTCGAGAGCTATCCCGCCTCTTCTGTTCCGACCGGATGGAACCGCTTGAGCAACAATAGTCAGGACAAACTGACCGGTACGGCCGGCAACCATACCGCTGGCGGCAAGCAGGGCATGTATTTCTACAGCAATGCAACCACTACCACTTTTGCCAATATCGGCGGCTATGTCAGCGCTCCGCGTTTTGCCATTGATGACAACGACCTGAACAACCTGCTTATCACCTTCTGGGGAAAAGCGGTGACTGCTCAGTCGTTGACCGCTTCTACGATTGTCATCGACAGCCTGTACATCGGAACAATGGTCAACCCGAACGATGAAACCACGTTCACAAAGCTGGCGGCTGTGGAGATAAAGACCACCGCATGGACCCAATATACGGTGGCTATCCAAAACTGGACACCTTCGCTTGGCGAATATGTCACTTTCACCACGCGGCATGAGCTGTTCAACAATAAAACAACCAACAACAACCTCTATGTGGACGACATTGAGTTCGCCTCCATCGTTAACGGCAAGCCCTTCGACTTGGCTATCAGTGGTGTAGATGGCGACAAGGCCGTGTTCAGCTGGGGCGGCAAGTCCACCAACGGCTGGAAGGTGATTGTCAGCACCGAGAATGTGGCCAATGCTTCCGATCTTGAAGGCGGCAACACAGTGGTATTCTCTTCCACGGTCAATACGCCTACCGTACAGCTGACAGGTTTGGCGGCACAGACCCACTATTTTGCTTACGTAAAGCCGGTTACGGCCGACAACGAGAAGTGGGCTTCTGTCGAGTTCCTCTCCGCATGTATGAAACTCAACCCGAAGAACACCTATTTCATGGACTTCGAGAATCTGGCAGCTCCGGGCACCGCTACCGGTAAATATGCTGATATCGTACCCGACTGCTGGACATCCTACAATGTGGTGGCCTCGGCGGGTGTCAACTATCTGCCCGGCACGTATGTCTATGCGGCCAACACGGTGCTCACCGAAACCAGCTACGTGCACTCCGGTCTGGCCTCGTTCTACGTCTATGGACAAAACGCTACTTCAGGCCTGTTCGGCCCGAGCGTATTGGCAACGCCCGAAATCGACGGCAACGTGGCTGACTGGACCGTATCCTTCTGGGCCAAGCCGAGCAGCAATAGCTACCGGCTCCACTTCGGTGTCATGACCGACCCCAACGACATCACCACCTTCACCAAACTGGGTGAGGATATCTATGTCGGCAAGACGGTATGGACGAAGTTCAAGTACAATCTGAGCGAGTTGGGCTACAAGCCGGAGATGGGACAATACATCGCCTTCCGCAGTCCGGTCAACGCAGACGGTACCGTCGTGACGGGTGGCGCTTATTTAGATGAGATTGTGCTCACCACCTCCAAGTGCTCGGGTCCGGAAATCACCTTCTCCAACCTGACGAACAACAGCGTGGCGGTACGTACAGCCATTGAGGACGGCACGGTCAACATGATTCTCGTCAAAGACCTGAATGCCTTCGACCTGACAGCCCTCAATGCCGATGTTGATGCCTATCTTGCTTCGTTAGGCGACAAGGTGGTGGCCCGCCGTGCACTGGCCAATGCCATCGGCGAGAACCTCACCGGTCTGACAGAGGCTACAGCCTATGCCATCGCCCTGCAGGGCTCCTGCTCCGATGGTTCCGTATCGCCCTGGTCGGTCGGCAGTTTTGCCACGATGGGTGCTCCCAAGACGCCCGAAGAGTTCGGGGTATATGACTTCGAGGACTATGCCAAGGATTTCGGCGAGACGAATGCCTACCATGTGACCGCTATCTCGGCCAATGGCGAGAATACCCTGATGCCGGGTTGGGCGCGCGGCAACGAAAGCAAGCAGGGCTACTGGCCCCTCATCTTCTGGAACACCGCCAGCACGGCAGCCAACTACCAGATGGCTCCTGCCGGCCAGCACTGCTTGCACTTGGCCAGCACTTCCACCTACAACGGCTCGTATGCCATTATGCCGGCTCTCAACCTGCCGGACGAGGACATCGTCAAGTACCGCGTCAATATGAAGACACGTGTTTCCGGCAACTCCGTGTATGTTCAGGCTCCTACAAGTTCTTCCTTCCCCAAGGACGGGTCTTATGCCAACTCGCTGATTGTCGGACTCATCACCGACCCCGCCGACCTCTCTACCTTCATCCCGATTGATACACTCAAGATTCCGGCCGACGGTGTGAGCGAACAGGAAGTACGCTTCAGCCGCTACAAAGGCGACAACAACGGCAAGACGGGCAAACACCTCATGTTCCGCTCCTACTTCTCGTTGCCCAACTACGTCTATGTGGACGACATTCAGTTCACGCTCATTCCCGAGTGCACCGAACCTATCCATCTCAAGGCTTCCGACGTGACCGAAGGAAGCGCCGTCCTCACATGGCAGAGCGAATTGCCCACTGTACGTGTCATGATTGCTACCGAGTCGCTCGAAGAAGGCGCCCGCATGAGCTACATGAACTATGTGGTCAACGAGGTTGTCAATGGAAGCCGCTTGGAGGTGAAGAAGCTCAACCCCAATACCTATTATTATGTTTACATCATGTCCGAATGTGGTGGCAAGCAGTATTGGGGACAGAGTCAGTGCACCTTCATGACCGCTTGCGGTGCGGCACAGCAGTTGCCTTACTACGAGAACTTCGACAACTACACGCCGCCTACCTCCAACAATAATATGAAACCCAACTGCTGGATTACGTATTATAACAACCTGGCGCAGACCAGCACTTCTACCCGCTATCCGCAAATCAGTGCTGCGGCCAAGTATGGGGATACCGGCAACGGATTCTATTTCTATGCTACCAAGAACAGTGTCAAGACTGAGGCCCTTCGTGCTACGGGTGTCAGCCCCGCTATCGCAGGCGACATCAGCAAAACGATGATTTCCTTCCGCTATCGCAACATGCAGGCTACCAATACCAATCCGGCTATGCTTCTCGTTGCACTGACGAAGGACAATTCCTCGATTGCCAATATCTACAAGGAAGGCAACTTCTTCGTGGTGGATACTATCCGCATGGAAGCTGCTGCCGACGGTACGGTTTGGTATGAATACCGCAAAGAGCTCAGTGCCTTCAGTGGGGAAAACATGTACATCGTGCTCTCCGCCCTCAACGAGACGGTTGACGGCATTCAGTACTACAACCCGACGTATATCGACGACTTCGCCGTAGAGGAGATTCCTACCTGCTTCACGCCGGCTAACCTCTCCGTTACCGATATCCGTCCCGAAAGCGCCGTGCTCCACTTCGATGCCTACCGCGCCGAAGACAAGCAGTGGGATGTGGCTGTTGTGGAAAGCGGCAGCTTCGATGTCGTGCCTGTCACCTACGACACGACCGATGTGGTTCTCACCAACCTCAAGCCGCTCACGTCCTACAACGTGCTCGTCCGCACGCATTGCGCCGCTGACGACCAGAGTGCTTACGTACAGACCGCCTTCACGACGCTTGACAAGATTACTGCCGACCGCTTCTTCGGCTTCGAGAACGATGAAGAGGCTGTCCGCACGCCGGGTGCAAGCGGTGACTATTACAAGATCAGCCGCTCGCTGACGGTAGGCTCGTTCGATGCCAACGGCAATCCTGTGGTTAGCGATGCCTACAATCCTTACAACGCTGCCGGCTATCAGCGCACAGGCGAACGTGCTCTGCAGCTGCGCAATGCAGGCTCCTATCGCAATGCCTATGTCCTGCTACCCGAAATCAGCGATGCCGCTTCGAAGCAGATCCGCTTCGACATGCGGGCCGTGATGAGCGAGGCCGCTACCATCGACGAGACCGCCACAGCACCTTTCGCTGTGCTTGAAGTCGGTGTGGTTCCCGCCTATGGCGATGCCGCTGACTTTACGACGCTGGCTGCCTTCAAGGCATCGGCCTACACCGCCGGCGAAGCCGTGACCGAAGCCAAGAACCTCCTCTTCGACCAGGTGGTTCTCCAGCTTCCCGACCTCACCGGCAAGCAGCTCGCACTGCGTCTGGCCACGCCCGAGGCATTCATCTATGTGGACAACCTCTATGTAGAGGCAGCCAAGGGCTATACCACGCCGGTCATCAAGGGCAATTCCGTCATCACGCCCACAACCCTCACCTTCGAGTGGGAGGCCAAGGCCGACACGAAGTGGAATGTCTATCTGACCGACAATGCCGATGTATTCCCCTTCGATGCCGCAAGTGCTGTCAAGAAGGTGGAGGCTACCGACAAGACCTCTGTCACCTTCGAAGGCCTCACGCCTGACAAGCAGTACTACGCATTCCTCCAGGTGGCCGGTCAGACCGATGCGGCTTCCGTAAGCGCACGCCGCGCCTACAAGACGCCCTCTGACGTGGTGAAGCTCCCGCTCAACACGGTCATCGACTTCGAGGAAGGACTCGTTCCGCGCTATCAGAACACCGATGCCTACCAGACCCTTGCCGGTCTCACCACCGGCAATGCGCTGAGTGTGGCACGCAATGCTATTCCTTATGTTATTGCCGATGCCGAAACCGAGGCCTACAGCTTGAGCGCAACCCACGCTCTCGTCCTGCAGAACACCTCCGCCCGGAGCATGGCTTATGCCGTGGCTCCGCTCATCGCCAGCGACCGTCTGGATACGCTCCAGGTCAACTTCCGCGGACGTATCTTCAAGGCCGTGGGTGGCAAGGCTGAAGGCAGCACCACCGATGCTCCCTTCCTGCCCCTGACCGTCGGCACCGTTACCGACCCCAACGATATCGCCACCTTCGAGCCGATAGCCCGTCTGACCTACGGCAACACCAAGGTGACCTACGAGTCCGATGCCGCCACGGGCGACAAGCTGTTCGAGAAGTTCAGTTTCCGTCTGGCCGGTGCCAAGGGACAGTATGTGGCCTTCGTCTTCGATACCGTCGGCACATGGTATATCGACAATCTGGAAGTAGGCTCTTCTACCTGCATTGCACCTGTCGGACTCAAGACCGTTGAGACGGGAGTGGAATCGGCCAAACTCACGTGGATGGCCTTCGACGATGCTTTCGTACAGGTACAGATTGCTTCCGACGACCTCTTCTCTGCCGAGAGCCTTGTCAAGGACGAGACGATGCGCGGCGACACCTGCGCTGTTGAAGGCCTGGGCAGCGGTATGACCTACTACTGGCGTATCCGTCAGGTATGCGGCGAGGCCGACAACTCCGACTGGTCTGCAGTCGCTACGTTCAACACCGTCTGCAAGGCGGGTACCACCTATGCCACCGGCTTCGAGGCTGCCGATGGTTGGCTGCCTGTCAACGAGCGTGAAACGGGAGCCGACGCACTGCTGCGTCCCTTCTGCTGGACGGTCGGCTATGACGGTGCCCTCACCACCAGCACTGCCTTCAATCCGTATGTCGCTGTCAACAACGGCGGTGCGATATGGTATTCCCACGACAATGGCGAGCAGACCAACAAGGCTGCCCTGCGTCTGACCTCACTCTGGGATAAAGAGGCCTATCGTCAGCAGCGCGGCGCTCAGCGCTCGTGGGCGGTTATGCCTGAAGTCGATGCCGACCTCAACGATATGGAAGTATCGTTCTGGATGTCGGTAGCCGAATACAACAACCGCACCGAGGCCGTCAGCACCAGCTACTATACCGCCACTTCGGCCCATGCCATCTACGTTGGTACGGTCACCGACCCCGCCGACATATCCACCTTCGAGCCTATCGAACTGGTGCGCTACGATGGCGACTCGGTTTATACGGGTATCGCTGCCAATGCGGACAACAACTACCGCTTTATCAAGTACACCGTGCAGCTCAAGGGCGCCAAGGGCAAGTATGTCACCTTCATGTCCGACAGCTATGCCTTCCGTGAGGCCTGCCCGTGGCTGAAGGAGACTGTCAGCAACACCGTCTTCATCGACGATGTGGCCATCGCTCCTGCCAGCGGTTGCGTTACTCCGGGCAAGCGTGAGACGCTCAACGTCAACACCACTACCGCATTGCTCCGCTGGAGCGGCACCGAGGGAGCCGACTTCCGTGTCACCGTTGCTTCCGACCAGAGCTTCGCTGAGAGCACCATCGTCGTTACCGATACGGTCAGCGAGATGGAGTATGCGCTCACCGGCCTCGTGCCCAGCACCCGCTACTATTGGCGTGTCGCCCAGCTCTGCGAAGGCGATGCTTCCTCCGCTGAGTCGCCGGCCGCTTCGTTCATCACGCTCCGTGCTCCGTTCTTCTACGAGAACTTCGAGAAGTGCGTTTCCGGCAAGCGTGTGCCCGACGAGTGGACCAGCGTCACCATGCCTGCTTCCGAAGTCTTCAAGGGTAAGAAACTGCCCTCCACGCCCGACTTCATCAACAGCTGGGGCAGCGTGAGCGGTAGCAACACCATCACCCACATGACGACCAAACTCAACAGTACGCCCAACTCGGGTGTCGGTATTGACTACGTATATGCATGGCTCGTTTCGCCCAGCTTCCTGCTCGGCGAGGACATGCCGGCATGGCTCTCCTTCAATGTTTCGGTCAACAACCAGCCTTCGGGTGGAGTAGTGTCCTACGGACCCTATGAAACCAACGGCTACGACGACCAGTTCATGGTTATCGTTTCCGACGACAACGGTGAGACCTGGAAGCGCGAGAACGCCATCGTTTGGAACAACGAGACCGACACCAGCACTGTTCACTTCTACGGCAACGGTGACTACTCGTTCAACTCGCTGCCCTACGAGCAGCCCGACTTCAGCAAAGATGCCGACCGCATCTTCATCGACCTGGCCAAGTACAAGGGCAAGAGCGTCAAGATAGCCTTCTATACCGAGACCACCGTGCCCAACGCACGCAACCGCATGCGTCTGTGGGATGTCCGTATGGCATACTACTACAACGACGATACCGAGTACGCCAAGTGTCTCTACGCAGAAGACTATGAGTGGAAGGGCTATACCGTCAACAGCACCACTCCCAAGGCTGTTGAGCCGGGCAACACCACCTACACCACGATTGCCTATGCGCCGATGAGCCGTCTTGCGGCCAACCCCACCGACCCGATGGTGGACACCGTATATACCCTCAACGCTACCGTATGGGATGTGCCCGAAACGGTTTACGAGCGTGAGATTTGCGAAGGCTACGCCTATTCCGACGAAAACTTCGAGAACCTCACCGAGGCACGCGACTACAACAAGTATCTCTCTACCGTCAACGGTTGCGACTCCTTGATAACGCTCCGCCTCATCGTCCGTCCGAGCCTCGCTACCGAGCAGTACGACACCCTCTGCGTAGGACAGACCTTCCGCCTCGGCGACAAGGAATATACGCAGAACACCGTTGTCTATGACACCATCCGTCAGGCCGGTGCCGAGTTCGGATGCGACTCCATCGTTAAGCACGTGGTTGTCTTCGAGGCCATGACGCCCTATGAGTACGATGCACAGAGCTGCCACGGCGTGCCCTACTACTTCACCGCGAAGTATCCCGCACTCACCGTTGAAGGACGCTACATCGATACCGTTAAGACGGCTGACCTCTGCGACTCCGTCGTTATTGTCAACCTTACCTTCCCCGAGCGCATCACCTATACGCAGGAGCTCTTCTTCTGCCCGGGTGGCAGCGTAACCTACGAAGGCAAGACCTACTCCGAGGAGACCGACGACGTCATCATCCTCAAGGACGACAACGGCTGTGAGACCGAAGTAACCGTCAAGGTACGTGCCGCGCAGGCCTACAACATCGTTATCGATGCCAAGATTTGCGAGGGCAATGCCTACACGCTCAACGGCTTCAACGAGACCGAGCCCGGCCAGTACACCCACACCGGTGTTTCGGCCGAGGGATGCGACAGCGTCACCGTTCTCAACCTCTCGTGGTACGACGGAGAGCCCGTTCTCGTGGACGACACCGTCACCGTTGAAGAACTGCCTTACAACTTCAGCTACCTCGGCGTTCCCGTGCCCGGTATCACCTATCCTAAGGGTACCGAACCCGGCGTTTACAACGATACCGCTACGGTCAACAACGAGGGAGGTTGCGAGATTCAGATTATCCACAAACTCACCATCATCCCCGCTACCGGTCTCCAGACCGTTGAACGCACCCTGCTCATCACGCCCAACTACATCAGTCGCGGCGAGAGCGTCAGCATCAGCGGCTTCGAAGGACAGGAGGGTATGAAGGTCGAAGTGTACGATATGACCGGCAAGCGCGTCTCCGCTAATGACGTCACCATGGCTCCCGTTCAGGTGGACGGCTTCCATGCGGCCGGAATCTACACCGTACGCCTTGTTACAGCCGACGGCGACGTCTTCACAGGACGCGTCATCGTAAGATAAGCAATTGCAAAACCCGACAGGAGGCCCGGCAGAAGGGCCGGACCTCCTGTCTTTTTTATTTTTGAACTGCCCTTCACATCAACGTGACCCTTCACATCAACGTGATATATTGACCGTTTGACTCTCTTGCCTGCTGGAAGCGATACGCTGAATCACACCCCAAAAGTGGTAAACTTCCTTTCTCCTCATTTCCAGCCGGTTGCGTTTTCCGCTCTTCGTGTCTCTCACCTGACTTCCTAATGTGAAGGTAATGAGAAGAACGGGTGAAGAATCTGTCGGAAGTTTACCAGTATTGTCCCGTGATGGGAAATTAACCTTAGAGAATAAGTGAAAAAACAGTTTTGTATCATATTCATGCTCATGGTTGGGATTGTGTCTTTGGCGGCACAATCTGTTTCGCATATATATGTGTCTGCCGATGCCGGCTGGTCCGGCTTGCTCGACAGTCGCCGGTTGGCTTCGCCTTCCTTCGGCGGCGGAGGCTCCGTCGGGGCTGGCTACGAGCTGCGCCACAAAGCCTTCCTCCTGCAGGTCGGCCTGTCGGGCAGCTACGCTTGTCTGGTCAGCGGCCTTCGCGATGAGACCTTCCACGTCGCCGGTACTGACACGGAAGGCGATGCCTGCACGTTCCATTTCCGCTTTACCGAGCGCACCAACACCCTTCAGACCGTCAGTCTGCAGGTCCCTCTGCTCCTCGGCGGGGCGTGGAACCACTTCTATCTTCTGGCCGGCCCCGAGCTTACGGCCTCGTTGTACGGCTCCGGTTCGGCTGCCGCTTCCGTAGAGACGACGGCTACCTACGAAGGCATCAGCGGCACCTTTGCCGGCATGGAGAACCATTCTCTCGGCAAGGGCATTGTCCGCTCCGAGGCCAAACCCTTCAGCCTCGGGCTGGGGCTGCGTCTCAAGGCCGAGTTCGGCTGGGTGTTCGGCACGCAGACCGGACGGGAGACGGGCTTCGATGCGCCCAAGGCCTCGTCGGTGCAGTACCGCCTCGGCGTCTTCGCCTCCTATGGCCTGCTCGACCGCTATCGCCCCGCCGACCGCGGACCGGCTGTCAGCTGGCACAACACCGCTGATGCACCCGGCTTCGCCTTTGATATGAACCATATTTACGCCTCCTCGGCAGCGGCCGAGCCGCGTGTGGCGCTCAACGACCTTGCTCTCGGACTGCGTTTCACCGTACTCTTCCGCCTTCCCGGGCGGCGGATATGCGTCATCTGCCCCTATTGATTGCTTAACAGACAAATTAACCTTATGCAACTTATATGAAGTCATTACTCGTCAAAATACTGTCGCTGCTCATGCTCTGGTTGGGCATGGCGGTCTTCGTTCCCGAAGCGGTGGCCTTTCCTGCGGCCTCCGCGGCCTCTACCCTTACGCAGCGTGAGCGTCAGAAACAGCAGAAGCAGAAGAAGCGCGAGCGCGAAAAAGCCCTCAAGGCCAAGCGCAAGGCCGTGAAGAAGGAGCGCAGCGACAAGAAGCGGGCCCGCAAGACCGAGCAGCGTCAGAAGGCCGCCGACCGCAAGGCCGACCGGCAGGATGCAATCGCCTACCAGCAGGAGGTGGAACGCATCAACCGCCACAACCGCAAGGCGGCGCAGGCTGCCTCGCGCGACATCAGCCATGCCATAGGCGTCTGGGGGCAGGCCGGCTATTCCTCCCTCTTCCAGAACTTCAACAGCACCGATTTCTCGGCACGCTCGATCGGTGGCTTTGGCGGCGGTGCAGGCCTGGGCTATCAGCTCCGCTACCGGCATTTTCTGCTCAATACGGGCCTCGAGTTCGAGATGTTCAATTCGTCCACCCGCTTCCTCAATGCGGCCGACGGCGTGTTCTCCCGCACCTTTACGATGTCCCCCTATCCGTCCATGAAGTACACCTACAACTTCAGCAACCTGTCTGACTACACCAAGGCTGGCTTCCTGCAGCTGCCCCTCCTTATGGGTGGCGAGTGGGGCAGGTGGTATTTCCTGGCCGGCCCCAAACTGGGGTGGGGGCTTGTCGGCACTTCTTCCACCTCTACGCTGCTTTCCACGCAGATTACCGACGAGGAGCTGATTGTACCTCTCGAGGACATGGCTTCCCATACGCTTGTCACCGACCGTCCCTATCAGGGCAGCTCCGCCCGTGTGGACTTCGGGCTCCATCTTGGCTTGGCGGCCGAAGCCGGCATCTGGCTCGACGAGTGGCTCCGTCCCAAGCCGGCGAAGAACGCCTCCCGCAGCGCAGGCGGTTTTGCCGAGCGTATGCGCTATCGCCTCGGCGTCTTTGCCGAATACGGCGTGCTCAACGTGCAACGGGCTTCCAATGCCGTCACTGGACGCGACCTGCCCGTGCTCTTCAACGACCCTGCCCAGCCCCTCGACCTGACGCCCGTGCCGATGCTTACGATGGAGAGTGCCCGCGACGTGCGGGTCAACCCCTTCCTCGTAGGGGTAAAGCTGGCGGTGTTCTACGAGTTGCCGCGCAAGCAGCCTAAGATTCTGCCTCTCCCGCCCGAGCCTCTGCCGCGTCTGGCGGCGCAGGTGGTCAATGCCGAGACGCGCAAACCCCTCTCCGGTGCCGCTGTGGCCATCACGAGTGTGGAGCGGGGCCGTACCGTCAGCAAGACCACCGGCAAGACGGGACTTGTGGTGCTCAAGCAGCGGCGGGGCGACTATCGCCTCTCGGCCCAGCGTGCAGGCTTCCTGCCCGGCGATACGTTGGACTATACGCTCTCGGCCGACCTGAAAGATACCGTTGTGCTGGCCCTTCGCGCGGTGCCCAAGCCCTTGAAGCCTACTCTTGCAGGCTATGTGCGTGATGCCGTCACCCGCCATCCCCTGGAGGCGCAGATAACGCTCTTTGCGCTGGCCGACGACCGCGAACTCTATGCCGGACAGGCATCCGACGACGGCCTCTTCGCCACTACCCTTGAGGCCGGCACCTACCGCAGCCGCCTCACCATGCCGGGCTATATGCCTGCCGACGATACTGTTCGCTTCACCGGCGACACCGTCTTCCTCTTTATGCAGCGCATCCGCGAAGGCCGCAAAGTGGTGCTCCGCAACATGTTCTTTGCCACGGGCAAGACCCGTATCCTGCCCCAGTCGGAGCCTACGCTGGAAGAACTGGCCGCCTTCATGCAGGACAATCCTGAGGTGAAGATACGCATCATCGGCCATACCGATGCCGTCGGCAGCGAAGAGTCCAACCAGCGTCTCTCTGAAGGACGTGCCGCCGCTGTGCGTGCCGACCTGATGGCGCGTGGTGTTGATGCGGCCCGCATCGAGGCCGAAGGCCGAGGCGAAACAGAACCGGTGGCTGACAACGACACCGAAGAAGGCCGCAGCCGCAACCGTCGTGTGGAATTTGTCATCACTGCCACGGGCAATACCGACATAGAGCAGATTAAAGATTACCTCTGATACCATGAATATCACCATCCTTATGAAACGAACAACCTCTCTTATACTGTCTTGTCTCTGCTCCCTGCTTCTTGTGCAGGCTCAGCAGATTCGTGTCCCCTTCTTCTGCGGCTTCGAAGACGATGCCGAGAATGCCCTCTGGACCCTCAACCCCGGTACCGACGGCGCTGCCGACCGCTGGGTCATCGGCGAGGCTACGCGCTCCGAAGGCAGCCGTTCGCTCTACATATCCTCCAACGGAGGGGCTACGCCCTCTTTCGGCAACAAGCCGGATGTGGTGTATGCCTACCGTATCATCCGCTTCCCGCAGGGAGCCGGCAACTACGACATCTCCTTCGACTGGAAGTGTATGGGCAGTCCGTCCAGCGGGCGCCTGTTCGTCTATATCGGTCTGGCGAACAAGCTCAATGCGGATCTGAACCTCATGCAGTATGCACAGGCCGATCTCAGCGGAAACCTCACCGTGCTCTCTTCTTCCTCTGCCATCCAGTATTTCGCACGACCCAAGGTCAACGAGCTGGACACCGGCCGGCTGGCACTCTACGGCTCCGAGGCATGGGAGAACGTATCGCTCACCCACAAAGTGTCCAGCGGCAATTCGGCGCTTGACTTTGTGCTTCTCTTTGCCTGGGTCAATATGAATGTGGACGAGAAGAACGACAACCTGTCCGCTTGTATCGACAATGTGCAGATAGCCTCCAACAACGCCAAGAAGCCCTATGCACTCCGCGTGGAGCCCGCTTGCGGCGACTCTACCATGCAGATTGTGTGGAAGAGTACGCAGGAATGGTTTGAGGTGCAGTATAAGAACGTCAACTCCACCGTCTGGCGCCGCCAGACGCATATTCAGGCGGTGCAGGATACCGTGCAGAGCGTTTTCGTAAACGTGCCCAACGGCGAGGAAGGCTCCTACGATGTCCGCGTGCGCTGCGCCAATGTCGAGCAGACCGATACCAGTGCCTGGGCTACCAGCTACAACCAGATCTATTGGTGCCCCGACAACCATTGTGTCAACTTCCTTGACCTCCATGCCGACAACGTGGTATGTACCTATGGCCGCCATTCGGCTATCGGCTATATCCTGGCTGGCGACACCGTCGGTGTGCGCGACTTCGGCGAAGACTCGCGGGCCAGCCGCCATACCGTCAACTGGCGCAAAGGGGTTGTCGATGCCCGCACGAAAGGCAGTACCGACTTCTACGGCAATCCCGTTCCTCCGCTGAAGACCATCCCCGACGGCTCGGTGGCTTCGGTCCGTTTGGGCAACTGGGAGGCCATGATGGGGCAGGAAGACATCACCTATTCCTTTGTCGTCGATTCTGTCGAGCAGGCGATGCTGTTTGTGCGTTATGCCGTGGTGCTGCAGACGCCCGAACCCGGCGGTGCTTCCGGCTTCATGCTTTCGGTTCTCGACGAGAACGGCAACCTCATTGACCCCGAGTGCGGTGTGGCACGCTTTATCTATTCCGACGAACTGGAGGAGCAGTGGAACAGCTCATACGTGGATATGGCCGGACGCGAACAGCCTACGCGGCAGGCCATCTGGAAAGACTGGACCTCTCTCGGCTATAATATGGCACCCTACCACGGACGTACCGTTTCGGTGCGCTTCCATTCGCGCGACTGCCTCGGCGGCGCTCACTACGGCTATGGCTATTTCACGCTCGATTGCGTCAGCAGCCATCTCAAGTCCGACAACTGCGGTGCAGGCGAGTACATGGACATCGCGGCACCCGAAGGGTTCAACTATTCGTGGACAAACTCCAAAGGTGCTGACCTCGGCCACGAGCGCGTGCTGCATACCAAGGCCGACCACGATGTGTACCGTTGCACCGTCTGCATGCTGCCCGACCCCGCCGACCCTACGACGGCCGACAAGTGCTGTTTCGACCTCAGCACCGAGATGGCCATGCGCTATGCCTATCCTGATTACGTGGCCGAATGGCAGCCTGCTGGCTGTAAGAACACGCTCCGCCTTACCGACCGCAGCCATATCGTGATGCGTGACGACAAGGGCTTCGAGCAGCATACAGCCGAGAGCTGCGATGAGGCGGAGTGGGAACTGACGCGTGCCGCCGATCCCGTACCGGTCGTTACGCAGGCTCGCAGTGTCGATGTGGTGTGCCCGCCGGAGGGCGACACGGTGTATGTGCGGCTGACGGCTTCCATCGGAGCGGCCCATTGCTCGGAGGAAATGTTCGACACCGTTGTGGTGGGCGGCATCCTTACGCCGCCTGTCGAGCGCTTCGACACGATATGCGAGAACCAGATTCCCTATATCTTCAACGGCGAGGTGTACGACAGACCAGGACGTTGGGAACTGCATTACACCAACTTCGCAGGCTGCGACAGCCTGTTGGTGTACAATCTGGCTGTCAACCTGCACAGCGGTCCCGACACGGTGGAGGCGGTCACTTGTTCGTCCGCCCTGCCTTACTATTTCAACGGCATTCCCTACAGCCGTCAGGGTACCTACCGCCAGCGGCTCACCAACCGTCTGGGCTGCGACAGTCTGATTGACCTGCGCCTCGTCGTATTCGACAAACTGGAGGTGCAGCTCGACACCGTACCGACGGCTCTTTGTGCCGACGAAGGGCCGCTGGTCATCAACTATGCTGTCCTTTCCGGCCGGTTCGACTCTCTCTTCATCCGTTTCGACGATGCGGCCCGTGCCGCCGGCTTTACGGACAGGCTGGTTACTGACAACACGTCCACCGCGGCCGTATGGCCGTTGCCTGCGGGCGTGCGTCCGGGGGCCTATCAGGTGGTGCTCGACTTTGTGCAGCCCTCCACCTGCGGCAACCAGACCTATACGCTCGGTTTCGTCATCAACTATGCCAGCTCGCTCATTACCCAGCGCTGGAACGATGTGCTGGCCATCCGCAATGCCGACTACAACGGAGGCTACACCTTCTCGGCCTACCAGTGGTATAAGGACGGCACCCCCATTGACGGGGCCACGATGCCCTATCTCTACGTATCCGGCGGCTTGGACAATACGGCGGAATACTCTGCCCGTCTCGTGAGGGCTGACGATGGTGCCGAACTTTTTGTCTGCCCGGTGGTGCCTGAGTATTTCGATACGGAGCAAAACATCCCGACGCTGTTGCACGTCAGTCAGCAGATTGGCATGCGCACCGCAGGCAGGGCGTTGTGGACCGACTTGGCAGGACGTGTGCTGGCCGTGCAGGATTTCACGGAGCAGACCCCTGTCACCGTACCGGCATTGCATGAGGGCTATTACCTGCTCTCGCTCATCACTGCCGACGGCACCCGTACCGAGAAAGTGCTTGTAACGGACGCTGTCCGCTGAACCCGTTCAATCTGAAGCAACATGAAAACCATACAATCTGATACTGTTCATTCTGTCCGCAGAGTCCTCTTCCTGATGCTGCTGGCGGCGCAGGGTTGTCTGCTTGCCGCACAGCAGGTGCTTACGGAGTTCCACTGCGATTTTGAGACACCGGCCGATGATGCGCAGTGGGTGCTCAACCCGGGACCGCGTGCAGGCAATATCGGCCACAAGTGGTGCATCGGCGAGGCGGCCAATACCACCCCCAACGGCAAGCGTTCGCTGTATGTCACGACCGACAACGGCGCCACGGCGGGCTATTCGTCGTCTCCCTCATGCGTGGTGGCCTATGTGCCGTTGGCGCTCAATCCCGGCCACGACTATGCGCTCTCGTTCGATTGGCGGGCCTACGGAGACGGGTCGGAGAAAGAGCATGACTATCTGTACGTGGCCTGGATTCCTGAGCGCGACCTGCTGTTCGATACCGAGATAGAGCTGAACACGCTCGAGGGGGCTCAGCTCAGCAGTGTCCTTACCGGTCAGAACACCATCCGTCTGGACGACGAGGACGACAAGAAGATGTGGGGTACGTCCTACTGGCAGCACTGCACGGCTACGCTTCGTGCCACGGCGGTGCCGCGTCGGTTGGTCTTCGTATGGATTACTTACGGCAACCCTATTCACAACCCCGGAGCCTGCATCGACAACATCGAGATTCTGGACCCTGTGAGCTGTCCCGCTCCGAAGGGGCTGCGTATGCAGGCCTCCGAAGAGGTGGAGATGGTGGAGTTGTCCTGGAACAGCGTGGGCGATGCTGCACAATACGAGGTGCAGTACCACTCCTATACGAGCGACACCTGGCGTTCCGAACTGACTACCGACACCGTGGTGCCCCTCTACCGTATTCCCGAAGGCTGGACCACGTTCCGCGTGCGTGCCGTCTGCGACGAGTTGCATACCGGCCCCTTCGCGGTAATCAACCAGTTGGTTTATTACAAAGCCAACTTCTGTATTGACTATTTGAATCTGGACGATACGATATGCTATACGGCCCAGACCGTAACGACCGATGTGGACGACCGCAACAGTCTCGACTATCGGGCCAACATCTGGCAGCTGGGAACCGTGTCAACCGAGCGGCACAACATCATGGAAGGCCAGCATGTGGTCTATACCGACTCGTTGGAATACGACGAACTGGTGCCGCAGCTCCGCACGGTTCCTTCCGGCGCAATAGCATCGGTGCGCTTGGGCAATGCCGGCCTATCGGGCAGCAGCATCGGCGATGCCGCCCAGATGCGAATCCCCTATAAGGTGGATATCAAGAGCAACCCCGTGATGATATTGCGCTACGCTATGGTGCTGAACGAAATAGAGAACGAGACACCCCACACCCGTGTACAGGTGCCCCGCTTCATGTTGCGTGTCGTGGACAAAGACCGCCAGTTGCTCGACAACTGCATGTATGCCGACTACAATACCATCGAACTCCGTACCGACCCGCGCCGCAGGGAGACCAACACGAAGATAGGCAAAGTCTATTGGTACGATTGGACGGCCGTGGGTTTTGTGCTGCCTGACGAATACGATGGTCAGGAGGTCACGGTGGAGGTCTCGGTGTTCGACTGCACCTTGGGCGGCCACTTCGGCTATGTGTATTTCACGCTGGAGTGCGCAAGCAGCCAGATTGGCAATGCGGGCTGCGGTCAGGTCAGCACCGTCTTCACGGCTCCTGCCGGCTTCCTCTACCGCTGGTTCGACACCGGCGACCCCGAGCGCAAAACGCTCTCCACGGACCGCACCTACGAGGTCCGGCCCGACGATCCTTCGGTCTATGCTGTCGAACTCTCCTTTGAGCACCGGCCGGAGTGTACCTTTACCCTTATCGCCAACACGGCCCCTTACCTGCCTTCGGCCGACGCCTCGGCTGACTATGCACCGGCCGATTGCAGCAACACCTATCGTTTCACCGACCGGAGCCATATCAAGCTGGTCAACCAGTTCACCCGCGAAGTCACGCATACGGAGGCCCAGGTCGATTACGTGCAGTGGGATTTCGGCGACGGCTCACCCGCTGTCCTCACGCGCAATCCGGAGCATACCTATCCTCGTGAGGGAGGCAGCTTCGATGTGCATCTGACGGCGGTGCTCGAAGAATGTACGGCCGATACCGTCTTCCGCCTGCAGGTACCCGACATCCGCATTAAGCCCGACACGTCGTATGTGGTGGCTTGCAGGGCCGACGGCTATCTGCACAACGATTCCCTCTACCGCGAATCGGTCGTTATCCGCGACACCCTGCCCGGTCGCTTCGGTTGCGACAGCATCAGGCTCACCGACCTCACCATTGCCGATAGTGCCAACACCTGGCTTTCGGCCTCTATTACCGACGACCATCCGTATGCTTTCCTTACGGAAAACGGAGTCCTGCAACTCAATGTGCCGGGCGACTACACCGCCCGACTCCTGACGCGGCAGGGCTGCGACAGCATCGTGCATCTGCATCTCGATGTGCATGAGGTGCTGCGTGTCGCTTTGGGCGAAAATGCTTTCCTCGTTTGCGCCGACAACCCTGTCTTCACCGTTCCCTATGTCATTACCAACGGCTCCACCGACACCTATTCGCTGTCTTTCTCGCCGTCAACAGGAACGGATGTGTCGCGGGCCGAACTGCCGGCCGACGGCATCCTGGTGGAACTTCCCAAGGAGGTGAAACCGGGCAATTATACGCTCACGCTGGCTTTCCACGATGACATATCGGGCGATGTGCTCCTGCCTGTCTCGCTGGAGATTGACTATGCCTCCTCCATCATCGTCCAGAAGTGGAACGACGTGCTGGCGCTGCGCAATGCCTCCGCCAACGGCGGCTATACGTTCACCGCCTGGCAGTGGCTTCGCAACGGACAGCCTATCGAGGGGGCCACGGGCGAATACCTCTACCTGCCTGACGGAACGCTTGACACGGATGCCTCTTACAGTGTGCTCCTTACGCGCCCCGATGGGGTGACGGTGGCTGCCTGTCCCTACGTGCCTACGGTACATACCGATATCTTCGATTTCCCCTCACTGGCCGATGCGGCGCAATATGCGCCCGCACGCTTCCCGCAAGCCGGCAGTGCAACGTTCTGGTCGGTGTCGGGCAATGCCGGTGCGCCCGTTGCGGTGGGCAAAGGTTCCTGCCAGCTGCTTGTTCCCGGTGTGCCGGGGCTCTATCTGCTCCGTTTCACGGGATCCGACGGGCGTACAACGGTGCGCAAGGTGCTGGTGCGGTGAGGCGGCTTGGCGGTTTCAGTTTTTTTACGTACCTTTGCCGACCCGGAACGTCAGTTGGCCGTGAATACCTCTTCTGCACATAATCAGCCTTTTGTGGCTCATCCATCGGGCGAATGTATCGCCGTTTCCGGCGCGCGGGTGCACAACCTGCGCAACATCGATGTGGAGATTCCCCGCCACAGGCTGACAGTCATTACGGGTCTCTCCGGCTCGGGCAAGTCAAGCCTTGCTTTCGATACCATCTTTGCCGAAGGGCAGCGCCGCTATATTGACACCTTTTCGGCCTATGCCCGCGGCTTCATGGGCAACATGACGCGTCCTGATGTGGACAAGATAACGGGGCTCTCACCCGTCATCAGCATCGACCAGAAGACCACCAACCGCAACCCGCGCAGCACCGTCGGCACCGTTACCGAGGTGTACGACTACCTGCGTCTCTTGTTCGCCCGTGCAGGCGTGGCCTACAGTTATATGACCGGCGAGCGGATGGTGCACTATTCCGATGAGCAGATTATGCAGCTCATCCTCGGCGAATACGCCGGCCGCAAGGTGCTGCTTCTCTCGCCCCTTGTGAAAAACCGCAAGGGTCACTACCGTGAACTCTTCGAGCGCTACCGCAAGAAGGGTTTCGTGTATGTGCGCATCGACGGTGAAGTGCAGGAGTTGCTCTACGGCATGAAGGTGGACCGCTACCGCAACCACTCTATCGAACTCGTGGTTGACCGCCTGCGCATCGGCAAGGTGCAGGGCGAAGAAGACAGCCGCCGCATGCTCGCCTCTATCGACAAAGCCATGCAGCAAGGCGGAGGTGTGATGATGCTGGCCGATGCCGACAATACCTCCCATGTGCGTTTCTACAGCCGCTCCCTGATGTGCCCCACCACGGGTATCAGCTATGCCGACCCCGCACCTCATTCCTTCTCTTTCAACTCGCCGCAGGGAGCCTGCCCGCATTGCAAGGGCCTGGGCTTTGTCAATCGCATCGATATCGACAAGATGGTGCCTGACCGCACCCTCAGCATCCACGACGGTGCCATCCTACCCCTCGGCAAGTACAAGAAGCAGCCGCTTTTTGACAGTATAGAGACCATTCTCGCCAAATACGATACAACGCTGAAGACACCTTTCGCCGACCTGCCGGAAGAGGCAGTGGACGAAATCATGAACGGGTCGGCCGATGCCGATGTGTTCTCCTTCCATCGCTACGAAGGCATACTGCGCTATATGGAGTTGCAGCAGGAAAATGCGGCAAGCGAGACCGAGCAGCAGTGGGCAGGACGCTACTCCACGGAGGTGCAGTGCCCCGAATGCCACGGGGCCCGTCTCAACCGCGAGGCGCTCTCTTTCCGCTTCGGGGACAAAAACATCGCCGAGTTGGCAGGAATGGACCTGGGCGACCTGAGTGTTTACTTGCGTGATGTGGTGCCGCAGTTGTCAGACAAGCAGCAGACCATCGCTGCCGAAATACTGAAGGAGATTCAGACCCGTTTGGGCTTCATGCTGGATGTGGGCTTGGGCTATCTCTCGCTCTCCCGCTCCTCCGACTCCCTGTCCGGCGGCGAGAGCCAGCGCATCCGTCTGGCTACGCAGATAGGCTCCCGTCTGGTCAATGTGCTCTATATCCTCGACGAACCCAGCATCGGTCTTCACCAGCGCGATAACGAGCGGCTTATCACTTCGCTCAAGCGCCTGCGCGACATGGGCAACACCGTCATCGTGGTGGAGCACGATGAGCAGATGATGCGTGAGGCTGACTGGTTGGTGGACATCGGTCCCAAAGCGGGCCGTCTGGGCGGGCGTGTGGTGTTTCAGGGTACGCCGGAGCAGTTGCTCGGGGCAGATACACTGACGGCACGCTATCTGTGCGACCACGACCACACAACCCTTCCTGCGGAATACCCTGCCGGCAATCCGGCCGACGGGCCTTTCCTCACGTTGCACGGCTGCACGGGCAACAACCTCAAACATATCGATGTCAGCTTCCCCTTGGGGCGGATGATATGTGTCACGGGTGTCAGCGGTTCAGGCAAGTCCACGTTGGTCAACCAGACGCTTTATCCGTTGCTCAGCCGGCGTTTCTACCGCTCCCTGCAGGACCCGATGCCCTTCGACAGTGCAGAGGGACTTGAGTTGGTGGACAAGGTGGTGGCGGTTGACCAGTCGCCTATCGGGCGAACGCCGCGCAGCAATCCGGCTACCTATACGGGCGTCTTTGCCGATATCCGCAACCTCTTTGTGCAGCTGCCCGAGTCGCAGATACGCGGCTGGAAACCCGGTCGCTTCTCTTTCAATACGGCCGGAGGCCGCTGCGAAGAATGTGCGGGCAACGGCTTCAAGACCATACAGATGCACTTCCTTCCCGATGTGTATGTCCCCTGTGAGGCTTGCGGCGGCAAGCGCTACAACCGCGAGACGCTGGAGGTGCGCTTCAAGGGAAAGACCATAGCCGATGTGTTGGATATGACCGTCAATCAAGCGGTG
>JAFUEI010000007.1 GCA_017464025.1 Paludibacteraceae bacterium | reverse complement strand
TGACACGATTGATGACGTTATTATCGCACAAATACAATATAAAATCAACAGAAGACCAAGAGAAAAACTCAACTTTATGACACCACAGGATTGCTTCTTCAAACATTTTTACTAATTTTGCACTTTGATGTTGAACCTGCCGTTGCAAGTCATCGGGAATTTAGTTTGTATATGTGGAATATTTTCAGTAATTTTGTAACCGAATAGGTGCACTTGTTTCCGCACTCATAACATGAAGAAAATCACAATCAAATAATGGCTATTGCATTCCAATACAACAAGACATCGCTTCAATCGCTTGAGAAAAACCTCAAGATGCGTGTGCGTGCGTTGCCGACCCTGAAGAACAAAGAGTCGGCGCTTCGCATGGAAGTGAAGAAGGCCAAAGACGAGATTACCCGTCTGGACCGTGAAGTGGAAGAACGCATCAATGCGTACGACCAGATGCTTGCTCTCTGGGGAGAGTTCGACACCAGTCTGCTGCACGTGGACGATGTGAAAATGAGCATCAAAAAGATTGCCGGCGTACGCGTTCCCGTTTTGGACGAGGTGGTATATTCCACACGCGAATTCAGCATCTTCTCCGCTCCGAAATGGTATGCCGATGGATTCACGCAACTGAAAGAGTTGGCGCAAGTGGGGATTGAGCAGGAATTCTGCCGTCAGAAGTTGAATTTGCTGGAGTATGCCCGAAAGAAATCCACTCAAAAGGTGAATCTGTTCGAGAAGGTGCAGATACCGGGTTATGAGGATGCCATCCGAAAGATAAAGCGCTTTATGGAAGATGAGGAAAACCTCTCGAAATCAAGCCAGAAGATTGTAAAATCAAAACGTGAAAGGGAGGCACAACAATGATTACAAAAATGAAGAAATACACCTTTCTGGTGTTTCATCGTGACTACGACGCTTTCCTTGAGCAATTAAGAGAAGCCGGAGTTGTACATATCAACAAAAAGGCGGAAGGAGAGACTGAAGATGGCCAACTGCAGCAGCAACTGGCTCTGTCGGCACGGTTGCAGCGCACGATAAGCCAAGCCGAACAGTATCTCCCGCAAGGAAGTGCCCCTGTGGAAACAGGCAAGGCAGCAGATGATGTCTTGGCACTGATGGACGAGTTCCCCGCTTTTGTAGCAGAAAAACAGCAGTTGGCCGAACGTCTGGCCGCTGTGCGCAAGGAGCAGGATCGTATGCGTATCTGGGGTGATTTCTCGTCGGAGAAGTTGGACGCTATTTGTAAAGAGGGGTGGCAGATGCAGTATTTCAGTTGCCCTGCCAGCAAATATGAGCCGGAGTGGGAGACGCTGTACAATGCCGTGCAAGTGGCCGAAGAAGGCGGCTTCGTGTATTTCGTAACCGTGAATCGTGCAAACGAGGTGTTTGACATAGATGCAGATGAGATTACGCTCAATCGGCACAATGCGACCCGGTTGGCGGCTGATGCCGATGCTTTGAACGGTCTGCTTGCTGCCAAACAAGCGCAACTGGAAGCGTGGGCGATTGCTCATCTTGGTGAACTCCGGCAGTCACAGGCCCTTATGCGGCAGGAGATTGACTGGAAACGTGTCAACTTGAGCACAACTTCACTGGCGGATGACACCCTATGTCTGCTGGAAGGTTTTTGTCCGGTGGATAATACAACAGAACTGGACAAGATGCTGGACGAACAGCATATCTATTATACGGCAGAAGAACCTACGGAAGCTGACGATACTCCTGTCAAATTACACAACAATTGGTTTACACGGATGTTCGAGTGCCTGACGGGGATGTACGGATGGCCCGTATATGGCGAGTTTGATCCGACGCCTATCTTGGGACCGTTTTTCCTTCTCTTCTTTGCTCTTTGTATGGGCGATGCCGGTTATGGCATTCTGCTTATTCTCTTTGGCATTTTGACTACAAGGAAGGTACTGAACATCTCTATGTTCGAAGGGCTTGGCCCGCTTATTACCACACTCGGTATAGGTACACTGGTGGTGGGCTTCTTCCTTGGTACGTTTTTTGGCATTGATTTATACACGGCTTCATGGGTGCCTGAATCGCTGAAAGGCGTGATGATAAAGGGCAAGGTGATGGGTTATGACATCCAGATGGTTATGGCGCTCTGTATCGGCGTGTTCCATATATGTCTGGCTATGATTATCAAAGCTATATGTTACACAAAACGTTTCGGTTTTAAGCAGAACATCGCTACGTGGGGTTGGTTGCTGCTGATTCTGGGCGGTCTTGTAACGGCCATTCTGGCGCTGACCAAGGTCTTCTCGCCCGAAGTGACCAAATGGGTGCTCATCACTATCGGTTCTGTATCAGCGTTAGGAATCTATATCTTCAACACTCCCGGACGAAATCCGCTTCTCAACATAGGTGCTGGCTTGTGGGATACTTACAATATGGCAACCGGTATTCTGGGCGATGTGCTTTCCTACATCCGTCTGTATGCACTTGGTTTGGCAGGCGGTATGCTTGGCGCGGCATTCAACAGTCTTGGGCTGATGGTGCTCGGTGATACGCCCAACGCGGGTACGTGGATTGGTTTCATCCTGATTCTGATAGTCGGTCACCTGCTCAACCTCTGCATGTCGGCGTTAGGAGCTTTCGTACACCCGTTGCGTCTGTCTTTTGTAGAGTATTTCAAAAACTCCGGCTATGAAGGCAAAGGCCATTTGTATGAGCCGTTTGCCAAACAAACAAATTAAGAGAATAATAGCAATAACTAACATATAATAAACAAATTTACCATTATGAACGAAATTCTCGGTTATCTCGGTTGGGCCATGATGTTAGGGCTCGCCGGAATCGGTTCTGCTTACGGCACCACCATTGCAGGCAATGCGGCTGAAGGTGCGCTGAAAAAGAACAAAGACAAATCGTCGTCCTACATGATTCTTTCGGCACTTCCTGCCACCCAGGGTCTGTATGGCTTTGTTGCTTTCCTTATGTGGATGGGTAAAAATGTAGCAGAGCAGGGCGCACTGATGTTTGGTGTAGGTTTGGCCGTAGGTCTGGTATGCCTCTTCTCGGGTATCCGTCAGGGACAAGTCTGTGCGAATGGTATTGCTGGTATAGCTGCCGGTCATGACGTGCAGACCAACACCATGATTTATGCCGCTCTCCCTGAGTTCTACGCCATTCTGGCTCTCGTAGCCGCACTGATGGTGTAAATCCAAGCCAATTGCAACAAAAAAAGAGACTGGAGTGACCGGTCTCTTTTTTTGTATATCTATATACTTAAGCACTTGTTGTCTGCAAGTATCTCATCAGCGGCAACCGGCATTCGGATCAAACCAGTCAGGAATGTCAAACTGCTCATCGGCCGTATAGCCGAGGGTGGGGTCGGCAAGCACCTTCTGCATATAGAGGGCAAATATCGGCAATGCCGTGTTGGCTCCTTGACCATCTGCCATTGAATCAAAATGAATGGCACGGTCTTCGCCGCCTACCCAGCAACCGCTTACCAACGAGGGCGTAAAGCCCATAAACCAGCCATCAGAGTTGTTCTGGCTCGTACCGGTCTTGCCGCCCATCGGCATCGTCAGTTTGTAGCGGAAGCGTGTACGCACACCTGTTCCGTGGTCCACTACGTTGCGAAGCATGTATATCATTTTATAGGCGGTTTGTTCGCTGATAATCTCATGCGTTTGAGGAGTAAAAGTGGCCAATACATTGCCGTTGTTATCTTCTATGCGGGTCACATATAGCGGTTCGATGCGTATGCCTTTCCCCACAAAAGCTGTATATGCGTCCACCATCTCAGCCACGCTGACCTCACAGGGACCGAGGCATAAGCTGACAACCGGGTCGAGTTGCCCTTCTATACCGAACGAGCGCATCAGTTGCACCAGTTTCTCCGGTGTAAACATGCCCATCAGATAGGCCGACATCCAGTTGCTCGACTGAGCAAGTCCCCAAGTCAGCGTCACCTTTTTGCCCACCTCGTCATCGGGTACCTTATGGCTCTCCTTCGGAGTCCACGGGTTGCCATTGCCGTCAATAAGCGTTACCGGTACATAAGAAGTGGTGTCGCACGGCCACATACCTTCATCCATTGCCAGTGTATAGATATAAGGTTTTACGGTGGAGCCCACCTGTCGGCGTCCGGTGTTGACCATGTCGTATTGGAAGTTCGCAAAATTGGGACCTCCTACATAGGCCTTCACGTGACCGGAGTGGGGGTCCATCGACATAAAGCCGCAGCGCAGAAAATACTTCTGCCAGCGGATAGAATCCATCGGTGAGAGGACGGTATCAATCATACCGTTGTAAGAGAATACGCGCATCTCTTGCGGCGTAGCAAACGCCTCCTGTATCTCAGCCTCGGTCTTGCCGGCTTTTTTCATGATGCGATAGCGCTCGGTCTGCTTTACGGAGCGCGCCATGATATCGTTCACTTCTTGTTCCTTCAACATGCGCGAGAAAGGTGCTGTCTTGCTGCGTTTCTTCTCATTGAAGAAACGTCCCTGCAGATATTGCATGTGTTCGCTAACAGCCTCTTCGGCGTATTGCTGCATGCGGGAGTCGAGAGTGGTGTACACGCGAAGTCCGTCGTTGTAGAGGTCATAAGGGGTCCCGTCAGATTTCTTGTTCTTGTTGCAGAATCCGTATAGCGGGTTCTCGTCCCATTGGCGTTTGTCCAACTGGTACTGCTGCTTGTTCCATTGCGAATAGTTGCTCTCCTTGGGCTCCTTGGCGGTAAGCACCTGACGCAGATATTCGCGGAAATAGGGGGCAAGGCCTTGCTTATGGTCAACGGAGTGATAGCTGATACCGAGTGGAAGCTGCATCAGCGAGTCACGCTGTGCGAGGGTGATGCAATCGTTTTTCTCCATCTGTGACAATACTACGTTGCGACGGTTGAGTGCTCGTTCAGGCCGACGTATAGGGTTATAGAGAGCCGGATTCTTGCACATCCCAACAAGCATGGCGGCTTGTTCTATTTTCAGATCAGCCGGTGTAGTGTTGAAGTACACCTGCGCTGCCTGCTTGATGCCAACCGCATTATAGAGAAAGTCAAACTGATTGAGATACATCATGATAATCTCCTCCTTTGAGTATAGACGCTCCAATTGTGCGGCAATCACCCATTCTATGGGTTTCTGCAGGGCACGCTCAAAGATATTGTCTGCCTTGGGAGAATACAATTGCTTCGAGAGTTGCTGGGTTAGGGTGGAGCCGCCTCCGGCACGACCGAGTTTGAAGAATACGCGGAACAAGGCCTTGCCGTCTATGCCCGAATGTTTGTAGAAGCGCACGTCTTCTGTTGCCACCAATGCCTCTGTCATATACGGAGAAATGTCTGCATACTGAACGCCAACGCGGTTTTCCGTGCGGTAGTAGCTGCCAAGCACCTGCATATCCGATGAATAGACTTCCGTGGCATATTTGTTCTTTGGATTCTGCAGTTCGTCAAGTGGCGGCAGATAGCCTAACCATCCTTTGGTTATCAGCCAGAAAACAAGGAGTATCAAAGCGATTCCAACTACAAACAGCAGCCAGAACCATTTGGCAAACGTTTTCTTGAAGTTCTTTGACATGGTATTTTGTTTCATATTGCTCTATTGCATTAAATATTCTGTTATCAGATTCAGTATGTTTATCCCTTTGTCGGTACAGGTGAGACGGTTGCGGTCGATTATCAAGTGTCCGGTCGTCAGAAATCGATTCGCCTCATGCAGGCAATGTTTCTTCTCCTCAGCACTCAACTGCCCGAGGTCGATGCCTCCTGCCGTCCTCAGCCCGAGCATCACCCGCTCGTTGTATAAGTCTGTGTCGGTCAAATCTTCCTTTTCCGGCTGCAAATTCCGTGCCTCCACCTCTCGCATATACGCATCAATATCACTCTTGTTCCATTGGCGGCTCTTCCCGTCGAAAGAGTGGGCGGCGGCTCCTAATCCCAAGTATTTTGTGCCGTTCCAGTAGGCGCTGTTATGATGCGAATGCTGATGGGGCTTTGCGAAGTTTGATACTTCGTATCTATAAAAGCCGCTATCACTCAGCGTCTTGACTAATATAGCATACATCTCGTTCTCTGTCTCGTCATCCACAGCACAAATCTCTCCCCGTTTTAGCATATCAGTCATCCTTGTACCCTCCTCGTAGGTGAGGCAGTAGGTGCTTATGTGCTCAATATTGAGACTGATTGCCTGCCTTAGTTCCTCCTGCCAGTCCTGCAGGCTTTCCCCGGGTATTCCGTATATCAGGTCAATGCTGATGTTGTTGAAGCCGACCTCTCTTGCCCGCGTCACCGACCGACGTGCTTCTTCGCCCGTATGCCGTCTGCCGAGCAGGCGCAGTTTATCATCAGAGAACGACTGAATACCGATGCTTAGGCGGTTAACTCCGGCCTCATGCAACTCGCAGAGGTAGTCTTTAGTCAAGTCTCCCGGATTGCCTTCTGTAGTTATCTCTGCTTCTCCCGTAACTTTAAATAGCTCGCGCAACCGGTTTAGTATCAGCCGTATATCTTCCGCCAGAATCAAACTTGGTGTGCCTCCGCCGAAGTATATTGTGCTGACTGTTTCTCCGCCAAGATAATGCCTCCTCAGTTCTGCCTCATCTATCACTGCTCGTACATATTCTTCGCGTTTGCCGAGCATCGTGGTCGAGTAGAAATCACAATACCTGCACCTCGACTTGCAAAACGGAATATGTATGTAAATCCCCGCCATACCAAGCAAACAACAGAAGTCCTTCCCGTTAAAAACCGATAAAACCGGCATTATATTTCACCGTGCAAAGATACCAAATCTTTCCTAATTGCGCAATAGCCGCATTGGCTCAGGCTTCACAATGTTCAGTATATCTGTAGCAGATACTTTTTGTCGGTTCTAAACATTTCTATCACCGAAACAGAACGAGTGTACGAATAATCTTAGATTCCATTGGTACTATGATAACGCAGGGAGACAAAACAAGTTTCGTCTCTCTGTATATTTTTATACTCGCTCCTTGTGAGGATAGGAGCAAGAATGAAAATACAAATTGCAACGTTTTATTCCTCTGATGCAGTGGAGTCATCTTTCCAGAGGTGGCGCATCCACTCCGCCGTGCGCTGTTCCGCGGGGTTGCCTTGCGCATACCAGAAGTGTCTGCCTTGCAGTTCATCCGGCAGATATTGTTGCCGTACAAAATGGTTCGGGAAATCATGTGCATACTTATAGTCTGCACCATAGCCCAACTCCTCCATCAGTTTGGTGGGAGCATTCCGCAAGTGCAGTGGTACAGGGAGATTACCGCTATTGCGCACTTCTGCAAGAGCGCCGTCTATACCAAGATAGGCGGAATTTGATTTTTGGGAAGTCGCCAGATACACAGTGGCTTCGGCTAATGGAATCCGGCCTTCAGGCCATCCTATCTTTGTTAAAGTATCAAAGCAGGCATTGGCTATCAGCAGGGCGTTGGGATTGGCAAGGCCGATATCTTCTGCTGCAGAGATAACCAGCCTGCGGGCAATGAATTTAGGGTCTTCCCCTGCAGCCACCATACGTGCTAACCAGTACAACGCCGCATCTGGATCACTGCCCCGAATCGACTTGATGAAGGCGGAGATGATGTCATAGTGCATCTCGCCGTCTTTGTCGTAAGCCACAGGATTCTGTTGCAGGCGTGCCGTGACGGTATTGTTGTCAATTACCACCTTATCTTCGGTTTCTGCATTGGTTACGAGTTCTATTATGTTAAGCAGTTTCCTCGCATCGCCCCCCGAATAGCGCAGCAGCGCCTCTGTTTCCTGCACTTCAATGTGCATAGTGCGCAGTTTCGCGTCGGTAGAGAGGGCACGGTTCAGTAGTTCCAGCAAATCCTCTTTGTCCAAACTCTTGAGAACATAAACCTGACAGCGCGAGAGTAGGGGAGTGATAACCTCAAACGACGGGTTCTCCGTGGTCGCACCAATCAGCGTTATCACGCCTTGCTCCACCGCTCCGAGCAACGAGTCCTGCTGCGACTTGCTGAAGCGGTGTATCTCATCGATGAAGAGGATGGGCCTGCCGGTGGCAAACAAGCCGCTGTTCCGTTGGGCCTTTTCTATCACCTCCCGCACTTCCCGTACGCCAGCCGTCACAGCCGACAGTGTGTAGAACGGCAGGTCCAGTTCGTGGGCTATAATCCGCGCAAGCGTTGTCTTTCCGACGCCCGGAGGTCCCCACAGAATAAACGATGACAATGTCTTACGCTCTATCATCTGACGAAGGATGGCCCCCTCGCCCACGAGATGCTTCTGGCCTATATATTCGTCCAAAGTCTTTGGTCTCAATCGTTCGGCTAACGGCTGCATAATGATACGTTTTTGTCCGGTTATCATGTCCTTAACAATTCGCGGGCATTGCTCAATGCCGCTTCTGTGATGTTCTCTCCGGAAAGCAAGGTGGCTATCTCGCGCACACGCTCTTCGTCACCAAGTCGCAGGATATGTGTCTCTGTCCGGCTCTCGTTGTCGGCTTTATATACTTTGTAATGAATCGTTCCTTTTGCTGCTATCTGTGGCAAATGTGTGATGGCCAGCACTTGACGGTTTTCCCCGAGTTGTCGCATCATGTCGCCCATGTTGCTGGCGGCTTCTCCGCTTACGCCGGTATCCACTTCGTCAAAGATGAGGGTAGGAAGTCCTGTCTGTTCGGCTGTCAGCATTTTTATACACAGCATCAGTCTGGCCGTTTCACCACCTGATGCCACTTCTGCCACCGCACGGAGCGACTGGTTTTTATTGGCGGCAAACAGCAGTTGCACGTTGTCTTGTCCTGTCTCCGTACATTCTCCCAAGGGTGTCACTTCCATTTGTACGCGGGCATGTGCTATTCCCAAACGTGTCAGTAGGTCTGCCAGCATCGTTGACGCAGGCGCACACACGGCCGCACGGCTTTGGCTTAAAGCATCGGCTGCTGCCTGCATGCGTTGCTGCTGCAGCTTTAGCTCGTGTTGCAATGCGGCAATATCTTCATCCACACTCTCGCTTTGTTTCAGTTGTTCCGCCAAGTCATCGCGCAGGCTGATTAGTTCGTTTACGCTGGACTTGCGGTGTTTCTGCATCAGTGTGTTCAGCAAGTCCATACGTTCCTCTGCCTGTTGGAGGCGCTCGGGGTCGAAGTCAGTACGTTCATCAATGCGGGAAGCCTCATCGGCAATGTCCTTCAGTTCGATATAGGTGCTCTGCAGGCGTTCCACCATATTGTCTCCCTCTGGCAAGTAGCCGCAGATGTGCCGCAGGGAGGATTGAGCCTCTTTCAAGGCGGCTAAGATGCCGCCGTTCTCGTCTTCCAACAGATGCGTTGCCAACCCGAGTCCTGATTTTATGTCCTCCGTATGGTTCAGTCGCTGCAGTTCCTGTCCCAACTCGGTTTCTTCATCCGCTTGCAGGCGGGCTTCACTCAACTGCTTGTGCTGAAATGCGATATAGTCCGCTTCGCTTTGAGCTTTGGCCGCCCGTTGCTGTAAGGCGTAAAGTTGCTGCCGCATCGTCGTGTATCGTCTGTATGTATCAATATAGGAATCGCGTTCCTTATTATTGCCAGCCAAAACATCGGCTATGCCGAGCATGAATGTGTCATCACGTAACAGCAGGTTCTCATGCTGCGAATGAATATCTATCAGCATGTCTGTCAACTCTCGCAGGATATTCAGGGCCACAGGAGTGTCGTTTACGAAAGCACGCGACTTGCCGTTTACACTCACTTCACGCCGGATTAGACATACTGGTTGTTCGTCTAAATCATTGGCCTTAAAGAAGGCGGCCACACTTTCCCCGCTCTTGCCATTTGGATCGAACTCAGCCTCTATTACACACTTTTCCTCACCCTCTGTAATGCTCTTGCTGTCGGCACGGTTTCCCATAATGAGTCCGAGCGCACCAAGAATGATGCTCTTTCCGGCGCCGGTTTCACCTGTCAGCACAGAGAAGCCGCTTTCAAAATCAATGTCCAAAGCCGAAATCAGCGCATAGTTGCGTATATGTAAATGCCTTAACATATCTCTGCCTATCCTAATTTTTATCTACCCTGCAAAATTACGAATATTCTCTGACATATACAAGGAAGCTTGCTCTCTCAAACCAACGTGCACGGAGGTTTCTCCGTGCACGTTACCGGTTGTTTCCCAAAGACTACTTTTTTAGCAGGGCTAATTCCGTCACTTCCTGTATGTCATGCACGTAGTGGAAAGTTAGTCCTTTCAGATAGTTCTCGGGAATCTCCTCTATGTCTTTTTGGTTCTCATGGCAGAGAATGATGTCGCGGATTCCCGCCCGTTTGGCAGCAAGAATCTTCTCCTTTATACCTCCCACGGGCAGCACCTTCCCGCGAAGCGTCATCTCGCCAGTCATGGCAAGTCTTTCGCGCACCCGTCTTCCTGTAAAAGCAGACACAAGTGCCGTAGTCATTGTGATACCCGCCGATGGTCCGTCTTTCGGTATGGCACCTTCCGGCACATGCAGATGGACAGCGCTGCTGTCTATTTTCTTTTTGTCAATGCCGAACTGCGAGGCATGTGCCTTGATGTAGCCCAATGCAATGGTGGCACTCTCTTTCATCACATCACCCAAATTGCCGGTCAGCGTCAGGGTAGGGGTTTTGCTGGGGGAGAGCGATGTCTCGATAAACAGAATTTCGCCACCTACCTGCGTCCAAGCCAAGCCCGTAACCACGCCCACGTATTTGTTGTTCTCATACATGTCGCGGCTGTAGCGCGGCTTGCCAAGATACGCCTCTAAATCTTTTGGAGTCAGAGTGGTATGATATTCTTCTTCCAAAGCGATGTGCTTCACGGCTTTGCGCATAACGGAAGCTATCTGTCTATCCAGTTCGCGCACGCCGGATTCGCGGGTGTATTTATCTATCAGCTCGTTCAATACAGCCTTCGGGAACTTCAGTTGTGACGCCTGCAGACCGTGGTTCTCTAATTCCTTGGGTATCAGGTGACGCTTGGCAATCTCCACTTTTTCCTCCTGCAGATAGCCTGTCATCTCTATCAATTCCATACGATCCAATAGCGGCCGGGGTATCGTGCTCAAGGTGTTGGCGGTTGCTATAAACAGCACCTTGCTCAAGTCATAATCCTGGTCTAAATAGTTATCGTGGAAAGTGGTGTTTTGTTCCGGGTCAAGTACCTCCAGAAGGGCTGATGTCGGGTCGCCGTGATAGTCGGCGCTCACTTTGTCTATCTCATCCAGCACAAATACAGGATTGGAACTTTTCACCTTCATTATGTTCTGTATAATGCGCCCCGGCATGGCGCCGATGTAGGTGCGTCGGTGACCGCGTATCTCCGCTTCGTCATGCAAACCGCCCAACGAGATGCGGGCGTATTTGCGCCCCAAGGCTGTGGCTATCGACTTCCCCAAACTTGTCTTGCCTACACCCGGAGGACCATACAGGCAGAGTATCGGGGCTTTGAAAGATGCCGCCTCGCCGGCATTTGCCTTCGGAGTCGTCTTCATCTTCAACACACTAAGATACTCTAAAATGCGTTCCTTCACCTTGTCCATGCCGTAGTGGTCGCGGTCAAGCACCTTCTGTGCATTGCGGATATCGAAGTTGTCTTCTGTATATTCATTCCACGGCAAGGCGAGCATCACTTCCAAATAGTTTTGCTGCGTCGAGTATTCAGGGGAATGAGTAGGAGTCCGCTCCAACTTTTTCAGTTCTTCTTCAAACACCTTGGCCGTCTCCTTCGGCCAATGCTTCTGTTTGGCGCGCTCACGCATATCATTTACATCCTGTTCCGCCGTATCGCCCAACTCTTTCTGGATGGTCTGCATCTGCTGGTGCAGGAAATATTCGCGCTGCTGTTTGTTCACTTCCTCGCGTGCCTTCTCTTGTATTGATTGTTTTATTTCAATCAGTTGCACCTCTTTGTTGAGCATCTCTAACAGACGGAATGCGCGGTCCTCCAACTTCTCTTGCTGAAGCAAGGCCTGCTTCTCGGCTATCTGCAGGTTGAAATTTACGCAGATATAGTTTACAAGGGTAGGGGGATTATCAATATTCTTCAGTGCAAAACTGGCCTCGGGGGGCAGGGCGGAGCTTCCCAGAATCTTGATAGCCAATTCCTTTATATTACTCACTGTCGCTAAAAACGCTTTGTCACCACGCTTGGGGAATACTTCTGGCACCACCAGTACAGAGGCTTTCATGTAGGGCCGTTGCGAAACTATCTCATTGAGCATAATGCGCTCCGTACCCTCCAATATAATTGTAAGCGAGCCGTCGGGCAAGTCAAAAGTTCTGATTACGCGTGCCGCCGTGCCCAGGGGATATATATCTTCCGTTCCGGGTTCTTGCACTTCGCTGTCTTTCTGGCAGACAACGGCGATCAACTTCTCGTCTTCATAGGCACTCTTCACTAATTTCATTGACTTCGGCCGAGCCACTGTTACCGGCAATAACACGCCGGGAAACAATACCATGTTTTTCAACGGCAATACACCCAATACATCTCCGCTTTTCAGTTCGGCTTTGCTGGGTTTGTCCTGATTCTCAATGATTTGGATAATCTGAGTTCCTTGTTCGTTATCCTCAAATAGCATATCCGGTTCGTATAGCATATTGTTCTTTTGTTTCCTGTTTTTCTTTCGGTTTATTATTCTGACAGTTGGTCTGCCATAATGGCAGGTTTAGTTCTCAAAGTTACGAATCCAACCGTTTCCTTCTTATCTTGCAAATGCCGTGCCAACATCTGATAGGGTACGCACTCATAAATTCTCCATGTCCTATTTTACATAATATAAATTATGTTCGAATAATGCCGGTACAAGAGGAAGATGAAAACGGTATCATGCTCATACGCTTCCTGGCTTTTTCTGCATCTCCGTCATGTAGCGCCAATAGCGGCGCGGCATGTCGCCGGCCTGCTTTTTCGGATTGATGCGCTCCTTGATACATATTGCCTTGAAATACGTCCGCCATAAGTTCTGAAACAACATTTCGTCTTCCGCCAGCATGTCGCCTTGCAAACTGCCGTCACGCAAATCAAAATTCTCGTCTCCGTCAAAGACAATCCGATGAAGACTGCGCGTGTCGTAGTAAAATCCGTAGCGGCGGCCTGCATCATATAGCAGCCATGGCTGGTCGCCGAAGCGGTCGCGGAAATGATCCGTCGCCAGTGGCAACACATTGTAATCAGGAGAAACCACTCCGAGATACGTACCGTCTTTTGCTTTCTGAAACCGGACAAACTGTAACATCCTATGTGCTTCATGAGTCACTTTTTCTGCTATACGAGTCACCGTCAACACGTCTTCATCGGCAAAATTCTGCACAATACGGCATGCTTCGTCCTGCGGAGCATGAAACACCTTGCACACATAGCGGAATAGCGGCCAGTTCAAGTTTTTATCCTCTGAAAGCCAGCTGATTGTAATCATCCGCAGCTCGTTTTCACGTAGTCGTTTCTCTAAGCCGGCCCATACCCTACCCGCTTTATTTTCGTCCGTCTTCACCTCATGAACCTCATCGGCAAACAGCGGCAGTGCATCACCGCCTGTGAGCAGCTGCCCCGGCTCATCGTGGCGGAAGAAGGCGTCGAACACTGCCGTCAACAGCCCGTCAAATGTGTTGTCAAACAGATAAATAAGCATCTTATTCTATCCCCAAGTCAAGCGTTCCCTGCTGTTCGGCGGCCAGTTGTTTCTGCACGGCAGGCGATAGAAGTCGTTGTCGCAGCACAGCCGCGGGTATCTCGTTCACCCCCATGATGCGGTCGTTATAGCCGGCGTTCAGTTCGCGGCAGGTAATAAAATATTTGGCTTTCTTCATCACGACTCCCATCTTCCTGAGGTGAGCCGAGGTCACCCTACCGAAGCGCCGCGAGCTGACTATCAGCGCTGCCGACCTGGTCCCGATGCCTGGCACGCGCAGGATTTGTTCGTAAGCCGCCGTGTTGATGTCCACGGGGAAATATTCGGGATGCCGTAGCGCCCATGCCAGCTTGGGGTCGATGTCCAGATCCAGTTGTTCATGCCGATCGTCCACAATCTCCTGTACGTTGAAGCCGTAGAAGCGCAGCAGCCAGTCTGCCTGATACAGGCGGTTTTCGCGCACCAGTGGCGGCTGTTTCAGTACGGGCAGACGCTGGTCATAGGTATTGACGCTCACATAACCGGAATAATAGACCCGCCGCATCGTCGGCTCCGCGTATAGCGAGGACGACATCGTCAGAATATCTCGGTCGGTGTCTGCCGTCGCCCCCACAATCATCTGCGTGCTCTGTCCTGCAGGCACGAAGCGAGGCACATTTCTCAACTTCCCGCGGTCCTCTTTGTTCTCCAACACGCCCTGCTGTATCAGGTGCATCGGTTGGAATACGCTCCGGTGGTCTTTCTCCGGTGCAAGCGCTTTCAGCGATTCCTCTTTGGGAATCTCTATGTTCACACTCATGCGGTCTGCATAACGGCCGGCCTCGTTGAGTAGTTCCTGCGAAGCGCCAGGAATGGCTTTCAGGTGGATATATCCGTTGAAACGGTGCACGGTGCGCAGGTCGCGCACGATGGCGGTCAGCCGCTCCATCGTATAGTCAGGATTGCGCACCACCCCGCTGCTCAGAAACAGACCTTCAATGTAGTTGCGTCGGTAGAATTCCATCACAATCTCCTCCAGTTCGTGCACTGCCAGCGTGGCACGGCGGATGTCGTTGCTCCGTCGGTTGATGCAGTAGGCGCAGTCGTACATGCAGTAGTTGGTGAGCATGATTTTCAGCAGCGAGATACACCGCCCGTCATCGGCGAAACTATGGCAGATTCCCACCCCGCCGACGGTGTTGCCCACCATGCCGGGTTTGCCCTTCCTCACCGTTCCTGACGACGAGCATGACACATCGTACTTCGCCGACTCGGTGAGTATCCGCAGTTTCTCTATGACGTTTTCTGACAGCATAATCCCCTACTCTCTTATTGTCTGCCGTCTGTTTTCGCAGCGACAGACAGCGCCGTAAATCCGTAAGGAGGTCTTTTTTGTGTCTGCAAAGTTAAACAATCCCGTCGATATCGGCAATAGTTCGGAAGAAAGTATTTTTATATTTGCATATTCAAAAACATTCGTCTAATTTTGCGTTGCTATAGCATAACCTTATGTTAACACGTGGGCGCAATACAACCATCCTGAAAAACGGCATCATCTCTGCTGCAAACAAAGCATGATATTCAAAATTCTACAACCTGCTAAGGCTCTGCTACCCTATATCAACCGATACGTGTTTGTCCGTGCAGAGGGATCAACCGATACGATGACACCTCCGGCGGATAATCCCCGTTTTGTAAATGAAATGTCCGATTTTTCATATTGCGGGTGCCGCCGGTGCAGTAATTTTGCCGTCGAATTGAAACACGGATATGCAGCACACCTGCATTCCTCTAAAAAAACACTGCGATATGAAAAAGCGAGTTAACAGTCTCCCGACATGCTGCCGGACGAGAAAAACGAAATTCATAACCTTGGTGGCGACCCTGCTGATATCCCTGTCGGCAACGGCAGCGACCATTGTAGGCAAGGTTACAGGTCCGACGGGCGAAGGCATGCCTTTTGTAACCATCTCCGTCCTTGCACCCGACTCCACCCTGCTCACGGGCACCATCACTGACGAGCACGGTGAATACAGAACAGAAGTTGACGCCGGACAATATATCATACAGGCTTCCTTCATGGGGTATCAGACCGAATGCGGCGGACCTGATTTCGTGCTGCGTGAAGAGACAAAACGTCTCGGCGAGGTGGAAGTGAAAGCCAAGCGTCCGCTTATAGAACGGCAGATGGACAAGCTGGTTGTCAATGTCAGCCAGTCGCCTCTTGCAGCTGGAAGCAACGGCAACGAGATACTGCGGCGATCGCCGGGAGTGCGTATCGACAAGGATGGCAACATCACCGTCAACGGCAAATCGGTAGAAGTGTACATCGATAGTCGGCCGTCCTATCTCAGCGGGCAACAGCTGAAAGCCATGCTGGACGGCACCGACGGCAACACCATTGAAAAGATAGAGATTATCTCCAATCCGTCGGCGAAATACGATGCCAGTGGCCAAGGCGGCATCATCAACATCAAAACCAAGCGCAACATGATGCGCGGTCTGAACGGCATGCTCTCAGCTGCCTATGGCGGTATGTATTTTGCAGACGTAAAGCGCTGGCTGCAGATGGATATGGTGTCGCTCAACCTCAACTACCGGACGGAGAAGACCTATACCTTCGGCCAACTGACGCAGGTGTATGCCCAGAACGACATCGACTTCGAGAGCGGGCGAACAGTGCCGGCCGTCGGTTCAAAACCGGCCATGCAGAACTATTCCCGTTCTGGCTACGACATCGCTTTCCAGTACTACATGCTCAAACTCGGCAACGACTGGTATATAGACTCTGCAAACACATTCGGCTTCATTCTGCAAGTACCCTATATGAATGTACGTCAGCATATTATCGGCTCGCGCAACTATGCTTACACCATCCAAGGCACCGATACGATGCGCAGCGTCACGGCCACCGACACACGCACACGCGCCCCTCAGCACACCGCCAACCTGAACTATACACATACCTTCAGCGAAGAGCTTGAGCGCGAACTGACAGTCAATATCGACTACAACCGCTACGGCTCCGTATCGCACAACCTGCAGCATACCGACTTTGGTGTGCGCACCCTCGGACTTGATATCAACAGCCGACAGGCAGCAGACATCTATAGTGCGAAACTGGATTTCCAGACTCGTTTTTGGAAGACAGGCATGCTGGAATGCGGTGTGAAATATGCCCTGTCGTCAACCGACAACCACATGAGCACCGACTCTGTCCTCAACGGCATAACTGTTGGTCAAACGCCTTCCGACTTCGTCTATCGGGAGCATGTGGCCGCTGCCTATATCACCGCGGGCAAACAGTTTGGCAGCCATTGGTCGGTGAAAGCCGGATTGCGCGGCGAATACACCTACAGCTACGGCAACTGGCTCTCGGCCGATTCGGTGACGCGGAAGTCATATTTCAATCTGTTTCCTACGGTCTATGCCGGCTACAGCAGTTCGCCGCTGGGCAGAATTCAGCAGCCCGTCAGCGTAAGCGTTTCCTACTCGCGCCGCATCAAACGGCCGAACTACTGGATGCTGAATCCGTTTGTCACGTATGTGGATGCCTACTCCTCACAATTGGGCAACACAGAACTCACACCCGAGTTCAACAACGATGTAGAATTGCATTTCTCGTGGACACAATACCTGAATATCACCTTCAATTTTTCCCACACGCAGGACATGTTTTCCGAGCGTGTTACGGTATTCCCCGACGGCAGTGGGCAGATGCGGTGGAGCAACTTCGGCACCTGCACCACGCATGGCGGCAACATCTCGCTGACCGAGTTGCCGTTAGTGCCGAAGTATGCGACAGCGGACGACGGCACGCGCTCTCTGCAGGGCGCATGGCTCGCCCTGACCGTCAATGCAGGTTGGTATCATTTCCTGAACAAGTCGTACGAGAAGAAGACGGACGGCACTCCGCAATATCTTATGGGCAGTCATTACGGATATGCGGGCGGCACACTCTCGGCCTATCTGCCCAAGGACTGGATTCTGTCGCTTGACGGTAACTGGTCGTCGCCGATGACCATTGGTTACAGCCGTCAGAGCAGCTCGTACTACATGACCTTCGGCATACGCAAGATGTACATGAAGCGCGGTCTTGTCTTCAACCTCAACGTGCAGGACCTCTTGCGCTCATGCGTATTCCGCAGCGACGACATGGGACAGCAGAGCGATTACAGCAGTTGGACGAAAAACACGGTGCGCCAGCAGCGCGTAATGCTTTCCGTCACGTGGATGTTTGGTCAGCAACAGCAGCACAAGCAGCGCCGCGTAGGCGACATGGACGAGTTGAACCGCCTTGGCGGAGGCGACGGCATACAGTCAGGGAAGTGATGTGACGGAGAAGGAAAGCCTTAGGCGGGCGCATGCTCAAGGACGCGGAGAGCAGCCTTGCTCGGTAGAGACGCATTTCTTATGCGTCTCTTTTTGTATGCACGGACGAGGGTTAACGGAGGAAGCGGTTGCGGAGGGTCCGAATGTCAGATGGTGCGAGCATGAGTTGGTTGGCAAGGTAGGCCTGAATGCCTCCGAATTCGCTGTCAATGATATCGAGCGTGCGGATGAAGTTTCGCGTGCTGACGCCCATGAAAGCCCGTATAACCTCCATCTCCTCCTCTCCCCCGCCCTTTGCGATGACGTCGCGGCAGAGGAGGTCAACCCATTCGCGATACGCCCCGTTGGAGAGGTCGAAATCTTCAATGACGTCTTCGCGTCCGGCTCCGAGCGCAAAAAGCAGCCATGCAGCGCCCCAGCCGGTCCTGTCTTTCCCTTGAAAGCAATGCCAAAGTATGCCTCCGTCATCGGGTGTCTCTACGATGAGCCGGAGGAAGGCGGCATATTGGAGTTGCGAATATTCGCTGCGTATGAGGGAGGGATACATATCGGCCGCCATCCGCTTCACCTGCGGGAGGAAGGCATAGTTAACGATGTGTTTCTCAAGGTTGAGGAAAGCCTCCTGCGGGATAGGTTGCTCGGTGAGTCGCTCGGCCCGAAGGTCGATGGTGGGCAGCAGATGGTGCGTGGCCGGTGGCACGTCTCTGTCGGGCAGGGCTTGCGCTTCGCCGAGCGAGCGGAAATCGAAGATGCGGGCGATGTTGTATTCGTCTTGCAGCCGCCGGATGTCGTTGTCGGAAGCATCGTGAAGA
Organism: Paludibacteraceae bacterium; assembly: GCA_017464025.1. Lineage (GTDB taxonomy): Bacteria > Bacteroidota > Bacteroidia > Bacteroidales > Paludibacteraceae > Colicola. The sequence continues at coordinate 8,246 of JAFUEI010000007.1, read as the reverse complement.
TGGGCAGTGCGCAGAAGCCTGTGCGGCCTCACATGTCGGCCGCCTTCCCCCGCGATACCTCCGAGGTCGCGGGCATTGAGGATGTTGTCGAAAACGATGTGCATCGGCGTTTTGTCCGGCATCAGCGCGGCATGAGCTTATTGGTCACGCAGTCGGCGATAAGTGTAGCCGCTTTGTCGGGTTGCAGCCCTGTGACGTTAAGCACAAGGTCGTAGTTGCGTGCATCGTAGCGGCTTTTTTCGCTGAAAGTGAGGGTGAAAGTCTCTCTTGCACGGTCCACCTTGTCAATGAGAGCATCGGCAGAGCCGTCGTTGATATTCAGTCGGCGTGCCACGTTGTCGCGGCGGAAAGCGCGGTCGGCGATGAGGAATACTTTGAAGGCGTTGGGATTGTCGCGGAAGATATGGAAGCCGGTGCGGCCGAGTATGACGCACGATTCCTTTTCGGCGAGAGCGGTGAGGATGCGCTCTTCTTCTTCGTAGAGTAGTTGGGAAGTGACTTGCGGCACATAGACGGCATCGTAATAAGGGCGGTTGGCCCATGCTTGCGCCTGCTGGTAGAAGCGCGAGAAGTCGTCCCACCAGTTGGGCTTGTGCGCACGTATGCGGTCCATCTCGTCGGTGGTGAGGTTGTAGCGTTGCTTGAGTTCTTCAAGGAGTTTCTTGTCGTATAGTTTTACTCCCAGTTTGTCGGCGAGTTCACTGGCGATGCGCCGGCCTCCGGTACCGAACTCGCGTCCGATGGTAATGATGATATTGTCAGACATATTGCAGGTTGTTATTTTCCGAAAACTTGGTCGATGAGCCAGGTAAACTCTTTGTATGCGAAAGTGTCGCTCAGTGGGGCAAGCGCGTCGGCAAGGGCGCGGTAGTGCCACTCGTGGAGCGCTTTGTCGGTGACGTGGAAGATGCTCCAGAACTCGTCTCCCCTCGTCATATAGTCGCGCCAGATGGCACGCATATTACTCAGTTTGTCGCCCATTGCCACTACTTTGGCATCGTGGGAAGCGGCTGCGAGCCTGCTGACGGCTGCCTGCTTGCGGTCGCGCCAGTTGTCGGCCTCGGAGACGCCCGCCGTGAACTGGTCGCTCTCGGCGCGCACAAGGTCGGCTATACGTTTGCCGAATTCGCTGCACAGTTGGTCGTAGGTGACATCGGTGTCTTCTATCGTGTCGTGCAGGGCGGCGGCGGCGAGGAGCTCCTGGTCGGGTGTGATGGTGGCCACAATCTCCACGGCCTCCAATGGATGGACAATGTAGGGGAAACGCTTCCCGCGGCGCTCGGTGTTGCGGTGGGCCTGGACAGCGAAAATGAGAGCGCGGTCAAGCAGGTCGGTGTTGAGGTAGTTGTTTGCCATAGGTCGGGAGGTTCGATGTTTGTTTAATAGACAGTGCCTTGCAGAGCGGCGCGGAATTCGGGCATGGGCCGGTGTGTGTCGCGTTCGACGACGAGAGTCTTCAGACCGGCATAGATGCGCACAGCAGGCTCAATCTCCCGCAAGTCGGCGCCGGGGCCGACGGGAATCTGCCTTTTGCCGTCGAAGACGAAGCTCAGGGGGCAGTCGGCTGCAAGGAAATACGCTTCGGCGAAAGCGTCCCAGAAACGCCGTGCGGTGGCATTGGACATGTGATATTGCTCCAGGGTCCATGCTTCGTCGTTGAGGCAGCAGCAGAGATAGACCATTCCGAGGTCAAACATGGGATAGCCGTAGCAGAAGTCGCCGAGGTCGATGAAGTAGGGTGTGCGCTGTCCGTTGTGCTCGACGAAGATGCCATTGCTGAACTGCAAGTCGCCGTGTATGGCGGTGTCGGCATCGGGTGCTGCGATGATGAAATTCCGGATATTCCGCTTTTGGTCGGTCGTGAAGTCAGGATTGTCATCGAGCATCTTGCAGAGCCGTTCTTTGACGCTTTGGAACTGCGCAGTGTCCACGCGGGTGGCATGCAGACGTTTGCATAGTTGTGCAAACTCGCGGGCATAGAGTTCGGTGAACTCGGGGTTGTCGCCGCAGGCCCGTGAATAGGAGCGCTTGCCCTCTAAACGCCGGAAGCGGATGCCTACCTGCCTGCCGTCGGTGACGAGGTCGCCGGGCTCGGGTGTAGGAATGCCCATGCGATAGACTTTCTGCGCCAACTCCAGCTCCAAGGCGGCCGCCTCGAAATTGCGGAAGTAGAGTTTCAGCATGACAGAGGGGTCGGTCTTGTGGTTGTAACTTGCGCCGTTGGCACCTTCTCCGGTGCGGATGTAGTCGTTGAGGTCAATGAGAATAGGTTTCATATCATTTGTTCATAAAAGGCAAGTTGGCGGCCTGTCGGCATGTCAGCTCGGCGAGTGCGGCGTTTTGGGGACTTTCTCCGTTGAGTGCGTCAAAGAGTCGCTCCAAGCCTATTTTGCCGCCGCCGGTGGAGAGGATGCACACGATGCAGATATTCTGCAGACCGATAGCGGAAGAGATGATGTCGAGGTCGGTATTACCGAGCTGGTGTCGCGCTAGCAGGTAGGCATCTTCTTCATATTGCTTGACAAGCCGGTGCACATCGCCGAGGGTGTTGCACTTGAGGGCTTTGAGGACGGGCAGATATTGTGTGAGCGGGGCGTCTTGTATCTCCGCTTGGTTGATGGCGGCAATGCGCCGGTTCAGCGGGTCGAATGGCCCTGCCTGCAGGTATGACCGGAAGGTGTCGCCATCAAGTGAGACATCGTCCAGTTTGCCGTTTTGCACGAGGTTTTGGACGCGGCGCCGATAGTCGGTGAGCTCGGTGCGGATGCAGCTGAACTCGTCATCCACCATTTCGAGCATGCCGGCGAGGCGGTTCATACGCCGCATGTACTCGCGCGGAATCTCCACGCCGGATTTGTAGCCGGTGTCATGGTTGGCGGCGGCCCAGGCATGCTGGAGCGTGGTACGGAGCTGCAACTCGAAGCGATAGTCGTAGCCCGGCAGGCGGCAGATGTAGTGGAGAGAGTTGTAGCCGAAGCTGTCGAGCTGGTGGAGTTTGCGCTTGTCCACCGAGTTGTTCCAGTCGATATCGAAGAGTTTCTCTGCCATGGATGCAATGCGGTCCACATCATCGGTATAGAAGGTGATGATGCGTGCTCCGACGAGGTCGGTGATGTCGGAGAGAGCGGCATACTTGCCGCCCTTGAGTGCGAGTTTGCCGACGAGCGACTGCTCGGTCTTGACGCGTGCCTCAATGGCAGTGACGCAGAGTCCGCTGCTCTGCAAGGCTTCGCGCAAGCGGGCAAGCACAGCTTTCTTCATGGCCTCAAGCACGGGTAGCGCTTCTCGGTATTGACCGATTATCAGCTGGCAATGCAGGTCGAGCTTCTCCTTCATTGTATATCAAACAGACTGATGAAGCCCGTCATCATAAACACCTGGCGGATGTCGGCATTGATGTCGCGGACAATTACTTTCGAGCCGTGTGCGGCCGCTTCTTTCCGGATACTGAGGAAGATGCGCAAACCGGAGGAAGAGATGTATTCAAGCTCGGAGCAGTCGAGGATAATCTCCTTGTCTTCTGCCTCCAAGAGCGGTTTAACCGCCTCCTGAGTAGCGACAGCCGCCGCCGTGTCAAGACGGCCGGCGAAGCGGGCTGTCAGTTGATTGCCGTTTTCCTGAATGGTTGTTGTCATATTGTTGGCTGTTTGTTATATATGCTTGACGAGAGTAAGGATATTCTTGTTGCTTGTGCGCTCATAGCGTATTTCATCCATGAGTTGCCGCACGAGATGGATGCCGAGCCCGCCGATTTCTCTGTCCTCGGCCGGAAGCGAGATGTCGGGCTCCGCCTTTTGGGTGGGGTCGAAGGCGATGCCGGAATCGGAGACGGTGAATATGAGGCGCTTTCCTTGTGCATCTTCAGTCTCCGTATATTCAACAAACACCTTGCCGTCATTGCGGCCGGGATAGGCGTAGAGCATTACGTTGCTCACCGTTTCTTCGAGGGCGAGGTTGATAGGCATATTCAGCTGCGAGGGCACATGCAGTTCTTCCACCCACTCGGCGAGGGTCGGAATCTGTCTTATGTCGTTGCGCATGACGAGGGCCGGCACCTGATAGCGGATGGCGAGCATGGTGAGGTCGTCGCTCTGCGGGGCTTCGCCCACAAAGTCTTCCACGCTGCGCTCCATCGCCTTCACCACCTCTTCGGGCCGCATACCGCCGGTAGCGGCTAAGGCCGCAAGCATCCGCTCTTCGCCATACTGCGCATGCCCGCTGTCCTCGGCTTCGGTAAGACCGTCAGTGTAGAGGAAGATGGTTTCGCCGCGTGCAATCTGCGTGCACTGCTCCGTATATTCGAAGCCGCTCAGCACACCTATCGGCAGGTTGGGCACCACGTCAAGCATCCGGTGGGCGAGCACGGGGGCATTATGCCCGGCGTTGCAATAGCGGAGCTGACCGCTGTTGAGGTCAAGCACGCCAATGAAGAGCGTGACAAACATATTCTGGTCGTTTTGTACGGCCATGGTGTCGTTGATTTCCCGTGCTATGACAGCAGGGTCTTCGGCATGGGCCGTCGTACTGCGGAAGAGCGAGCGGATGGTGGCCATCACGAGCGAGGCCGGCACCCCTTTCCCGCTGACATCGCCCACGCAGAAGAAGAGCCGGTCGTGGCGCACATAGAAGTCATAGAGGTCGCCGCCTATCTCTTTGGCCGGCTCCACCATGCCGTAGATGTTTAGATCCGGCCGGTCGGCGAATGGAGGAAATACTTTGGGGAGCATGGCATTCTGAATAGTCTGCGCTATTTCCAGTTCGCCTTCCATGCGCTCCTTCTGGGTGTTGACGGCAATCAGGTTGAATATGTTTTTCGCACTGCGATACATGATGAAGACGAGCAGTGCAAGGCTGAAGAGCATCATGAGGCTCACCCATAGCCCGACGCGGTTGAGGTCGGCAAAGAGAATGTCTTCGGGAATGATGATAGACAGCCCCCACCCTGTGGCCTCGATGTCTTCGTCGAAAATCATGTATTTGCGGCCAGGAATCGTGTCTGGCGGAGGCACAATCTCCACCCCGCTGCCGGAAGTGATGGAATAGTAGCTGCCCGGATAGACCTGCAGATACTGCGAGACCTTCTGCAGACGGTCGATAGACATGTCGATGCAGACGACGGCCACCACGTTGTTGTGCTTGTCGGTGACGGGATAGGAGCAGCTGACCACCATCGTCCGGGCACCGGCATCGTCCATATAGGGCTCCGACCACCAGGCGCTGTCAATAGAGAGACCGTTCTGAAACCATTCCGCCTGAAGGTAGTCGTGGTCGGGTCCGCCTATCTGCCTCGTGAAGATGGCGGCATCGCCGGGCTCGGAGGTGCGGCTGCTGCATACTTCGAACCAACGGCCGCATTCGGGATAGTAGCCGGCCGTGAAGGCAATGCCGGCACTCTCCACGTTGTCGAGGGTTTCCAGCAACGTGCGGGTGCTGGCATACATAGCCTGCGGATTCTCCAGATTGTGCTCCGCCATCATAGCGAGCACCTTGGCGGCAGCCTCCATCTCGGCCGTGGCCACGTTGATTTCCAATTCCGCCGCCCGCAACTCCGCCTTGGCGCGATAGACAGCCTCGTCTTTGATGGCGGCGCGGCTGTAGAAATATTGGATACAGGCAATCGACTCCAACGCAACGGCAGCAACGATGAGCAACCATAGGCCGGCACGCGAGCGAAGCGTCTGCTTGGGAGGTAGTTTGGTCTTCATTGAATTGGGGAGTTGATGAATTGGGGAGTCGGGGAGTCGGGATGTGAGACGCGCCTATGCCACGTCTCTGCATTTTCCTTATCCGGCGTTTCTTATCAGTCCAGACAGTCGTCGAGAGCCTCTTTTATTGCCTTTTTGTCAAGGTGCTGCCCGATGAACACAAGGCGCTGCATACGGTCGCCGTATTGCTCGTCCCAGTCCTTCTGAAGTTGGGGCTCCCGTGCAAGAAGTATCATCAGGTCCTCCTTCGGCATGGTGGCATACCATTGTCCTGCATTTCGCATGCTGACCTGGCGGCCTGCCTGCTCGAACACGTAGCATGTGTCGTATTCGTCAGAGAAATAGCACATGCCTTTGGCACGGATTACGGAGTGCGGCCACCGGCGGGCCACAAAGTCGTCGAACCGTCCGAGGTTGAAGGGCCGACGGGCCTCATATACGTAAGTGCCGATGCCGTATTCTTCCACTTCCCCACCCTCGTGGTCGTGATGATGGTGATGATGCTCATGATGGTGTTCATGCTCGTCATCATCGTCGTCGTGCTCATGATGGTGTTCGTGCTCGTCATCATCGTGATGTTCGTCTCTGCCTTCCACTGCCTGAATCCAGGCTGCCGAGCCTGCTACATCGTCGAAATCGAACATGCCGGTGCCGATAATCTTGTCGAAAGGCACATCGCAGTAGTCGCATTCTATAATCTCCGCCTTGGGCTGGATGGCACGCAGAATCTTGCGGATGCGCTCCAGTTCGGTCTTCTCCACTTCGCTTGCCTTGTTGAGCAGTATAACGTTGCAGAACTCAATCTGCTGAATAACCAGATTCTCGATATCATCCTCTTTGAGGCCGGGATTCATCAGCGAGTGTCCCGACTGGAACTCGTCCTTCAGGCGCAGCGCGTCAACCACGGTCACGATGCAGTCCAGCACCGGCACGCCGTCGCGGGCGTATTCGGGTGCCATCTGCGGGATGGCGCAGATGGTCTGGGCAATGGGAGCGGGCTCGCAGATTCCGCTTGCCTCTATCACGATATAGTCGAAGCGCTGCATGGCAGCGATGTCGTGCAGTTGCTTTACGAGATCCATCTTCAGCGTGCAGCAGATGCAGCCGTTTTGCAACGCGACCAGACTGTCGTCTTGCTGGTTGACGATGCCGCCTTTCTGAATCAGGCTGGCATCGATATTGACTTCGCCGATGTCGTTCACAATCACAGCGAATCGGATACCCTGCTGATTGCCCAGAATCTTATTGACCAATGTGGTTTTTCCGCTGCCCAAATAGCCCGTGAGCAGCAACACGGGAATTTCCTGCATTTGCATATCTTGTCCTTTCTTATCTCATTTCGTTTGGTGTGCAAAATTAGCGTTTATTTGCGATATGGGCAAACAAAATCGTCATGCCGGCAACGCTCAACTGCAATCATTCTATTTTTATTCAACGATGCATATATTGCAAAAAAATGCCCTTCCATATATAAGTCAAAAAAAAAAGGATGGCATGGGTTATTGGTTATCTTCTTTTCTTGAATCCGAAGCAATCGTATCGCATATCTCCTCCGCCATCCGGTTCATCGCTACGCATTCCTCGCGCGTCACATGGCGCTTTTGCGCATCGTATTCCCACGGGCTGATGATCAGCACGCGGCCGGCAGCAACGGAATCGCACAAGTTGCCACTTGGCTTGTAATAATTGCCAAAGCCGTTATCCGCGATATAGATAATGGGATGTCCCTCTGCAAGGAGAACAGCCATCACATCTTTCTCCTTATCAGATATGAACGGCGACACCATCACAGCGCCCTTGCGGGCGGCTAACACACAGCCGTTCATATAATCGCGTAGCCGTGTATTATCGCCATGCATTGCCTCATCTGTCATTGTGCGGCGTACATGAACAGGCACAAAGCGGGCGGCTTGCAGCAACGCGGCATTACCGATACCACGATAAGTGCGTCCGCCTATCTCTATGCCCTCCTGCACGCAAAAGAATCCCGGCCTTAGCTTTTTCGTAGCCAACCGCTGTGGGTTCATCTGCACATAGCGGATCATTGTTTGTAATTGTCCCTTATGAGACATCGGGCGTATAAATGGCATTTCGGTAAAGATGGGTTCTGCCAAAGAGCGTTCATTGTCCCGCATACTATGCGGGTTAACAGACGCCGAGTAATCTCTGCCATGTTTCTTTGCCCCTTGCCAGAAACCGCGTACCACCATCTTTATACTAACATCCATTGGGCATGTTACGTATAAGATGACATGCAAATGGTCTGGCATCATCCTTTGTTGGATTATTTTGACCTCTGGATGTAAGCGTGGTATCTCTTCAACGCAATCTCTGATTCTCTTTCCTAATTCCGTCCTCTCTACCCTCGCTTGCATGGGGTCATTATCTGGAATGACCAACTCGCCCAACAACGGCATACGCGACGGAATCGTCAGCGTCACATGATAGATGCCGGCACCTTTCCATGCGGTCCCCGGCTCCTGCCATTGCCATATGTCATGCTTGATGGGCATTTATCCTCTCTCCGTCTCTCCGTCTCTC
>JAFUEI010000052.1 GCA_017464025.1 Paludibacteraceae bacterium | reverse complement strand
TTTGGAATTAGTCAATGATTTAATTCGGACCGACTGCGTGTGGTTTACGGAAAAAGGCGATGATGGTGCGACATCATTATATTCATTGGCTGAATTTGCAGGGATAAATAAAATTCGTTCACTCCAGCGTGCTTACCGAGGCGGACGCTTTGGGGCAACTCCTAATATAGATTGATGTTATGGCACGCAAGATGAACCCAACGCGCAAAATGCGCGAACCGCTACTCACTATTATTGGAGCAGGAATAACTGAAAAATACTACTTCCGCCATCTAAAAGATTTATGTGGGCTAAAGATAGAGGTTAAGCCAAAATACTTTGGTTCAGATACGGCGCATGATATGCAAAAGTTGGTTGAGTCTGTTTTATCAATGGGAGGAAAGGCTGCGTGCGTATTTGACATGGACACAACTCGCTGGGATAATGTCGAGAAACAGCGCAAGCAAGATTTGATTGAGCAATATGGCAAAAATTCTGATGTGCTACTATGTGATAGCATGCCATCTATTGAATATTGGTTCTTGCTTTATTTCGAAAATACCAATCGTTTTATGGCAACCTCTCGTGAGGCAATGAATGCACTACGCAAATACATCCCTGATTTTGACAAAAACGCCCAGTTCCTCGAAAAAAAACCAATGGGTGCGTCTCTTGCTTGAGGACAACCGACTCGCCATTGCCTGCGAGCGTGCTGAAACTTTTGCCGACAACAAAACACCCGATGATACCATATCATACAGCGAACTATACAGACTTTTCAAACTGTTATATACTAAATAATAAAATATTATGGCACTTTTTCACACCTTTGCGTATGAGTTCAAAAGGTAGCATCAATTAGCCCCTGATTTGTTAGATGAGGAACTGAAAAAGGTAGATGTTGTACATTCTATTACTCATAAGCAGGAGATTTTTGAGAGTTTCTTTTAAACGCTCAAGCGTGATATAAAGTTCCAAACTGATGAACTGGATAATTATCCGTTAGTAACTATCTTTAGACATTCGTGGCGGACGAACAACAGTGATATGGTCAATACATTAAAATAAGTGAATATGAAATGCTTATCTGTCTTGCGATGCCGTAAAAACATTGCTATCGGCTTGGCTCTTTTTGCCGTCTTGACGCTCGTTTCTTCTTGCGGAGATAAGACTCCCCATGAGGTGCTGAACGGCAAAATAGTTTCGTACAATGAGTTTGGCGCCGCTATGCTCAGTTTTACAGAAGAAGATATGACGAAGGCGGGTTTCAGTCTCGGCGACGTTGTTGCCATAGCTCTCAAGGACACGGAACTTGTCATGCCTTATTACGACGGTTTTTATTCTGCCACGGGTGAATACATCTGTGTCGGTTATCCCGGATACCCGTCTGTCTGCTTCACGGCAAACAACACCGGTCTGCCTTCGATTTTTATGGGCAGGGAAGGAGAGGCAGTTGCCGTAAAGATGAAAGAGAAAGGCGGCAGGCTCGATGTGCAGACTGCCTTGGGCATGAAATACAAGTACGTCCGCAACGAATACCCGTCGGACGAGGCGTTTGCCAACGCGCGCTCAGTGAGGGCGGGCAATATTGCAGAAGGGAGACTGCATCGTTCATCTTCGCCGTTCAGCAATGAAATAAGTCGTGCGCAGTATGTGGCTGATTATTTGGAGCAACAAGGGGTTGTGACGGTGCTTAATCTCACGGATAACCAAGCCAAGATGGCTTCTTACGATATGCCTGCCTACAGCCGTCAGCTATGGGAAAGCGGGAATGTCATCCTCTGTCCGCTGAAAGCTGATCCGACGGTCGATGCGTTCAATACGCCGCTGATAGCCGCCCTGATAGACATGTCTTCGCGTCCGGGTCCGTATGTGGTGCATTGCATAGAGGGAAAAGACCGTACCGGTTACGTCTGCGCATTGCTCGAAGGACTATGCGGCGCCACGTATCAAGAGATGGTGGATGATTACCTGAAGACCTATGAGAACTATTACTTCATCACTCCCGCGGACTCTCCGGACGTGTGCCGGACCTTGCTGACCTTGCGGCTCAACCCGTGTCTGATGTATTATGCCGGCATTGACAATGAGGCTCTGCTGCCTGATGTCAACTTTGCTGAGGCTTTTGCCGCATTTATGCTCGAGCACGGCATGACACGGCAGCAATTGGATGCGCTGATACAAGCACTGACCGAAACAGGCAAGTAGAATTATAGAAACTCCGGTTCAAGGCAGAAAGGTCCCGACGATAACGGTCAGAACCTTACTGATTAAGGAATTTGCTGACGTCCTCTTTGGTGAAGTTGCCGATGATGACAACCATTGAACTCTGATTCTGCTCTTTGGTGCCGATGATGAGTTCATGCGGCTTGCGTTTGTTGGTGAAGATGAACACATTGTCGCCGCCGGACGGATTGTTTTTCTTCTTTATCTGCTCACCGAACGATACAACGGAAGATACTCGGCAAAACAACGGACCATGGATCACGCTCCGCTACTATTCCTGTCATTACAAGAATATCTTCGAGGCTCCCGATATCTTCCCCCTTTTGAATAATGACCGCAAGGGCAACATCAGCACTCCCTTTGTTCAGCAACTGACCGTAAAGAAATCATCCGGCACCTCTCTGACCATAAAAGAAAACATCCGCCATCCGGCACTGACCCTCATACCGTATAAAACCCAGCACTGCGCTGATAATCAGCGCAGTGCTATTGGTAAAGATTCATTTGTCTCATTCTCTGCCAGTTGCCATAAACCGACATAGGGAGAAGATAGGGTGTTTGTAATGGGAAGCCCGTGTGAAGAATTTTCCTCAAGTTTACCAATTTTCACCCTTGCCGCCTCCAACCGGCCGGCACAGTCTGACCAACGGCGGACGCCTCGGCGTGGAGCACACTCAAGTCGTTTATTCAGCGTGCATTAAAAGTTTTTTCTGAAAAATGTAATTCCCTACTTGTCAGCGTGGAGTTTTTTTAGTAGTTTTGCAGGTGGTAAGGCAGGGCCTGTAGGCCCCTTTTTGGCGTATATATTACCAGCTGTAAAAGTGGCTGTTACGTCTTCCCTTAAACAAACAGAAATAGAATATTAACCTCATAAAAACAACAGACAATGGGTTTCTTTTCCTTCACACAGGAGATAGCTATCGACCTCGGTACGGCCAACACCATCATCATCTGTGATGACAAAGTGGTGGTGGATGAACCTTCGGTAGTGGCAATATCAATGGCCGACAATAAGATGGTCGCTGTCGGCCGCAAGGCACAGCAGATGATTGGAAAGGGCGGCAACATGATACGGACGGTCCGGCCCCTCAAAGACGGTGTAATTGCCGACTTCTATGCCTGCGAGATGATGATTCGAGGCATGATTAAGATGATTCCGCAACGCAATCGTCTCTTCACCCCCAGCATCCGGATGGTGGTCTGCATCCCTTCGGGTTCCACGGAAGTGGAAATCCGTGCCGTACGCGACTCGTCGGAACATGCTGGCGGACGCGATGTCTATATGATATACGAACCGATGGCAGCTGCCATCGGTATGGGCATCGACGTGGAAAGCCCCGAGGGCTGCATGATTGTGGATATAGGAGGTGGCACTACAGAGATTGCCGTCATCTCGCTGGGCGGCATCGTAAGCAACAAGAGTATCAAAATTGCCGGTGACGACTTGAACAACGACATCATGGAGTACATGGGCCGTATGCACAACCTGCGCATCGATGAGCCTACTGCCGAACGTATCAAATTACAGGTAGGCTCTGCACTCACCGAACTGGACAATCCCCCTGAGGACTTTATGGTAATCGGACCTAACAAGGTCACCGCGCTGCCTATGCAAGTGCCCGTAAGCTATCAGGAGATTGCCCACTGCCTCGAAAAAAGCATCTCGAAGATAGAGAACGCTATCCTGCAAGCGCTTGAGCAGACACCGCCCGAACTTTATGCAGACATCGTCAAGAATGGCATCTTCCTGGCCGGCGGCGGTGCATTGCTGCACGGACTGTCGAAGCGATTTACCGACAAAATAACCATCCCCTTCCATGTAGCCGATGACCCGCTTCACGCAGTGGCACGTGGCACGGGCGTTGCGCTGAAGAACGTAAATAACTTCAACTTCCTGATACGCTAACCGCCTTGGCTGTTCAGGAGCGCACACCTTTCTTTCATGAAGACGTTGCTGCAATTTCTGGCGCGTTACAGTATCGTTTTGCTGTTTGTGGCTCTGGAGACGGTGGCCATAGTGCTGTTGGTACGCAACAATGCCTATCAGCGCAATGCCTTGCTGTCGTCCTCCAATGCCGCTGCGGCAAGCATCTACTCTGTCGGCAGCAATATCCGTGATTATTTCCGACTCCGGCAAACCAACGACATCCTGCAGGCTGAGAACACACGGCTGCGTGACAGGCTCAACCGTATGGAAAACCCGACGGATACGGCCGGTGCTTGTGCGATGAATATCCTTACTGCCGATCGCAACATCGTCTTTATACCGGCACGCGTCATCAACCTCACTACCGACCGGCAGCGTAATTATATCACCCTCAACTGTGGCCGCCGAGACAGTGTGGACAGCGGTATGGGGGTCATCGGACCGGACGGCGTGGTAGGCATCGTGAGCATGGTTTCCGAACATTTTGCCACCGTCATACCCGTACTCAACCCGGGTATCTCCATCAACTGCAAGTTCAAGAAGAACGGTGAGATAGGAGCTCTTCGATGGGACGGACGCGACTATCGTTTTGCCGAACTGCCTGATATTGCACGTCATATCGACGTGCAGGAAGGCGATACATTGGTCACCAGCGGCTATTCGGCGGTCTTTCCGCCCGAACTGCCTGTAGGAGTGGTGGAGAAAGCCGTTCTTACCGAAAATGATGCATACTACCGTATTCGGGTAAGACTTGCCACCAACTTCCGCCGGCTTCATTATGTAACCATCATCCGACAACGGCATGCTGACGAACTGACGACTCTGGAAGCCGCTCGAAAAAAAGACGAACGATGAAGAGTTTGCCCATAGAAAATATCATTCGGTTCGTAGTGGTGATTCTGCTGCAAGTGCTGCTGGTTAACAACATGCAGTTCCTCGGTATCTGCAACCCCTGCATCTATATACTGGCACTGCTGGCTCTGCCCGTAACACTACCACGCTGGGCAGAACTGCTTATAGGTTTCGCAACGGGTCTGGTGATGGACATATTCTGCGATTCGCTCGGAGCACATACTGCCGCTTGCACACTTATAAGCTATATCCGTCCGTTGCTGATAAGCAGGCTGGTGCAGGACAACGACCGCCTCACGGGTACACCTGACGGCGACAGTCTCGGTATAGCTACCTATGCCCGCTATGTGGCCCTTCTGACAGCCATACACCATATAGTGCTTTTCTCGCTGCTGGCCTTCAGCTGGCACAACTGGTGGCTCACCCTGTTGCAGATAGTGTTCAGCACAGCCGTCAGCATAGCCCTTATTTTGGGCTGGGACTTGCTTATCCACCGCTAAACCTTTTACATTGGTTGAAGCCTCATGATTAACGACCGCTACTATAAGAGACGCTTCGTCATCACGGCTATCGCTATAGCCGTTGTGGTGGTCTATATCATCCGTTTGTTTGTGCTTCAGGTGGTGGATTCTTCCACTATCGACAAGGCGGAAAGCAATGCGGTCGTACGCCAAACGGTCTATCCGCCAAGAGGATTGATATACGACCGGAATGGTGAATTGTTGGTATTCAACCAGCCTATCTACGACGTAACGATGATTATGCGCGAACAAAGCGACGGATTTGACACGCTTGGCTTCTGTCAGGTCATGCAACTGACAGAAGAGCAATACAAAGAGCGCGTGACGGAAATGCGCAAGACACGTGGCTATAGTTACTATACGCCTCAAGTGTTTCTCTCCCAATTACGCAAAGAGGACATCGCCGTGTTGCAGGAGTCGCTTTACCGCTTTCCGGGTATCGGAATACGCAAACGTACGCTTCGCGACTACCGGTATGCCACGGCAGCACAAGTGTTAGGTAGCGTAGGAGAAGTGTCACAGAAAGATTTGGATCGTGATAACTACTATGCTCCCGGCGACTATGCAGGCCGTGACGGCATTGAGAAAACCTATGAAACGGTACTTCGCGGCGAAAAAGGCGTGACCTGCCTCATGCGCGATGCCCATGGACGCATACAAGGCAGCTATAAAGACGGAGAACTCGACCGTGATGCCAAGGCCGGCGAAGACCTTACTCTTACACTTGATATCCGCCTGCAGTTGCTGGCAGAAGAGTTGCTGCAAGGAAAGATAGGAAGTGCGGTGGCCATAGAACCCGAAACAGGCGAAATACTTGCACTTGCCAGCAACCCCACATGGAATCCATCCCTTCTGGTAGGACGTCAGCGTTCAAAAAACTATCAGGAACTGGCGGCTGATCCTACACGACCGCTTTACAACCGTGCCACACAGGCACAATATCCGCCCGGCTCCACCTTCAAAACATTGCAGACGCTTGTGTGCATGCAGGATGGTCCGCTGAAATCAACTACCCTCTATCCTTGCTCTGGCCCCGGCTCCACACCTATCAAATGCACTCACCACCATGGCTCGCCTGTCACGCTTGGCGGAGCGCTTGAACAAAGCTGCAATCCGTATTTCTGGTACGCCTTCCGCGATTTTCTGGAACAGGACAGCCATCCTTACGACAATGGCAACCAAAACTTCCGCCGGCGGTTTGAGCAATGGCGCGAAGATGTGATGCGCTTCGGTATCGGACAGCGTTTTGCCGATAGTGACCTCTCCGAACAATCACCCGGCAGCATACCTTCCACCAAGTTCTACGACCGTTATTACGGCAAGACCGGCTGGAAAGCTCTCACTATCCGCTCGCTCAGCATCGGTCAGGGCGAAGTGTTGCTTACACCCTTGCAACTATGCAATATGGCGGCTACGATAGCTAACAACGGCTGGTACATCACACCACATCTCAACAAAACCGATTCCATGCTCACTCACCGCCACGAGACAGGCATTGATGAACGCTATTTTCATATCGTCAAAGACGGAATGGCACGTGTAATGACGAATGGCACAGGCCGATGGTATGCCCTTGACAGTATAGCCTCCGGTGGAAAAACAGGTACCGCTCAAGCCGGCAAGGGAAGGAAGGACCATGCCATATTCATCGGCATTGCACCTATTGACAACCCGAAAATAGCGGTAGCTGTCATTGTGGAAAATGCCGGTTTTGGTGCTACATGGGCAGCTCCGGTGGCCAGTCTGATGATGGAACAATATCTTACGGGCGGTATCCGGCGAAAGGAATTAAAAACACATATAAGCAGTTCTGTTCTCAACACCGATGTCAAGAAACGGTAACATATTACGGCAAATTGATTGGTTTACCATAGTTCTGTGGCTAATGCTGGCCCTCTTTGGCTGGATGAACATCTATGGCGCCACCTACACCTATGAGCAAACCACGATGTTCGATTTCGGCAACCGGGCTGGCAAACAGTTTGTCTGGATTCTGACGGCCCTTGTGGCAGGCGGAATCATTCTGCTTATTGACAGCCGAACCTACGACATACTGGCCTACATCATTTATGCTTTCTGGCTGCTTGTACTGCTGGTTACGCCATTGGTTGCAAGAGATACAAAAGGCTCGTTGTCATGGATTAACCTTGGCCCCGTTAGTTTGCAGCCCGCCGAGTTTGCCAAGTGCTTCACAGCTCTGGCACTGGCTAAATGGATGAGCCGTTATGAATTCAAGGTGCGTGACCTGAGAGACTTTATAGTGCCTTTCCTATTGATGGCAGTACCCATGTTCATCATCATGGTCTTGCAGAAAGAAACCGGCTCTGCCCTTGTGTTCGCCGCCTTCCTGCTTATGTTTTACCGCGAAGGCATGACAGGCTATATCCTGCTTATTGGTGCGGCTGCAGTGGCGTTCTTCATATTGGTTATACGCCTTGGCGTTGTTCCGCTTCCTTTGGGAACGGGTAGTTGGGGTATTGTAGTGTGTATGTTGATTATACTAATCATAGAAGTATTTTTTCTGCTCTTCCTCTTCAACGACCGTTCTCAAGGTGGTCCAATGATACGTTGGTCGGCATTGGGTATTGCAGCAACCGCTGTCCTCACGTTTGGAATAGCCCTTATTGTCAATATATGGATACCCGTTCCCTTTGAATGGGTGACTACGAGCCTTGTGGCCGCTTCCACAATCTATCTTGGTTTTCTGGCTCTCCGCTGGCGGCATAAAGAGATATTGTTCATCATGCTCTTCTCGTTGGGCTCCATGGCTTATTGCTATAGTTGTGACTATGCCTTTGAACATATTTTACAGGATCACCAGCGTTCCCGTATAGAAGTGCTGCTCGGCTTGAAAGACGACCCTGCTGGAGTGGGCTACAACGTAAACCAGTCCAAGATAGCCATTGGGTCAGGCCGATTTCTTGGCAAAGGCTTCCATCAGGGCACACAAACCAAGTTGCAGTTTGTACCTGAACAGGCCACCGACTTCATCTTCTGTACCGTTGGTGAAGAATGGGGTTTTCTTGGCTGCTCAATGGTACTTATAACTTATTTGATTTTTATTCTCAGACTGATATATCTGGCTGAACGACAGCGCGAACGGTTCTGTCGCATCTACGGCTATTCCGTGGCTGCCATTTTCTTGCTGCATCTTACAATCAATATCGGCATGGTGCTCGGCCTGCTGCCGGTAATAGGTATTCCCCTACCCTTGTTCAGCTATGGTGGTTCCCAGCTATGGGGATTTACCATTCTACTCTTTATCTTCCTGAAAATGGATGCCTCACGCTTCAACCAATCGGATAACAACTGATACGTATGCAAGAATATATCCTCACTCTCACGGAAAACGGCCTGCTCATAAAAACGCCTGACGGTACACCTTGCAAGGCTTCCGATATACTGCAAATCTTTCCCGAAAGCCGTGTATATGCCTTCCGTGGAAGCATGGGAGCAGGAAAGACAACGTTTATAAAAAATCTGTGCAGCACACTGGGTGTCACCGATGTGGTCAATTCGCCTACATTTGCCATCGTCAACGTATATCAGGATACCAATGGCGATGACATCTACCATTTCGACTGCTATCGGCTAAAGAATATCCGGGAAGCCCTTGACCTTGGCGCGGAAGAATATCTCTATTCTGGCTGCCTCTGCTTTATAGAATGGCCAGAGATGATAGATGACTTGCTGCCTGAAGACCATGTGGACGTAACCATCTTGCCCCTGCAGGACGGCAACCGTCTTCTGACGGTCAGCCGAAGGATATGACGTTTTCTCTCTACACCCGCTCTTTCATCATACTGCCTGCTATCATAGGCAATACGCCGTTAATCAGCCACATCAGTACTGCTGCCACAGCTACGGCAGCAATATCGTGCGTCAGCACACCGAATACTACTACAGCCCAACTTCCACGCACCGCTGCATCGGCTGCAGGTATCGATGGTGTGACAGTCACCAGCATGTAATAAGCCGGAATAGCCGTCAAGGCATCAACAAGCGGCAATCGTATCCCGCAGAAATATAGCAGCAGCCACAATTGTATGCACCATACCGCATAGCGCAATGCTGAAAAAAGTATTACTAACATAAACCGGCTGTACGGAAACACCGATAGTGCTGCCAGCACATTTCTTATCTTCTCAGGATAGTGTATCTTCCGATGTAACAACCATGTCGCTAACGGGCGATATACTGCAACTGATGCTGCCAATAGTATGAATACGCCTGCACATATTGTTTCTGCCATACGAAAGCCCCCTTGACGCTCAAGCAATATCACGGCGGAAGGAAAACCGGCCAACAGCAGCACAAGTGTCAAGGCTGCTGACCCTACAAATCCCAAACTGACGGCTGCCAGCCATTGATCTTTATTCCTTAATAGCAACGCCCGCATCGGATAGTCGCCTATTCGTGAAGGTGTAAAAAATCCACCTACATTTCCATACAACGTTTGCTGAAAAGCCTCTATAAATGAAAGCTGTACAACACCACGAAGCAGCACACGCCACTTCAAAGCTTCTGCAGTTACATTGGCCCCGCAAAGCAACAAGACGATGAAAAGTGCCCCGTATTGCCGCCCTCCTGCCATGGCAAACCGCTCACAAAAACCTTCCCAATCGTCATATGTAAGCAATTTCCATAACAGCCAACCATAGGCGGCCGCCATAAGCAGCCACTGCGCAATACGGAGGACATTACGGTATTTCATCGTTACCAGCCTATTTGCGAAAAGAAAAGTACTTGTTATAGAAATATGATATCGCTACGGAGGCCACCGATATTATCATCTGCGACGGTGTCGGATATACGTGAAAAAACTCTACCAGCAGTTTTATACCGAAATAGTTGAATGCTACATTGAATAAAAAAATAAACACATAGCGGACAAACTGTTTGCGCCCTTTTACCGACGACTCTGTAAACGTAACGTAACGGTTCAGCCAGAATCCTGTCAGCAGTGTCACTGGAAACTGAATGCATAGTGTGGCAATATGGGGTGTAATACACCATTCACGTCCGAAAAGCGTAAAATACACCAATTCATGCCCTATTACGAAATTATAGAACAAAAAATAAACCAGTGTACCAAGTAGCAGATTTCCGGCACCGCATACTCCGTATCGGAAGAATTCAGGTGTACACAAACGGCGGAACGGCGGATACAGAAAATCGGTGATGTTTCTTATAAAACGAGCTAATGTTTGCACAAGTCAAATATTTATACTACTTTTGCAGCTGCAAAGTTACGGCTTTTTCCGTAAGTATGCAAAAAAGTCAAACCAATCTATTTATATATGGACTATCACGCGGATGCAACAAGTTCGAGCCAAGAAAGCGCTGGGTCAGCACTTCCTGCGGGATCTGGGTGTTGCCCAACAAATAGCCGACAGTCTCGTATTCTCATCCGATAGGATGCGGGTGCTTGAAGTAGGACCGGGAACAGGTGTTCTTACACAGTTTCTGCTCCGCAATCCGCATATAGAACTTACAGCAGTCGAGTTGGACCGTGAGTCGGTTGACTATCTTATTGTCAATTTTCCTGAACTGCATCTCATCCAAGGTGATTTTCTCCGCCTCGATTTGAATGTGCTTTATCCGCAGGGTGAATTCTGCATTATTGGAAATTATCCCTATAATATCTCATCGCAGATATTCTTTAAAGTACTTGATTATAAAGACCGTATTCCCTGTTGCTCCGGCATGATTCAGAAAGAAGTGGCAGAGCGTCTTGCCGCACGTCCCGAATCGAAAGCCTACGGAATATTGTCTGTCCTTATGCAGGCTTGGTATAATATAGAATATCTCTTCACTGTTCACGAACATGTTTTCGACCCTCCTCCAAAAGTCAAATCGGCGGTAGTGCGTTTTACCCGTAACAAGCGTACACAACTTCCGTGCAATGAAACGCTCTTCCGCCAAGTGGTCAAAACAGCCTTCAACCAGCGCCGCAAGCAAATGCGAAATTCGCTTATGCCACTACTCGGAAAAGGCAATCCGCTGTTAGAAACCGAACTCTTCAAAAAACGGCCAGAACAACTAAGCGTGGAGGAATTTACAAGTCTAACAAACTTAATAGAGCAAAACCTATGTCAGAACTGAGAATATTCTATAAAGAAAGCGAAAAGGTAAAAATAGCCAAAAACCTGGATATCCTGCAGAAAATTGAGAAGAAAGACATCATCTGGATTGACCTCATGGATGTAAAGGAAGAGGTCGAAACCGAACTTGAGCAATTCCTCAAGATATATATCCAGGAAGACGAAGAAATGGAGGAAATCGAGATGTCAAGCCGCTATATGCAGACTGATGACAGTATTGTAGCCAACTCCAACTTCCTGAAAGATACATTCGAAACTTGTCCTGTCAACTTCATTATAAAGAACGGCGTACTCGTTACCGTGCGTGACGACGAACTTGGTACGTTCAACGATACCGTAAAGAAGATGTTCGTCAATACGCGCAACTTTCCAAGTGGCTACCATGTTTTTGTAGCCCTTATGGAAACCCGTGTAGAATATGATGCCGATATGATTGAGGATACTACTGACCTCATCACACAACTATCTACCGAAATCAATAATGCCAGCGATCACGTGGATGAAGATATTCTTATTCAAATCAAGGACCTGCAGGAAAAAGTAACTATCATCCGTCAAAACATCATGGATAAACAGCGCGTTATAAGCAATGTCCTCAAATGCGATTTCTTCCCGAAAGACCTCCAACCACGCCTGACCATGATTATCAAGGATATTAATTCACTCTTCGAATATACACGGTTCGGCTTCGACCGTCTTGACTATCTGCAAGACACTTTCCTCGGTCTTGTAAATATCGAACAAAACAAAATAATCAAGATATTTACAGTTGTCAACGTAATCTTCCTTCCCCCTACCCTTATTGCATCTATGTACGGCATGAACTTCGATTTCATGCCCGAACTTCATTGGACCCTTGGTTATCCGTTTGCCATCGGTCTTATGATTATTTTCACCCTCCTCGTCCTGCTCATCTTCCGACTTAAGAAATGGCTATAAACGTCTCCTGTTGATAACTTCCGTTAAATATGTTGATAACTTTTTACGTATTGTGCAATCTTAAAATTCTTCCACAGCAACCTGTCTTTTTAATATAATTATCAACACATGCAATACGCTGTTGAATAGCATCTTCATTAAGTTATCCACAAAATGAACTCTATATAATCAATATATTTTTCTATAAATTAACTATTATATAAATATCGGTTATCTGCCGAATTGTTTCTATCTATGGAAAAAGAACAACTCATCTCCGAAATCAACCGTTTGCGTCGTGAAAAGAACGCTGTCATCATGGCGCACTATTATCAAATACCCGATATACAGGACATAGCCGATTTTATCGGCGATAGTCTTGCGTTGGCCCGGCAGGCGGCGCAGACCGATGCATCGGTAATAGTTCTCTGTGGTGTTCATTTTATGGGAGAAACAGCCAAAATAATTTGTCCCGACAAGAAGGTGCTGGTTCCCGACATGAATGCAGGCTGTTCGCTGGCTGATTCCTGCAAAGCGGAGGATCTTACTCTATGGAAGAAAGAACATCCTGATTATAAAGTAATAAGTTATGTAAACACTTCTGCCGCTGTGAAGGCTCTTACCGATATAGTCGTTACCTCTGGAAATGCGTTGAAGATTGTAAACAAACTGCCTGAAAACGAGAAGCTGCTGTTCGGACCCGACCGTAATCTCGGCAACTATATCAACAGCATCACAGGCCGGCAGATGGAACTGTGGAACGGTGCTTGCCATGTTCATAGCCGTTTCTCTGTTGAGGCGCTTATATCACTGAAAAATAAGTATTCTGATGCGAAGGTGCTTGCTCATCCGGAATGCAAACAAGTATTACTCCAATTAGCCGATGTAGTGGGTTCTACGCAGGCTCTATTAGGATATGTAAAGAATCATCCTGAGCAGAATACATTTATTATTGCTACGGAGTCGGGTATTCTGCACAAAATGCAGCAGGCTTGTCCGGAAAAACAGTTTATTCCTGTTCCGCCTGAGGCTTCCGAACTTACTGAAAATGGTACTCCGTTGCCTTGTGCTTGCAACGAGTGTGAATATATGCGGCTTAATACGCTTGAAAAACTATACCGCTGTCTGAAGGATGAAACCAACGAAATAATGGTTGATGAAGATACAGCGCGTCTTGCCTTGTTGCCCATACAGCGTATGCTGCAGATGAGTTAATGAAACGCTTTCTGCTCATATTGTCTGTTGTCTTGTTGGCCGGCTGTCATAGCGGCAGACGTTATTTTCCGGCTGATATAACGCCTCAGATGCCTTCTATCGTGCGTTTTGACAGTGCTCTTATATCACTCTCATATGAGGCTGATTGTTCGGGTATAAGCCACTTGTTTGTGCAGTATCCCGATTTTATGTCTGTCTTTTCAGATGATATAATAGGTATTCCCATTGCTGATACAGCATTGCTTTGTGAAGCTGTGCAGGCTTTTCTGGGTGATACAACATACGGCTTCAGACAGACGAACGATTGTGTGATGCGAACGTTTGCAGATATTGATCCCATTCGTAATGAATTGGCGCAGGCTTTCGGCAGAATGAAATATCTTTATGCCGACTTTCCCGTACCGGAAATTACTTTTGTTGTCACCGGTTTCAATGCATCACTCTTTTTCTGGGATGATAACCGTGTGGCTGTGGGTACCGATATGTATCTTGGAAGTGATTATCCGCTTTACAACGGAGTTGTTCACCGCTATCAGATGCAGACCATGAGGCCGGAATGTATTCCGGCCGACGTAATATCGGCTTGTCTGTTCCGCTATCTGCCTTATACGAGTACGCAAAGCCGTCTGCTCGAGAATATGCTTTACCGCGGAAAAATCATGTTTCTGCTTTCACTCCTGCTGCCAGACGAACCGGCTTGGGAAGTGATGGGATATACGCAGGAGCAATGGCAATGGGCTGAACGCAATGAGGCAGCCGTGTGGAGAATGATGGTCGATAAGCACGATCTTTTCAAGACCGATAGTCCTGTACTTACCTCCTATCTTAACGATGGACCTTTTACGTCAGAGATTTCGCAGGAGGCTCCTGCACGTCTTGGTACGTGGATAGGTTGGCGTATAGCTGAAAGTTATATGAACCATAATCCTGAAGTTACACTCTGCCAACTGATGGCCGAACCCGATGCACAACTCATTTTGGAGCAGTCGTTCTATCATCCTTGATTATTCCAGATTATTCTCCTTCTGAAAACTACGGTATTCTTCCAACGTAAAGCGGGTGTTCAGCAGAGGCAAATTATCTTCGCTAATGCGTATCACGTCCACGCCGAGTTCTGAAAAAAGCCGTTGCAGTCCGGCATCGTCTTTCATTAGGGAACTATACCACAAGGCTTCGTCATAGGTCTCAAATCCCGACACCTGCAAAGCTCCCGTACCGAGATAGAACTGCGGCATAATTTTCAGGTCGAAATCCTTGATGAGAAACTGGGAAAAGTTGAAGAGCGCCACTTCATAGAGCAGCTTGTTGAGTGTCTGTTCGTTGCTTTTGACAGCCAGCATGACAAAAGTACGTTGTGTTCGGTCGGCGGAGAAGTTTTTTTCCAGCAATGTACTGTCTATATCTTCCTGCTGTTGAGCCCTCTTGTCTAGCAAAGATGAATTGTCGCCTGTCTGGCTCTCCATTCCCTGATTCATCATGGCTAGCATATCTTTTGCCATCGCACCAGGTTCGCTTTCCGGATAACGTTCCACAAGCCCGCGCAAGCGGTTTATAAAGGCTTCCTGATTCTCTGTACGCGCTGCCGCCACGGCGTCAAGGAAAAGAAAACGGGGCATGAGCGGACTGAGAGGGAAAGCCTCTTCGGCATAACTGCGTGCTTGTTTTACCGTAGAAAAATCGCTATGGCGATAAGCTGTATAGGCGGCTTCGTAAAGTGAGTCCTGTTCCTGTTGCATGCGGCCGAGACGTTCAAAATAGTTAGGGTCGCCTACAATTTGTGCCTGACGGCTGTTTGGGAAGTTCTGCAGAATCTTCCGTCTCCATAGTTCCGCACCTTTCGTGTTTTCCTGCTTGAGGCAGGTTAGATACTGCATAAACCACACTTCTGCCAGTCGCTGGTCTGTGGGGAAACGTCGCTCCATTTCGCTGATGGTTTCAGCTGTCAGAGCCGGATCTTCCACTTTGTCATGATAAATGAATACAAGGTTGTAAAGTGCTGTCGCAATCAGCGAGTCTGATGCCGCAAGTTCAGCTTCCGTGCGTGGAATCTGCTGAAGATAGTATTGTGGATTTTTTACATCAGTAACCAGTTGCACGGCGTTGCTCCCCACTGAATCAGTAGCTAACGAATCTGCACTGGCTTCGTCCGGTGCAAGAGCTCCGCCAAAGGAAGAACTGACACTTTTGATGGCACGGCGCCAGTTGTCTTCCAGCGTGCGCTGGCCCCAGCGACGGTTGAAGTCCTGGCGGCCCTGGCGGATGAGTTGCGGATTGTAGAAATACCACTCGCCGTTGCCTCCGGTTCCGCCTATCATGTTCTGTGTGTTGACGCTTTGCAGTCCTTGGTCGTTGGCTGCATCACGTGCAGCTTGTGCGGCCTTCTCGGCTGCTTCTTTTTCCGCTTTCTCCAAATCGGCGATAATTTTCTCTGCTACGGCTAACTGCTCTTCCTCCGTCATGTAGCTAAGTCGTTGCAGACTGTCCTGCAAGTTGATGGTTCCGGTTTCGGCAATCAGCAGGTCCAAGGTCTCTGCACGGCGTTTTACACGCGGGTAGTCGGCATGGGTGGCGGGCAGTATGGAAGATGCTTCTGTATAGCAAGGCGAAGCACCGGCGTAGTCGCATCGTTCATAGCGGATATCACCGGCACGGACCAGTACGGCGGCCTTCTGCATACCGCCCTGTGTGCTTTTTTCGGCCGCTAAGGCATAATTTTCCAATGCAGCGGCTGTATCCCCTTTCTGAAGGGCAATGTCGCCGAGAGCGCCGTAAATATAGTCTAAACGGTCTTTGTTTTTGTACTGGCGTGCCATCTTTTTCAGGGAACGCGTGTCGGAGGAAAGGATGGTGCGCCTCAGACGGGCATTGAAGTCCATCTCGGCAGACGGGTTGAGGTTGTTGACGCGCTTGTAGGCTGCCAGAGCGCCATCACGGTCGGCCTGCAGTTCCGCCAGTTGGCCTATAATATAGTGAAACCGCGTCTTCTGAACGCCTTTCTCATCGGAAAGTGCCAGTTTTACAAAAGGCAGTGCCTCGCGATATTGGCCGTTTTTCAGCCGCAGGTCGGCTGTCGTAGCGGAATAAAGGGCTGCATGCCGGCGCGAAAGATCGTCCTGATTTACTTTTTGAAGCAGTTCTTCCGCTTCATAGAGCCATTCCATCTCGGCATAGGCACGCACTACCCATAGCTGACACTGTGCCACCATATCCTTGTCGGTCTGATAGTGTCGGATGATGTAATTGAAAGTACCTACCGAACCCAGAAAATCGCCTTTATGGAACTCGGCCTTGCCCAGTAGCAGCCAGGCATCGCCCATACGGGGATTATATTCTTCCTGCTGCATGAAAAGCTTGTATTTCGGGTCATTGCGGCGTTTTGGGTCGGGTTTTGGTTTGCTCTTTATAGAATGGAGTTTTATACATTTGCGGCATTTCTCAATGGTGCGGTCCATCTGTGAGCCGGATGCCTTAGCTGCCTCGTGGTTGCTGACGGGATAGAGCGGCAGCACGGTCGAATAATCATCCTGATTAGCCTGATTGATGGCGTTGAGGCCTTCTTGAAACGCATTGTTTCCGTTGAAATAGATGTTATAGCGTGTCGTCATGGCGTGGTAGGCACGCGTAGCCCGTGTGTTCTTCTGTGTGGAGCAGGAGAGCAGCAGGATCGGCAGCAACGTCGCAAGCAATGGGCATATGGGGCAGAAGGACTTCATCGGGGGCGGTTGAGCACATCTTGTGCTTTATGGCTTACCGTAGCCTGAAATTCTTTTAGATAGAAGGGGTCAAAATAGGCTATGTCGGCAAACCGGCCTTTGGCAAAAGCTTCGGCGGCAAGTTTGCCCATATTGGCGGCATCAGGCAGGATGTCATCTATAAAACGGGCATTTTCCGAGGTGATAAGTGTCTTGCATTTGGCGGCACCGTTGCCGAAGAATACGACAGGTCCGCGGGCCAGCCGGTCGGCAAAAGAAGTGGAATCTATTACCTTGGCTTCTGTGCCGGCCAGTATATCCCCGTTGTCAGCGAAAAGGGCGCAATAAACCTCCATGCGGCGGGCATCAATCATCGGACAGCGTAGTGTCCCGGCTTCGGCGGGTACAGCCTCGCAGAGCACCCGAAGAGTAGGCAGTGCAATGAGGGGAATTCCCAAACCGTAGCACAATCCTTTGGCGGTGGCGGTTCCGATACGCAGACCGGTATAACTGCCCGGACCTTCGCTGATGGCTACTGCTTCGGGCATCAGTTTTTCCCTGCGTGCAAAAGCAAGAATGTCATCTATAAACACAGGCAACTGCCGTGCATGGTTGCCGTCCTTGCTGAAGTGGGCTGCCAGTACGTTTCCGTCTTCTGTCAGCGCCGCCGAGCAGACATCGGTAGATGTTTCTATATTCAGACTTATCATTGCTGCAAAGGTACTGCTTTTTCCTGATTCTCCAAAACGGCGGCCTGACGGATGCTGTCCTGACGGGCTTTCCACTCCTCTAAATAGTCCGGCCGGAAAGCATCGGCCTTCTTGCGGTAGTGTGCCAGCGACGAGTTGCTCAGCCAGGTGATATAACCGCCTGTGCATCCTGCATCGTATAACCCGCGTATCTCCCGTGCTATGTTTTCGCCGTTATAGTCAATGCCGTTTGGGTCCACAAAATGCATGACGTGGTAGGCCTGTACCCACGTGCGTACTACAGCAGGTGTAGGACATTCCTGCTGGCGCGACTGTGCATTGCGCCCCCATGTGTTCAGTGTGCGGTACGGGTTGTTCCAGGGCTTCTGAATGCCGCCATAGCCGTTGGCAAAATGGTCGGGATAGGGCATGCCGCACATCACGTCGGCGACATTGCTCAACGCAGGCCAGTATTGTCCGTAGGGAGTGGTGTAACCCTTGTTGGTGGTCTCGCCGAACACATCGATGGACACATAGGCACCCAGGGCGTGTATCTCGTCGCAGGCGTATTGTACGAAACGCTGGATAGCCTGCACCTTGCTTTCGCCGTAGGTGTTGTGGTAGTCGATGGCGGACTCCACGCTCTGCATCTTGTCAGGGAAACGCACGTAGTCGAAGTTGATTTCGTTGAGTCCGAACCGCCGGACACACTCTTTGGCCAGTTCTACATTGAACTGCCATACGCGGCGGTCGTAAGCGCTGGGCCAGTGGGCCTTGTTGTGGAAGAAAGGCTGGCCGGAACTGCGCTCCGTGATGGCACATTCGGGATGGTCACGTACGAAATAGGTGTCTTTGAAGCAGGTGATACGGCCTATCACGTAGAAACCCTCTTGTTTCAGACGTCGTACAGCGTACTCATACATCTGCAGTTTGCCTGCCCCGCCCCATTTATAGTTGGTGGGCGAATAGCGCTCGAAAGTCTCCGCCTTGTAGGCAGGACATTCGTTATCCTTCATGTCAAGTACGAAGGCGTTGATATGCGTCTGACGGGCCAGGTCAATGAATGAGTCAATGCGGCTGATGACGGCAGGCGAGATGTTGAGATACAGGCTATATACGGCTTCCGGCATCGGATTGTCGGCAAAATGGGGTTTGTCCACAGGGTAGAAGTCGCAGCCTATGGCCTCACCGCCGCCGAAGGTGTTGCGAACGCGGCTGTGTATGCTATCGTATAGTTCCGGCATATAGCGGGCCAGCGCTTCGTCCTCGGTGCGTACCATATACTTGGCATAGACATACCCGCACGTGTCGGCAATGCGTATGCGATATCGGTTTACGCGGCCGTCGGGCAGCATGCGGTCGTAGCCGGCAACAGGATAGGCTTCGCCCTTCTGCGCGAGCAAGCAGATATGCGATGTAAGCGTATCGTCAACCACGCTGGCAGGGGTGCGGCAGTACATGAACCGTTCCTGCACAGCCTGTTGCGGGTCGTCGGTCAGTTGCGATGTCAGCACATAATAGCGCTTCTTGCCATAGCGAATCTGTATATAGCGCAGGTCGCCCAGTTTCAGCCGTTCAGAGGGAAAGGCAGTCACTTCGCTACCGCGCAGGGCTGTGGCTACAGCGGCTAAACGCTCTTCCTTGAGTTTCTTTCCGTTCACGGTCTGACGTTCGTAGAGCGTCACTTCGGGTTGTTCGGCTGCCAGCCAGCGCTGCTCGCGTTTTTCGGCATGGGTGCCGCAGGCTGCCAGCATAGTGACTGTCAATAAGAGGATATAGGTGTGGGTCTTCATCATGGGGCGGTAGGGGTGCAGGAGGCGGAAGATTCAGGCAGCATCACGATGTCCTGCACCATCATTTGGATAGTGGTGTTGCCGTTGAAGGTGTTGGGGTGCAACTCGTAGCATAGGTCAGCATTGCGGCCGTTCATCAGGTCAATAGCCAGGTTGCCGCGCCCAAAGGCGATGCCCGAAAGGGCGCCCGTGCGGTCGGTCACGTCTAAGCGCAGGTGCTCGCCCTGCTTGCCTACACGCTTGGTGTAGCGATAGTTGCACACGTTGCGCGTAACGAATACGGGACAGGGGTTGCCCGGTCCGAACGGCTCCAGATGGCGCAGGATATTGAAGAACTGCGCTGTGATGTCGGCAAAGCATATTTCTGCCTCCACACGGATGACGGGTTGAAGTTGCTCGGGCAGGATATGGGCGGCTACGTAGGCTTCGAAGCGTTCTTTGAAGAGAGGGACGTTCTCCGATTTCATGGATAAGCCGGCGGCGAACACATGACCGCCGAAGTTGGTCAGCAGGTCGCTGCACGAGTCGATGGCGCTATAGATGTCGAATCCGCCCACCGAGCGGGCCGACCCGCTGGCAATGCCGTCGGTCTCGGTCAGGACGATGGTGGGACGATACCATTGTTCGGTCAGCCTGGAAGCCACGATGCCTACCACGCCCTTGTGCCAGTCCTTTCCACATACAACGGTCGTCTTGCGTTCTTCGTTGTGCGGGTCGGCTTTCAGTTGGGCCACAGCAGCCTCGGTGATGTCGTGGTCAAGGTCTTTGCGGGCCTGGTTGTTTTCGTTGATGCTGCTGCTCATCTGCTGTGCTTCCTCGGGGTCGGTCGTGACCAGCAGCCGCACGGCATCGCGTCCTGATTTGAGCCGGCCGCAGGCATTGATGCGGGGACCTATCTTGTACACAAGGTCGCCCATGCCCACCTTGCCCTGCTCAATGCCGGCCACGCGCAGCAGGCTCTCCAAGCCGACGGAGGGCGCGCGATTGATACGCTTCAGCCCATAGTAGGCCAGAATGCGGTTCTCGCCCGTGACAGGTACTATATCCGAAGCAATGGCCATGGCCACCGGCTCTAACAGGGGCTCCAGCAGCGAGGAGGGCAGACCGCATTGCTGTATGTAGGCCTGTACGAGCTTGAAGCCCACGCCGCATCCGCATAATTCGGCATACGGGTAAGTGCTGTCAGCACGTTTGGCATCCAGTACGGCAACGGCTGACGGTATATCGGCTCCCGGCAGGTGGTGGTCGCAGATGATGAAGTCGATGCCTTTGCTGCGGGCGTAATCCACTTTGTCCACGCTGCGGATGCCGCAGTCAAGGGCAATAATGAGCGTGGAGCCCGTTTCAGCCGCATAATCCACGCCGCGGAACGAAATGCCGTAACCTTCCTGATAGCGGTCGGGGATGTAGTAGTCCAGCAGAGCCGCGGCCCGGCCGTCGGCATATTCAGGCAGCCGGCTCAGGAAGGAGAATACGAGGGCTACGGCTGTGGTGCCGTCCACGTCGTAGTCACCATAGACAAGGATGCGCTCGCCATTTTCCACGGCCCGGCGCAGACGGCTGACGGCTTTGTCCATGTCACGCATCAGGAAGGGGTCGTGCAGCGCCTCCAACCGCGGTGCGATGAAGGCACGTGCCGCTTCGGGTGTGGTCAGTCCGCGCTGCACAAGCAGCGAAGCAGAGACCTTGCTGATGTGCAACTGTCCGGCTAACCGGTCACGCACGCTCTCATGCTCGCCTGTCAATTGCTGTATGTCCCATCGTGGCTGCACCATAGTAGCTTTATCTATCGTGTATCTATCGTGTATCTATCGTGTATCTATCGTATATCTATCGTGTATGTATCGTAATTGGCGGCTGTTTTTCGCGGTTTGTCAGCGGCGTTTCCAATACTGGTTTCGGCCGAGCAGTCCGGCGCGGTCGAGCGAGCCGCGCAGACAGAGCCGGCCCTTCTCGCAGGTGATGCGGCCATGGTAGAACTTGCCGTTGTTGGGGTCGAGGACGCGTCCGCCAGTGAGGCAGTCGCCCTTGGCCTCCATATCGCGTATGATGACCATGCCGAGAATGGGCTGGTCGTGGTCGGCCTCCTTGCAGGCAGCACAGCGCATGTCCTCCGTATCCGGAAAGAGCATTTCTATAATGCGGCCGTAGTATTTGCCGTTGTCGGCCTGATAGATGCGTACGACGGCATAGTTGTCGCCCGTGGCGTCGTCCACCGTAAGCCAGTCGCCGAGGATGTCGCTCACCTGGGCCTGCAGCAGGCAGGAAGCGGAAAGCAGAAGCGTCAGAAAGAGATGTCTCATAAGGGTGGTTGTGTAAAAACGGCAGTATCGCCGGTTGTTTGTATCGTGCATGGATGATTGAGCAGCAAGGGCATATTGTGCTCCACATGTCCTGCGGGGAATCCGAAGAGCACGGGATAGCGGTAGCCGCTTACGGCCGCCAGTATGGTCTGCAGGAGGGTCTGCTGCATGAGCGGGTCGTCGTCGCAGTCGGCAAACTGTCCGACCACCAGTCCGTTGAGCCCGGCCAGCACGCCGGATAGGCGCAGGTTTTGCATCATACGGTCGATGTGGTAGTGCCTTTCGCCGATATCTTCTATAAAGAGGATGCTTCCATTGGGGATGGCGGCATAGGGAGTGGCCTGCAGTCCGTAGAGCACGGAGAGGTTGCCTCCGCGGAGCATACCCTCCGCCCTACCCTGCTGCGAGAGCGGATGCGCAGGCATCGTATAGTGGAGCGGTGCGCCGCCCAGCAGGGCCTTAAGCTGCTGCACCGGGCGGGACGTTTCGGGCAGCGTGGCCAGATGCTTGCACATGATGCTGTGCACGGACGGTATGCCGCGTGTAGCGCACAGGTTGTGCAGGCATGTGATGTCGGAAAAGCCGATAAAGAGCTTCCGGCAGCCTTGCGGCAAGTCGATGCGGTCGATGATCTGTGCCAGTCCGTAGCCTCCCCGCGAGCAGAGCACGGCATCCACTGCGGAGTCAGCAATGGCGGCATTGAGGTCCTCCAGCCGCTCGTTCTCCGTTCCGGCGAAACGGCCGTAGCGGGCCTTGGCGTGCGGGGCGACAGTTACGCTGTGTCCCCACCGGCCCAATACTTCCGCTGCACGGTCGATATAGTGCGGCTCGATGGCACCTGAAGGAGAGAGGATACGGATATGCATGATGTTTCAGTTGTTTTGCGGATGGCTGCAGTTTTATTGTTCACCGTTCTTTTCGCGTTTCTCGCGCTCCTGCCGTTCTTTTCGCAGCAGGCGGTTGCGGTTGCGGCGTGCAGCAAGGAAGTTGCCGATGTAGTCGATATAGGCACCTATATAGCGGCTGCGTTTCTCGTCGTATATATCTTTGAGTTTGACCATGATGCCCGAGTCGTACACATTGGAGAACGTCGGCTCTTTGGAGGTGCCGAAATAGTGGAGCTTGGGCGTCAGGTTGAGGTAGGCTGAAAACATGGGCGGTATGATAGTGCCGCGGGCTCTGACGGCTTTCTGCAGGATATGGAAGTTGCTCACGGGGTCGATTCCGTCGAAAAGCTCGTCGGCCATCTCCTGTGCCTCGCAGCTGATGTCAACCGCTTCGTAGGGCATGAAAAGTCCTTTGCGGTCGAAGCAATAGCGGCGCATATAGGCATATAGCAGGTCGCGCGACAGGGGATCGTAGTCGGGGTAAATGGTCACCTTGCCTATCAGGTAGCGCACCTCCGGATGATTATATACGATGGCCCCGAGGCCGTCCCACAGGTTGTCGAGGGCGAAGATAGCCTTCACACCCATCTCGCGGGTCTGATAC
This sequence comes from Paludibacteraceae bacterium, assembly GCA_017464025.1. Classification (GTDB taxonomy): domain Bacteria; phylum Bacteroidota; class Bacteroidia; order Bacteroidales; family Paludibacteraceae; genus Colicola. Next base: position 95,625 of record JAFUEI010000052.1, on the reverse strand, counting down.
TGCGGCTGCACGAAGGCGCGTCCCAGTTCGACGGTGTAGGGCATATAGTGCTTCATGAAGTAGTCGGTATAGCGGAAGAGGTAGGCCGATGTGATGAAGGGCTGTCCGTTTTCGAACAAGGTGGCATCGCGCAGCCACAGATAGCGGTAGCCGCCCACAATTTCTTCGTGCTCAGGGTCCCAGACTATAAGCTGGTGGTAAGGTACGGGCATGGTATCCATCTCATCGATATCCATCTCTTCGCCCTTGCTTCCGCCGGCGGCCCGATAGGACAGTTCGCGCAGGCGGGCTATTTCCCGCATGGTGTTGGGGGCCTCGTGGGCGGTGATGTCGTAAATCTCATTGCCGGCCTTGTTGGTGGGCCTAATGAAATTGAGTTTGGTGAGTTCTTTTTTGATAAGACTCTTTTCCACAGGAGGTATCAGTTCTTTCATATCTGTTATAAAGCTCAGTCTTTCAGGTTATATACATGGCCGCGCACCCATTGCGCCCATTGCAGGGGGGTGCGGCTGCGGTCGAAGGTGGAGGGAGGAAGCGGTTGGCCGATATGCACGGTGTAATGGCTTCCGGCGGCCTTGAACATCTCGTCGGCGAGGAAGAGCAGTTCCAGATTGAATCGGATGCCGAGGCGCTTGCGCCAGAGGGCCAGGTTGTAGAAGAAGCGGGAGTTCTGCCCTTCGAAACGGACAGGCACCACGGTCCGCCCCGACTCGACGGCTTTCTGCACAAAGCTCTTCTTCCAGGACAAGTCCTGCACGCGGCCGTCAATCTTGCGCGAGCAGGCGCCGGCGGGGAAGGTGAGGATATCGTAGTCGGAGGCATAGATTTGCTCCATATAGCGTGCTGCCTCACGGCTCTGCGCCCCGTAGATGTTCACGGGTATGAAGATGCCCTGCAGCGGCGTGAGGTGCATGAGCAGGTCGTTGACGATGACGCGCACGTTCCAGTGGCGGTGCTCGCCCAGCATACGGGCCAGAATCATGCCGTCAAGCCCGCCGAGCGGGTGGTTGCTCACAAAGACGAGCGGACTGCTGTCCTGCGGCAGGCGGTCCAGCCCGCGCACATCAACGGTCACGTTGAGCAGGTTGGGACCGATGACTTCTTCTATAAAATCGTAGCCGGTAAGGCCGGGGTGCGCCTTGAAGAAGTCGTTGAACGTGTCCTCATGCACGATATGGCGCAGCCAGCGGATGAAGAAGCGCGGTACATAACGCCCCTTCAGCTTCTGCCTTACGGCACTCTCTACATCCAATCGAACAGGTTCCATCATGTTGAATCCTTTCAAAAAAGCTAATGAACTATCCTGTGCAGATGGCAGAGCATCAGTTCGCCGTCCTGTTCGCGCAGGTGCATGCCGTTGCCTTCGCACCAGCGCCACATCTTGCAGGTGTTGCAGGGCTCCATGCGCCTCATCCATGAGCGGTTGCGGTAGTTGCGGAACCCGTTCTCCCACACCTGCCAGAAGCTGTCGCGATAGATATTGCCTTGATAGTATTTGCCGCGTATGGAGGTGCATGCCGAGATGCTGCCGTCAATCAGAATGGAGGCCACACTGATGCCGGCTGCGCATTGGTACAGGTGGTCGCGCACACGGCCTTCATAATCGCCGAGGAACCCCTCGCAGCTGTAGCTTACGTGGCGTCCAGCCTCGCGTTCGGCCGCAATGAAATCAAGCATCCGGGTGAACTGCCCGTCGGTGAGCAACAATTCGGGGTCGCTCTTGGCACGCCCCATAGGGTCGATGCCGAACAAGCGCCAGTTGCGCACGCCTGTTTCCCACAGGAACTCGCGCAGCCGGGGCAGATAGGCGATGTTGCGGCGGTTGACGCAGGTGACTACATCCCATGTCAGCCGTTTGTCGGCGGCGGCAAGCCGTATGGCCTGCACGGCTTTCTCGAACGAAAGTTTGTTGCCGCGCATCCAATTGTGGTCTTCTTCAAAACCGTCCAGCGAGACCGTCAGCGAGAGCAGACCGGCCTGCCGTAACGCACGGAAGCGCTCCGGCGTGAGGGCCAGACCGTTGGTGACCATGCCCCACGGGAACTCGCGTTTTTGCAGCTCACGGCCCACCTCTTCGAGGTCGTGCCGCATGGTGGGTTCGCCGCCGGAGATGATGATCATCAGGTGATGCGGGTCCGTATGGGGGAGAATCTCCGTGTCTATGACGTGCAGGAAGTCTTCTTTGGGCATGTCGGGTGTGGTGACGGCCGAGCGGCAGTCGCTGCCACAGTGGCGGCAACTGACGTTGCAGCGCAGCGTGCTCTCCCAGAAGAGTTGCCGCAACGGGTGCAGCACCTTCAGGTTGCGTCGGCGCAGACGCTCCAACTCCAATGCTATCTTCAGCCGTGTCCTCATTCGGTATAGCGTGTAGCAGGCACGCCGTATTTCACTTTTATCTCCGGTTCGCTTTTCCGTCGGGCAGGCACCACCAGCACGGTGTCGGCCGATGCCGTACCTCTGTCCCATGTACTCACGGGTTCGCCATAGGTAAGCTGTTTCGCAAACGTGTATTCGCCTTCGGGCAGCATCACCGTGAAATACACTATGTGTACAGGGAAACCGCTGAACTCCGTGCGGAACGTTCCGTCGGCTTGAGTCTCCACGATATATTGGATTTCGCCTTTCATCGTGCCGATGCCCACACGGGTCTGCAGCGGCTTGTGGTTGGTGTCCTCCACGCGTCCGCTCACCTCGAAACGGGCATTTGGGACCCCGTACATGCATACCGGTGCATCGTCCTCTGCGGCTTTTACCACGGGACGTGCGTTGGTGTCGTCCGTTGTGTTGTTAGGTGCAACAGTCTTTTGCTGTTTGCAGCCGCCGATGCCGAGTGCCGCTATCAGCGAGGCGAGCAGCATATTCATGCGGGAGAGAAACCGGAATGCAATGTGTTTCATAGGGTAGGGGGGTGTTAGGGATTCGGAAAAATCAGAAGGTGTAACTTACGCCGAGCATGAAGTTGATGCCCTGCGACTGGTAGCCGTAGAACACGTCGTGCTTGCGGTGCAGATAGTTGTTCAGTTGGAAATAGCATGCCAGCCAGCGGTTGACATTGTATTGCACACCGAGGTTGAGGTCGATGGTCGGTTTCAGAGCCACCGCCTGCCCCGAGTAGTCGAGTGCATAGCGTCCTCCGCCGAACCGGTTGTCGGAATAGAGCGACCACTTGCTGTCAATCTTGCCGTCCACGCGGAAGTTGATTCCCCATGTAGGGCGGTCGAGGATATGGTTGACAGGCAGATTGAAGGAAGCGTAGTCGTCCATCTTCCAGATGTTGTAGAAGCCGTTGAGGGCGATGCTGACGATATCCTGATAGTGGTAGCTGAATCGGGCGCCAATCTGCCACTGCTGGTAGGGTTTGGATACGAGGTTGAAATAGCCTGTCTGTTGGCCTCCTACGGCTTCGGGCCTGAAGAATACGTCATATTTGGTATATCTGTAGCGGGCGTAGATATCCACCAGCAGTGTTCGCTGCGGGCGCAGCTTGAAGCCGAGGAAGGCCTGCACGGGTGTATAGGTGCGGTTGTACAGCGTTGTGAACTCGTTTTCGGCGTGCAGATAGCGCAGATAGCCGAAGTGCTCGCGCGTGGAGGAGGTGGCATACTGTCCGACGGCTCCTCCGTACAGCGCCAACCAGTCCTTGGTCAGCTTGGCCTCGAAGTCCACCTTCGGCGAAGGCAGAAACACTTTGCCCTTGCCGGCACATACGTCCAGGTTGACGCCAGCATGAATGCGGAAGCGCCGTCCCTCGTAGGCATAATAGGGTTCCAACTTCACGGCGTGGTAGGCTGTGCTGTCAAGGCTCCGCATCGTCTTGTCGTGGGTGAGGTAGAAAGTTTCAAAGGCAGCCCGGTCGAACGAGTACAGATGGTTCTCCACCAGCAGGTTGGCACCTACATGATGCTCCTCTCGCTGCCACTCGAACATGCCTTCCGTATGAATGGTGTGCTCCACCGTGTTGGCTTTTGCCACAAAGGCCTCATAGCCTGTTTGCACCTTGTATTGCAGTTCCGCTCCTGGCAGCGAACGCACGCCGATGCGGGTGTCGATTTCCCACTGGGCATTCTTGTCTTCGGCACTGAACCGGCTATAGCTGTCAAGATTCTTGAACTCGCCCTGCATGCGCTGCAGGTCAGTGTATTGGAAATAGCGTCCGTAGCGCGTGAGATAGATGTTGGCGGCATCCACACCGAAATAGAATTCCCCGCTGCCGAAGCGCTTGGTGAGGTCGAGGCCAAGGGCAGAGCGGGCCAGTGTCTTGCGTCCCCATTGTCCCAGATGCGAGACATGGAGGTCAAGTTGCAGGTTGCGCCGTTCGGTCATCGTGTAGTAGAAGTCGAGCTGCGTGGCCGTATGTCCGAAGCCTCCGCGCACAAAGCCTTTCATCGGGCGGGGCTGCGTGAACGTTGTTTCGGACCAGCCTAAGGGATAGAGGCTGTAGTCGGTCTGTGCAGGTTCTGAGTAGTCGGAATAGTTGACTTCCATAGGCGTGAGCTTGGGCTCGTACACCTCCGGTTTCACACTCAGTTTGCCCGCACTTTGTATCACGGGTTTGAACTCACGCTCGACCGTCACGGTGCGGTCGATGGTGGTGGAGTCGGTTTGGGCGGCAGCCGTCAGGCACAATATGCCGGACAGGGCCAGTGATAATATGCGTTCAGTCTTCATCATCGTCTTCCTCGTTCTTCAGTTTCTCGTTCTCGCGTTCGTCGATTTGCTGCAACCGTTGTCTAACAGTGGTTTGTATGTCGTCTTCCACACGGTAGTTGCTCTGCAGTGAGAGCAGATACTGCTTTGCCTGGAAGTCGTCGCCGCGGCGCACATAGATATCGCTCAATAGCACAAAACTGCGGGCCAGCCAGTACTGGTGCTGCGTGTTCATGCCCGCGAAACCCATCACTTCGGCTTCGGCCTTGTCCAGCTCGCCCAATTCGAACCACGACTGTGCCAACAGATATTTGGCTTCGGCTCCCTGCGCGGTGCGCACTTCGGCGGAAGTATGCTGCAGGTCTCCTATAGCGGCATCATAGTCTTTCAGCGCAAACAGTGCTTTGGCGCGGTTGTAGCGCGCTTCGGCTATTACAGCGGGCGATGACCCCGTGTCTTCTATTATCTGCGAGGCTACGTTTACAGTGCCCGCATGGTCGCCCAGTTCGTAGCTGCAGCGAAGCACACCTAACCGGGCAATGTTCATCTTCTCCATCGTACCGGCGAGCACCTGCAGCCGCTTGAAGTACTGCAGTGCGGTCGTGTAGTCCTGCTCGTCGTAGCTGATTTCCGCCACGCGCATCAGGGCTTCTTCCATATACGGGTTGCCTGCAATGCCGGCCAGTTTGACAAACTCCGCCTTGGCCTCCGGCTTCTTTCCGAGCCGGTAGTAGCTGTCGGCAACGTAGTATTGCGCCATGGTGCAGTAGCGCCCGCCCGGACAATACTGCGACAGGTATTTGCTCAGACCTGCCACGGCCTGTGTATGGTTGCCCAGCATATACTGCCGCTCGGCGGCAACATAGGTCAGCGAGTCCTCGCGGCTGTCGGTCTTCATGTTGATGCGGCCCAGACTCTTCGTGTAGGCCAGATATTCGCTTACGTTGTCGGTCTCCACGTAGGCAGCCTCCAGTCCGTCCAGCGCCGAATAGGCTTCTTCGCTGCCGGGATAGTTCTTTATCACGGCTTTGTAGGCCTCAATGGCATGGGTATAGTCTTTCCGGTTGTAGTATATCATGCCTTTCTCGAGGGCGGCCTTGCGGGCCATTCCGGAATGCGGATAACTCTTCAGCAGGCGCTCGTAGGCGTCAATAGCCCCGCCGTCGTTGTCGCGCTGCAGTTCCGCACGCGCTATCTCGTACAGCGCATCGTCGGCATAGTCCGATTTCGGAAAGTTCTTCACTAACTTCTCCAGGGTGTTTATCTTGTCGCCGTAGCGCTTGAGCAGTCCTAATGCGTAGCCGCGCTGGAAGGTCGCGTAGTCAGCGCCGGCACCTCCGAGGGCGATGACCTTAGCATAGTAGGCCTCGGCCTTTACGAAGTCGCGGTCGTTGAAATAGCAGTCGCCTATGCGGTTGAGCGCATCGCTGTAAGAGGCTTCCTGCTCGGTGGCCTGTCGGGTGTATTTGAGGAAATAATCGAGCGCTCCCTTGTAGTTTTTCTGGGCAAAACATACGTATCCAGCCGAATAGTCGGCCTGCACGCGGTTGGGGCTCTTGGCGGCGGCTGGAAGAGCTGCAAACGCCTCTAAGTCGGCTTTCGCCTTGTCGTACTGGCCTAAGCGGTATTCGCTCTCCGCCCTGAGGAAACGGCTCTCTGCCACATACTGCTGTACGGCGGCGCTCGTCTGCTGCGAGGGGGGCACGCTGTCTATCACCTGGCTGAACCACTCGACGGCTTTGTCGCTCTTGCCCTGCATGTAGGCGTCGCAGCCCAACTGGTAGCGCAAGTACTGCTTGGTCTCTTCCGTCTTCTTGTCCGGCCGTCCGATGCGCTGCAATGCCTCCAGAGCGGAAGCATAGTTCTTCGAGTTCATGAAGGCCTCGCACAGCAGGTTGTACACCGTTTCTTTGTATTTCGATTCGGGATATTGTTCCAAGAAATCGGTAAAGGCTGTCACGCTCTCGCCGAGAGCCGTGGAAGAGCGGTAGGTGGTCAGCGCGTAGTTGTACATTGCCTCTTCGCGCAGACGCTCGTCGAAGCGGTAGCGCATTGCGGCACTGTAGGCCATCTTGGCCTGCTCCGTCTGTCCGGACCGGACGTAGGCGTTGCCTAAGTGGTAGCACGTGTTCTGTGACAAGACGTCGTTGTCTTTGCGCACCTTTGTGAGATAGCGTATCGCGCCCGGCATCTCTCCCGTCTGGTAGTAGGCCATACCCAGCAGATACATGTCGTTGCGCACAAGCTCCAGCTTCTGCCGGCTCTGGTCCTGCTCGTAGGTGCTCAGGTGGGCGATGGTCTTGTCATATTCGCCCTCGCGGTAGTAGATCTCGCCCAGCATACGGTGCAACTCGGCATTGTTCGGGTTGTCGGGGTTGTTGCTCAGCAGATACTCCGCCCGCTCATACACCTCGTCAAACTGTCCCTCGCTGTAGTATATTTGGATGATGTAGTACGGCACGATGTCTTTGTAAGCCTCCGTGTGCTCGATGGCCAAGAACTCGGGCAGCGCTTTGCCGTAGTTCTGCAGCGTGTACTGCGTGAATGCGTAGTAGTAGCGCGCCTGCAGGGTGTAGCGGCTCTTCATGCCTTTCAGGCGGGCGAAGCATCCTGCCGCCCGCTGCGGCTCGTTGAGCTTGAGGTGGGCGTAGCCACGATGAAACAAGTAATCGGCCTGATGCGGGCGGAAGAGGTCTTTCTCGTTCACCTGCTCAAACTCTTTGACGGCCTGCTTGTTCTTGCCGCGCTCGGTCTGAAGCACACCCAGCATGAAGTGCACCTCCGACGCATAAGGGGTGTAGGTGTTCTGTTTGAGATAGGCCTGCAGACTTTTCTGGGCATCCTTGCGGCGCAACTCGAAGGCGTCGGCTGCCAGATAAAACGAGGTCTGCTCACGGTAAGTATGACCTTTATACTCGCCCAGTACGCGGGCTGACGCCGCATAGTGGCCCTGCATGTACAGTTCCACGCCCTCTGCATATTTGGCATCGGGCGAACTGTACAAACCTGTGTACTGGGCCCGCAACGGGGCTGTACACAGCAGACAGAAAAAAAGAAGTATGTTGTAGCGTTTCATATTCGTGACGAACGGGCTGACGTTTCGGCCGGGCAAAGCCGCCCAATGCGCCCTAATTCACCTTTTAGCCGACAAAGTTACAACATTCCTGCCAATTGCACAAATAGATTTGCATATTCGGCGGAATAGCCGTATCTTTGCCCCCGAAACAATAACCATAAAACAGGTACTATTATGCAAAAGAAATGGATGTGCAGCGTGTGCGGATACGTACACGAAGGTCCGGAGCCCCCGGAGCGTTGTCCGCAGTGCAAGCAGCCCCGCGAGAAATTCGTGGAAGTGAAAAGCGACCAGCTTCAGTTTGACACTGAACACGTGGTCGGCGTGGCCAAAGGCTGCGACGAAGAGATGATTCATGACCTCAATGCGCACTTCACGGGCGAATGCTCCGAAGTGGGTATGTATCTGGCCATGTCACGGCAGGCCGACCGCGAGGGTTATCCCGAGATAGCGGCCGCTTTCCGCCAGTATGCCTTCGAGGAAGCCGAGCATGCCGCCAAGTTTGCCGAACTATTAGGCGACATCGTATGGGACACCAAGACCAATCTGGAGAAGCGTATGATGGCTGAACAGGGAGCCTGCGCCGACAAGTTCCGCATCGCCAAACGGGCCAAAGCCCTGAACCTGGATGCCATTCACGACACCGTTCATGAGATGGCGAAAGACGAGGCGCGCCACGGTCGCGGCTTCGAGGGTCTCTTCAAACGCTACTTTGGCAAGTAACTATTCCCCCGTTGTCTCTCCGGCTAAACGGCAGACAGGCGGAATACGTACACGTTAAGCAGCACTGTGCCGGCATCCGGCAGGGTGCTGCTTTGGTATTGACTGAATGTCATCCTTGTTTGTCGCTATATACTGCACTGCCACACTTACGAAAGGTTGCGAAATCAATATTTGTAGCATAGCGTACAAATGCTTATGAAACAGCGTATTGGCGGAATGTACAGGGTGTTGCGCCTGCTGCACAACGGACAGCTGTTTGTCCTTACCGGAGACCGGCGGCTTTTCACGCTGCTCGGACAGCCTATCCGTTGATGGCGGCCGCCATTGCACCTGTTCTCTCTTTCGTACGGCAGGGCTTTCTGAAAAAAACAGCTCTGGCAGCGGTCGGATTTTCCGCCGTTTGGGTACATTGGCGGTCCGAATATCCGATTCTCAAGGGGTTATTTTACTGTGAAAATGCTCGTAAACGGCTGTTGCTCTGGTGTTTCCTACTACAGCCGCCATCTCTTCCACAGCGGCTGCTTTCAGGCGCGCCACGCTCTTGAACTCTTTCAGCAGCGCTTCCTTCGATTTCGGGCCAATGCCCTCGATATCATCTAATTCGCTATGCGTCTGCTGGCGGCTGCGCTGCTGGCGGTGGAAACTGATGGCAAAACGGTGCACTTCATCCTGTATGCGCGTCAGGAAATGGAACAACTCGTCGGTCGGACGCAGTTGCACCTCCTGCGGGGGAAAGCCGTACAGCAGCGACGACGTGCGGTGGCGGTCGTCTTTCACCAGACCCGCTATCGGAATATGGAGCCCCAACTGGTCCTCCACAGCCTCGCGGATGGCATGCATCTGACCAATGCCGCCGTCGGCAATGATAAGATCCGGCATTTCGCCGTTTTCATCGGCTAATCGCTTGTAATGGCGATACACCACCTCCCGCATTGAGGCATAGTCGTCCTGACCCTCTACGGTCTTTATGTTGAAACGCTTGTAGTCTTTCTTGCTGGGTTTCGCCATACGGAATACCACACAACCCGCTACGGCCGCCGTGCCCTGCAGGTTCGAGTTGTCGAAACTTTCGATGACAACGGGCATTTTAGGCAGCGTCAGGGCCCGCTGCAGAGCGCTTAGAATCCGGGTGGCCCGCTGGTCGGGATTCAGCTTGTCTGACTGCTTCAGGCGGTCGTGCCTGTATTGGTGCACATTCTGCATCGCCAGGTCCAGCAGACGCTTGCGGTCGCCCTGCGTGGGCAGGCTCACGTGAATGTCCTTGCCGATGAAATCGGGCTGGAAGGGCACAATGATGTCGGTTGTTGTGCTGCCTAATTGTTCCCGCAGTTCCATTACGGCACGCCCCAGCGTCTCCTCCTTTTCTTCTTCCACCATCCGTTTGTATTCGATGGTCTGACCCTGCACGATGCTGCCGTTGTGCAGACGCAGGAGCGATACATATACGTTGTCCTCGTCTTCCAGATAGCCGAATACATCGGTATCGCGGATACTTGTGTTTGTGATAACCGTCTTGCTCTTGAATCGCTCGATGAGGTCATATTTCCTTTTTAGTTCCTGTGCCTCCTCAAAACGCATCTCTGCGGCCAGCTGCTGCATCTTGGCCAGCAGCATGCGGCTTATCTCATGAGCATCGCCGCGTATGATTTGTCTTACCTCGTCAATATATTGCAGATATTCTTCGCGGCTCTTCATGGCCTCGCATACGCCGCAACACCTGTGAATGTGATATTTCAGGCAGAGTTTGTATTTTCCGGCTTCGACGCCGGCCTCGGTCAGTGGCAGTCGGCAGGTGCGCAGCGGGTAGAGCTCGTGCACCAGTTCCAGCACAAGGTCAACGGTGTTGCCGAAACTGTAGGGCCCGTAATATTCCCCTGCACTCTTCACGATTTTGCGCGTTTTGAATACGCGGGGGTATGGCTCCCGCGTGATGCAGATGCTCGGATAACTCTTTCCGTCTTTCAGCAGAATGTTGTAGCGGGGCTGATGCTTCTTGATGAGGTTGTTTTCCAAAAGAAACGCGTCCTGTTCGGAGTCCACTACGATGTAGCGTATGTCGGCTATGTGGCGCACCAGCTGGCGTGTCTTGAACGAGTCGTGCTCTTTCTGGAAATAGCTGCTTACGCGCCGTTTCAGGTTCTTTGCCTTTCCTACATAGATAATCTCTCCCTCCTTGTTCAGGTGCTGATACACGCCGGGCTTTTCCGGCAGTGCGGAAAGAATCTGCTGTATGTGGGCTGAGACAGGCATCGCCGGAGTGCTTAATAGTGAATTAGAGAATACACCTCAACGCCTTCTCCGATAGCCTTGCGCCCTTCCAAAGCATCAAGCTCTACCAGGAAACTGGCATATATTTTCTTTACGCCGAACTTGCGGACAAGGTTGATGGCAGCCTCTATGGTGCCGCCCGTGGCTAAAAGGTCATCGTGAATCATAACTACATCGTCCGGAGACAGGGCGTCTTTGTGTATCTCTATCGTGTCCGTACCGTACTCTTTCAGGTAGCTTTGCTGCACTACTTCTGCTGGCAGTTTGCCTTTCTTCCGTACCGGTACGAATCCTGCTCCGAGGGCCATCGCCACAGTAGGTGCGATGATAAAGCCGCGCGACTCTATACCCAGAACTTTTGTGATTCCTTTGTCTTGATAGGCTTTTGTGAGTTCGGTCTGAAACCAGTTCAGACAATCGGGGCGCACAAACGCCGTGGTGAGGTCCTTGAACTGAATTCCCTTCTGCGGAAAGTCCGGCACGTTGCGGATGATCCCCTTTATTTCCTGCTGTGTCATGTATGATAAATGTTGATTGTTTCACGTGGAACAATTTGCGCGCTATCTTCCCATCAGCACGAGCAGCACACTGATGTCGTTGGGCGACACACCTGGTATGCGGCTGGCCTGGCCGATGGTGGCAGGCCGTATGCGGCCGAGCTTCTGCCTGGCCTCGGTAGAAAGCGATTGCAGTTCTTCGTAGCGGAAGTCGGCAGGGATGCCAATGCCGTCAAGCCTGTGAAGCTTGTCTGCCTCCAGTTTCTCCCGCTCTATATAGCCTCTGTACTTGATGTTTATTTCGGTGCTCTCCGCTATCTCGTCGGCAGGGCAGGGCAGGCTGGCTATGCGCTCGGCCACGGCAGGCACCGTTTCGGCCAGCCCTTGCAACGTGACGCCCGGACGCAGCAGTACGTCGGTCAGGCGCGTCTTCTGCTGGAGTGGCTGCGAGCCGATATGTTCCAACCAGCTATTCACTTGGGCCGGCACGGCGCTCTCGGCTGCCAGCCATGCCTCCAATTCCGCTTCGGCCTGCAACTTGGTCTGCAGCAGGGCGTGGCGGGTACTACCAGCAAGCCCTATAGCATAGCTGCGCGGCGTGAGGCGCACGTCGGCATTGTCTTGCCGGAGCAGGATGCGGTATTCCGCCCGCGAGGTGAACATCCGGTAGGGCTCGTCCACGCCTTTGTTTACCAAGTCGTCAATGAGTACGCCTATATAGGCTTCGTCGCGGGCAAGGGTGAAGCGGTCTGTGCCGTTGCAGCTCAGGTGGGCGTTGATGCCGGCTACGATGCCCTGCCCCGCGGCCTCTTCATAGCCTGTAGTGCCGTTTATCTGTCCGGCAAAGAAGAGCCCGCCTATCAGTTTTGTCTCTAAGGTAGGGTGGAGCTGCGTGGGGTGGAAGAAGTCGTACTCGATGGCATAGCCCGGACGGTACAGCACCGCATGTTCCAGCCCCTGCACGGTATGCAGGGCCTTCAGCTGCACGTCTATCGGTAGCGATGACGAAAAGCCGTTTACGTAGTACTCGTTGCTGTCAACGCCCTCGGGCTCGATGAAGAGCTGGTGACGCTCCTTGTCGGCAAAGGTGACAATCTTCGTCTCTATGCTGGGGCAGTAGCGCGGACCGATGCTTCTGATTTGGCCGTTGTACAGCGGACTGCGGTCCAACCCACTGCGCAGCACCTCATGGGTCTGCACGTTGGTGTAGGTAATCCAGCAAGGCATCTGCTTGAGCGTTCTTCTTACCTCGGGCAGGTAGCTGAAATGGTGATTATCGCTGTCCCCGGGCTGAGGGGTCATACGGGCAAAGTCAATGCTCCGCTTGTCAAGGCGGCAGGGGGTCCCTGTCTTCATGCGGTCGGCGGTGAAACCGTACGATTTCAACTGTTCAGTTAGACCGTAAGAGGCCGGCTCGGCTATACGCCCGCCTGCCAGCTGCACCGGTCCGAAGTGGAGCAAGCCGCCAAGGAAGGTGCCGTTGGTCAGCACAACCGCCTGCGCCCGCATCTCCACACCGAGGGCAGTGCGCACACCGCAAACATGTTTATTGCTGATAATGAGTTCTGTAACAGTGTCTTGCCAGATGTAAAGATGCTCTGTAGTGGTCAGTGTGCGGGTCCACTGTTCAATGTATTGTTTCCTGTCCGACTGGCTGCGGGGGCTCCACATCGCGGGGCCCTTGGAACGGTTGAGCATCCTGAACTGGATGGCCGAGCGGTCGGTCACTATACCCGTCTGTCCGCCAAGGGCATCTATCTCGCGGACAATCTGCCCTTTGGCAATACCGCCGATGGCCGGATTGCAGCTCATCTGCGCTATCTTATTCATATCCATAGTGATAAGTAGGGTCTTGCTGCCCAATCGGGCGGCCGTGCAGGCCGCCTCGCAACCGGCATGGCCGGCTCCCACCACTATGACGTCATACCTGAAGTCCATACGGAAACAAGGCGCAAAATTACAACAAAAAGCGCAATCACGCAAACCGAAATGCAAGGCGGGAAACAAGATGCGGCTGTATTTTGCCATTCGGGAAAATAGCCGTACCTTTGCAGCCACAAAGAGCAAAGCTATCAACTCATAAAATCTTCATACTATGTACAACTACATGACAGCCGACGAGGCTGCAAAGTTCATTCAGAACGGCGACGTAGTGGGTATGGGCGGTTTTACGCCCGCCGGTGCTCCCAAAGACGTCCCGACAGCCATTGCGCGGAGGGCTGAAGAGGCCCATGCACGCGGAGAAGAGTTTAAGATAGGCATCTATACGGGTGCCAGCACGGGCGACAGCTGCGACGGTATGCTGGCACGCGCCCATGCTATTGCTTTCCGTGCTCCCTACCAGAGCAACAAAGACCTCCGCACTGAACTAAACAACCAGGATGCCCACTATTTCGACATGCACCTCAGCCAGCTGGCCCAGGAGTTGCGCTACGGCTTCCTGCCCAAGCCCAAGTTTGCCATCATTGAGGCCTGCGATGTAACCGAACTCGGCGAAATCATCCCCACCGCCGGCGTGGGCATCATGCCAACCATCTGCCGACTGGCCGACCACATCATCGTGGAACTCAACGAGGCCATGCCACCCATCATGCGTGGCATCCACGACATCTACGAGCCCGCCGACCCGCCCATGCGCCGCGAGATTCCAGTTTACCATGTCGGCGACCGCATCGGCACCGACTGCATCAAGGTGGACCCCAAGAAGATTGTCGCCATCGTCAAGACCAACCGCCCTAACGAGGTGGGCAAATTTTCGCCTTTGGACGAAACGACCGAGAAAATCGGTGCCAACGTGGCAAGTTTCCTCGAAGAGGAGATGCATGCTGGGCGTATCCCCAAGACCTTCCTCCCCATCCAGTCGGGTGTAGGCAACATCGCCAACGCCGTGCTGGCCGCCTTAGGCGAGAACAAGCACATCCCGCCTTTCACCATGTACACCGAAGTTATACAGGACTCCGTGGTGCAACTCATGAAAGAAGGAAGGGTCACCTTTGCCAGCGGATGCTCGCTCACCATCGGCGCCGACAAACTACAGGATATCATCGACCACATGGACTTCTTCCGCCGCCGCATCGTGCTCCGGCCTCAGGAGATCAGCAACAACCCCGAGGTGGCACGCCGTCTCGGACTCATTACCATCAACACCGCTCTTGAGGCCGATATATATGGTAATATCAATTCCACCCACGTCTGCGGAACGAAGATGATGAACGGTATCGGCGGCAGCGGCGACTTCACGCGCAACGCCTATATCAGCATCTTCACAACGCCCTCCACCGCCAAGGGCGGCGCCATCTCCAGCTTCGTGCCGATGGTCAGCCACCTTGACCACTCCGAGCACTCCGTGAAGGTCATCATTACGGAGCAGGGTATTGCCGACCTGCGCGGCAAGAGCCCCGTTCAGAGGGCCCATACTATCATCGAGAACTGCGTCTCGCCGGAATACCGGCCGATGCTCCGCTCTTATCTTGAGCACTGCAAACGCTCCCATACCTCTCACAACCTGGCCTTGGCCACGGCTATGCACGAGGAATTCCTCAAGAGCGGCGACATGCGCAACACGCGCTGGGAGAACTATCTGCGGTAAACAGATTCTTCCTGCCGGCATTCGTCCGCGGACAGCCTTCATCAGAAGCTGTCCGCGGATGTTGTTCCCTCTGTCTGTGCAGGGCGGCACGCGTTTTTCTCCGATTGTTGCATAATTATGCAAAAAGGAGTATCTTTGCAGGCGGAATGGACCTTATGTCTAACTTATAAACACATCTATCCGTTATGTCAAACTATTGCTGGGATGTCAGTCTGATGAAAGTGTTGAGCGCTTTCATTGTGTTTTTCCCGATTATCGACCCGTTGGGAAGTCTGCCTATCATCCTCAATCTCGAGGCCAAGGGGCAGAAGATTCAGGCAGGCAAAGTGGTTCTTGTCGCTTTTGCCATCATGGTGGGTTTCCTCTTTGCCGGCGAGTGGATACTCTCCTTCCTCGGTGTGGACATCAAGTCGTTTGCCGCAGCCGGTGCCATCGTGCTTTTCCTGATGGCGATGGAGATGGTCTGCGACATTGAGATTTTCAAGAACACCGGCCCCGAAGGCAGTGCCTCCATCGTGCCGTTAGCCTTCCCTCTGTTTGCCGGCCCGGGCGTGTTCACCGCATTAGTGGCTTTCCAGGTGGAATACACCACGCTGGAGATGCTCATTGCCGTGGCGTTGCTTATGATTTTCCTCTATGTGGAGCTCAAGTGCACCAATTGGATTCATCGTGTACTCGGTGACAACGGTATCTACATCATCCGCAAGTTCTTCGGCATCGTGCTGCTCGCCATTGCCGTGAAGCTCTTTGCCGAAAACATTGCCAGTCTTGTCCGCCTGAGCTGACATATAATATTCCCATTCTCTCATACCTAACATCCAACCGATTATGAAGAAGTTTCTGTTCGCTCTTTTGCTGGTTGCCGTGACGGCAGGCTGTACGCGCGAGCCGCAGTTCCGCGTGGAGGGCTTCGTAGAGGGTGCTGAAGGCTCAACCCTGTGTCTTGAGCGGCTTGGCCTGAATGGAACGGAAAGGCTTGACTCGGTGCGTCTCAAGGGCGAAGGCCGCTTCTGCCTGAAAGCACCGGCTGCGCCTTGCCCCGAACTCTACCGCTTGCGTCTCGGTCGGCGACAGATAGTGTTGGCCGTGGACTCGGCCCAGGAGCTGACGCTCCGCACCTGTCTTGACAGTCTGCCTTATGCCTCTGTGGAGGGCTCTGCATCTACCGCGGCTGTGACGGCTTTGCGCCGCTCGCTTCGCGACAACGGCACTACACCCGAAGGCCTGATGCGGCATAAGGACGAGGCTCGCCGCCTCATCTTGTCCGACCCTCGCTCGCTTGCGGCATACTATGCCCTCTTCCAGCAGCACGACGGACTCTTCCTCTTCAATCCTTACGACGCGGCCGACCGTCCCTGCTTCGCCGCTGTGGCTACCGCTTGGCACGCTTTCAGGCCCGACCATGAGCGCAGCAAGGCCGTATATAACCTTATGACCGGCATCATCCGCGATGAGCGCCGTACCGAGAGCCGGGCACGTATGCAGCAGTTTATTCAAGACGCCCCTTCGGCCTTCCTTGATATCGATTTCCCCGATGAGACGGGTATAAACCGCAAACTGTCCGACCTGCGCGGGCGTGTCATTCTGCTTGACTTCTCGGCCATCGGGATGGAGCAGTCGTCCGCCTATGTGTTCTCTCTGCGCGAACTATGGAACACCTACCATGCCCGCGGATTAGAGATATACAGCGTGTCGGGTGACCGCAACCGTCTGCTATGGGAAGACGGCGTGGCCTCTCTGCCGTGGACAACGGTCTATCCCGATGACGGTCCTTATGACAATGTCTTCCGCACCTACAACGTGCAGGCACTTCCTACACTCTTTCTCTTCAACCGCCAGGGCGAGGTCGTAGGTCGCTACAACGACTTTGAAGCTCTCCCGCAGGCCATCGGGCAATGCTTGCGCTGAATTGTCTTCGGCAGTGGGCGGCGGAAGCCGGCTTCGACGATTGTGGAGCGGCCCAAGCTGTGAGGCTCGATACGGACGCTGCCTATCTGCAGCGTTGGCTGCAGGCGGGCTGCAACGGCTCTATGCAGTATATGGCCGACAATGTGGAGAAGCGGGTAAACCCGCAGGCATTAGTGCCGGATTGCAAGACGGTGGTAGTATGTGTGATGAGTTACTATAAGCAGTGCAGCCAGCCGGAAGGTGCTCCCCGCATTGCCATGAGCGGGCTTTCGCAGAACGACTACCACGACGTAATGAAGCGGCATTTGCTCATGTTGGAGCGTCGGATTACCGATGAAACAGGCCTTTCTGCCTTCTCACAGGAGCATCAGCACCTCTTCTGCGATTCTGCCCCTATCCTTGAGCGGCGCTGGGCACAGCGCGCCGGATTAGGCTGGATAGGGCGTAACAGGCAGTTGATACATCCCCGCTTGGGCTCGTATGTGCATATCGGCATTCTGCTCATGCAGGCAACTCTTGCAGACTATAGTGAGCCTTACGTGGCAGAGGGCTGTGCGGACTGCGACCGTTGCGTCAGACAATGCCCTACAGGGGCGCTGCGCAGCGATCCGTTTGATGCCCGCAAGTGCGTGAGCTATCTCACCATCGAGCGCAAGGAGCCGCTTGAGGAGCAGTATCTCCCTGCTGTACGAGGTGTGCTTTACGGTTGCGATATCTGTGCCCGCGCTTGTCCTTACAATACAGCTCCCGAGCAGCGCGACCACGAAGAATTAGCAGCCAATCCGCAGTTGCTCGGCATGACAGCCGACGACTGGAGCCATACCTCCCGCCGCCAGCAGATCAAGCTGTTGCATCGTTTGGCACGACGCGACAACGCAGGGGGAGAACACGGTCAAGACACCTGAATCACATACTAATCGCATACTAATCACATACTAACCACATACGAATCACATAAGATTGTTACCTATATGAAAGCTATTTCAGAATTGCGTATTGCCTTGGCATCGGATCATGCTGGCTACAACCTCAAACAGCAGGTAATGGCGCACTTGCAGGCGCAAGGCGCTACGTTGCACGACTTCGGCTGCTACTCCACCGAGAGTTGCGACTATCCTGATTTCGCTCACCCGATGGCGTCGGCAGTAGAGCAGGGTGAGTATGACTTCGGTATCACCATCTGCTCGACCGGCAACGGCATCTGTATGACGGCCAACAAGCACCAGGGCATCCGTGCCGCACTATGCTGGGACATGCCTATCGCTCAGTTGGCGCGTCAGCACAACAATGCGAACGTATTAGGTCTGCCGGCCAACTTCGTTAGTCCGCAGTTGGCACTGCAGATGGTGGATACATTCTTCAGCACCGACTTTGAGGGAGGCCGGCACGAGCGGCGCGTGAGCAAGATACCCTGCCGGTGATATGTGCCAACCTGCATAATGCTGATACGCGCCTACCTGCATAATGCCACATGGCGGCGGATAGTGAATCTGCTGCGTTGCCGCTTGAGTTATGCCTTGAGCTGTGCGGGTATCGTGCGGGTGCGCCATCTGCCTGAGTTTATATCGGTGGAGCCGGCAGACTGGTGCATGCTGCGCTGTGCGGAATGCCCTGTCGGGCAAGCATCCGGCGGGCGGGCGCGGCATACTCTCAGCCCCGGCCTTTTCCGCCGTTTGCTTGACCAGACCGGCGACAGGCTCCATACGGTGCAGTTTTTCTTTCAAGGCGAGCCGTTGCTCTGCCGGCAACTGCCCGAACTGATAGCGGAAGCGGCCGAGCGTGGAATCGTCAGCATCGTCTCCACTAACGCGCAATTGCTCACCCCTCAGCTGGCAGAGCAACTGCTGCGTGCAGGACTAAACAAAATCATCGTTTCCATCGACGGTCTGACGCAGTCGTCGTATGAGGTTTACCGTGCAGGCGGCAGCTTGGAGCGGGCATTGGCAGGGTTGCGGGCTGTGGCCGATGCGCGGGAGCGTACAGGGAGCCGCGTGGAGATAGAACTTCAGTGTCTTCGCCTGCGCAGCAACGAGCACGAGTGGGAGCGTTTCCGCCGTGAATACCGCCGGCTTGGGGCTACGAAATTGTCGATGAAAACGGCCCAAATAATCGACTTCCGCTCCGGTAGCGACCTTCTGCCTTCCGACAGCCGCTATGTGCGTTACCGCATAGGAAAGGACGGAGAGTGGCATCGCAAGAAAGCCTACCGCAACCGTTGCGCACGGCTGTGGAGCGGTTGTGTGGTGGATGCCGAAGGGCAGGTGTTGCCCTGCTGCTTCGACAAGCGGCGGGAGCTTGTGTTGGGTCGGATTGAGGAGCAGTCGTTTCGGGATATTTGGTTTGGTGAGGAGGCTGACCGCTTCCGTAAGACAATCGTGCAGCGGCGGGAGGCAGTGGAGATGTGCAAGAATTGTACGGAATGAGCGTGCGGAGGGGAGATTGCACTATGCGGATGTGAGTTGTTCCAAGGAAAATTAAATTTGCATAATTGGAAATCTTGCCGTAATTTTGCAGGTGGACGGAATAGGGGCTTCCGAGCAAGGGAAAAATGCGGTTTGCCACCGATAAAGTATGCTACTGACGCGGCATTGTCCGAAACTGACATCAACATAAAACACTACTGATATGATGACAATTGACAACTACAAATTCGCCGGAAAGAAGGCGATTGTACGCGTGGACTTCAATGTCCCGCTTGACGAAAACGGCAATATCACCGATGATACCCGTATCCGCGGTGCGCTGCCCACACTCAAGAAAATTCTCGCCGACGGCGGTGCGCTCATCATCATGAGCCACATGGGCAAGCCGAAGGGCAAAGTGAACATGAAGATGTCGCTCGGCCAGATCAAGGAGGCCGTCGGCAAGGCATTGGGTGCTCCCGTACAGTTTGCTCCCGACTGCGCCAAGGCCCAGGAGGCTGCCGCAGCCCTGAAGCCGGGTGAGGTGCTGCTGCTTGAGAACCTGCGCTTCTATGCAGAGGAGGAAGGCAAGCCCGTAGGTATCGACAAGGAAGACCCCGCTTACGAAGAGGCCAAGAAGGCCATGAAGGCCAGCCAGAAAGAGTTTGCCAAGACGCTGGCAAGTTATGCCGACTGCTACGTGAACGATGCCTTCGGCACCGCTCACCGCAAACACGCTTCCACCGCTGTGATAGCCGACTACTTCGATGCCGACAACAAAATGCTCGGCTACCTGATGGAGAAGGAAGTGCAGGCTGTGGACAACATCCTGAGCAACATCCGCCGTCCGTTCACCGCCATCATGGGCGGCTCGAAGGTGAGCACCAAGATAGGTATCATCGAGAACCTGATGGACAAAGTAGATAACCTGATTCTGTGCGGCGGCATGACCTATACGTTTGCCAAGGCGCAGGGAGGCAAGATAGGCAACTCCATCTGTGAGGACGACAAGTTAGAGCTGGCACTTGATATCATCCGTCAGGCCAAAGAGAAGGGTGTCAACCTGGTGCTTGGCACCGACTGCGTGGCTGCAGACGACTTCTCCAACAGCGCTCATACGCAGGTAGTGCCGGCCAACAATATCCCCGATGGCTGGGAAGGCATGGATGCCGGCCCCGAGACACGCAAGGCTTTCGCCGAGGCTATTGACGGCGCCAAGACCATCTTGTGGAATGGTCCTGCAGGCGTGTTTGAATTTGACAACTTCACCGACGGCAGCCGTGCCATAGCTGAGGCAATCGCCAAGGCTACCGATGAGGGCGCTTATTCGCTGATAGGCGGCGGCGACTCCGTAGCTTGCATCAACAAGTTCGGCATGGCCGACCGTGTAAGCTATATCTCCACCGGCGGCGGCGCACTGTTAGAGGCTATCGAGGGGAAGGTGCTCCCCGGCGTAGCCGCTATCAAAGGATAAGGCGGAGAACAGGAAATAGAATAGTAATCGTTTAGACAATTGTTTTTATGGAAATAGTAGGAAAAGTAATCCAGATACTTCCTCTTCAGCAGGGGACAAGCGCCCGCACAGGCAACCCCTGGCAGATTCAGAGTTTCATTATTGAGACGCAGGAGCAGTATCCGCGCAAAGTGTGCATCGAGATGTTCGGCGAGGACCGCATCAAGGCCAACCCCGTAGGGATGGACCAGATTGTGACGGTGAGCTTCGACATTGAGAGTCGTGAGTTCAACGGCCGTTGGTACACCAGTGTTCGTGCCTGGAAGGTTCAGCAGGGTGTGGTAGCCGTTCAGAATCCGATGACGGCCGCCCAGCCGGCCGCCGCACCGGTAGCCGCTGCCCAGCCGGCCGTGGGTAATGTGCAGACTTTCGATCAGGCAGCTGCCGCTGCAACTGATGACGGTACGGACCTGCCCTTCTAATCTGTTTTTTTTCTCACCCGTAGCCCGATAAGACGGTGCGTCGGAAAATCATCTATATGGTGCTGGCTGTTGTCCTGCTCGCGGGCGGGGCAACGGTCTGCATCATACGCTGGCAAGCGTGGTTCGGCAATCCTCCGGAGCAGGACTATGCTGTGGCAGTGCGGCCCCACAATGTGGTGTTGACCTACGGTGCCAAGGCGGCGGGTGAGCGTGTGGTGAGCTGGCGTTGTGACACGCTGTTGCAGCCGTCGGAGGTGGAGATACGTATAGCCGCCGACACGTTGCGGGTACCGGCCGTGGGCAGGATGGTGGAATCGCGGGCAGGCAAGGCGGTGTACTATCGGGCGGTGCTGCCTTGGATGCAGGCAGGCAGATGGATTTACCGTTGCCGCAGCGGTGCGGAATACTCCGACTGGTACAACATGACGGTCAGTGCTTCCGATACGACGCGTTTCCTCCTGTTCGGCGACGTGCAGGACCTGACAGGCCGCGCTTCGGCTGCGCTGTTCGACCAAGCCTTCCTGCGACATCCCGATGTGGATTTTGCGGCCTTTGCGGGCGATGTGATAGAGCGTCCGACCGATATGTACTGGCAAGTGTGGTTGCGTTCGATGCACGGGCGCACAGCCTGCTATCCCGTGGTGTCGGCCACCGGCAATCATGAATATCTGAAAGGAGTGCGCAAGGAGCTTGACCCGCGGTGGACCGCCGTATTCCCGAATCCGGACAACGGACCGAAGCGCTTTCAGGGGCGCAGTTTCTATATTGATTTTCCTGCCTTTCGTCTGATAGTGATAGATACGGACGGCTTGACGCTGTTCTCCGACTATACGCAGGTGCAGACATGGTTGGCCGCCGCCTTGCGTGAGGCAGGGGAGCGCTGGAGGGTGGTGATGATGCACCATCCTGTGTATAGCGCAGGCAAGGGCCGCGACAACCCGCTGATATGGCTGACCTTCCGCGGCACGCTCCGCGAGGCGGATGTGGTGTTCTGCGGTCACGACCACAACTATATGCGTCGCGGTACGGGGCGCGACAGCAAAGGGCGGCATGAGCCCGTCTATGTGCTGACCAATGCATCGGAGAAGACGTATGCACCCAAGGATACGGTGCGTGCAGAGGTGTTCATCAGCGGTCAGCGTTTCTATGAATATATAAAGGTGTCGGAAGACAGTCTGACGGTGGAGACCCGCATGGCGGTGAGCGACTCAACGGCCGACCGATTGACGCTCCGGAGGGAGGGGGAAAGTAAAAATTAAAAGGCCGTTCGGCGGGGGCAGTATTCGGGCGGAGGATTACACCATGCGGGTGTGAGGGGAATTAGACCATGCGGGTGTGAGACGCGCCGGTGGCACATCTCTACGGATTGTCTTTTTTTGTCAAAAAAAACGTGCAAATAACAGCACATTGTTGTGTATTCCGCGGGAAAGCATTACTTTTGCGCGGAGATTCTGATTTTTCCGTTCTTGAGGTCCGAAGTAGTGTGAGCCAGCGTCCGTCAGAATGCGGCGTTGGGAGAAGCAAAAGGCATAAAAAAAGAGCAGTGCCCCCTGTATAAATAAAAAAGCTGCATGCCGGAACATGTAGTAAACAAACGGACGCTATTTAGCAGCCAGTCGGAACAACTAACCCTAATTATAAACATAAAAGAAAGCAAGTATGAGAAGACAATTTCTTCTTTTGCTGTTGGGTATATTGGCTTCAACAGCATTTGCCGTTGAGTTTACGGACTACAAGCTCAACGAGAGTTTTGAGTCGGGTCAGCTCCCTGAGGGCTGGACACAGGAGTATGTGTCCGGTCAACAGAGTTGGGTAGTGGAGAGCGGCGACCTGAAGAATCCCGTTGGTGCGGCTGACGGTCAGTATCGTGTAGCGTTGCGCAATGCGACAGATGTGACCATCGGTTTCACCACCCGTTTGGTGACGAAGGCGATAGACCTTCGCGGCGTATTCCAGCCTATACTGGTGTTCAAGCATGCACAGGCCCAGCGTACAGGCGACTTTGAAACGCTGAAAGTGTATTACCGTGACAAGGAAGGTGATGCCTGGAAGTTGGCAAAGGAATATACGGAGAAGATTACGCGTTGGAAAGAGGATACGGTGTATTTCTCTTCGACGACGAGCAGTTTTTTCCAGATAGCGTTTGAGGCCTCGGACAACCTGGGCTACGGTGTGGTATTGGATGCCATCCGCGTGCGTTCGCTGCCGACATGCGACCAGCCTGCCAATATCACGGTGAGCGAAGTGTCGCAGGAGAAGGCGTTGCTGACCTGGACGGGTTCGTTTGATGCGGACTCGTTTGACATCGTGGTGTCGCAGGTGCAGTTGGCCGAGGTGTCAGCCGATGCAGAGGGCGTGGTGTTTGCGGCCGTATCGGACGACTTCCGTCAGCAGGTGACAGGTCTGACGTTAGGGACGGAGTATTATGCCTACATCAGGAGCTATTGCGGCGAGCAGATAACCGACTGGACGGAGGCTGCGTTTGCGACTTCGAGTTTGGTGAAACTGCCCTACGAGGAGAATTTCAACGTTGAGTATCAGGCTTCGGCATGGCCTCAACCGAAAGGATGGACCTGCGGGACAGACCTGTACACGAACAAGGAGATGCAGGCGTTGCCGTTCATCAACCAGGGAACGAGTACGAGTTCGCTTGGCAATTACAGCATGGACAACACGACATCTCTTATCTTCAGCGGACGTGCTGGTGGTATCTCAACCGTTATACCGGGCGAGAACTGGGTGTATGCCGCGACGCCTGAGATAGACGAGCCCACGCTGCAGGGTGTGGAGGTGAGCTTCTGGGCAACGGGCGGCTATTATGTAGGGCGCCTGAACCAGGGCATAGGCGGCATCATCGTAGGTGTGATGACGGATCCGGCCAACATAGAGACCTTTGTGCCGGTGGACACGGTGTATGAACCGGCCACCTACGCGTTCTCCTATCTGACGGTGAACCTGAAGAACTATACGGGCAACGGCAAATTTATTGCTTTCCTGAGCCGTTTTGACGAGAACAACTATCTGTCGATAGATGATGTGAAGATATATCGTCCTGACGCGACGACACGTCCCTGCGGCATTGAGCTGAGCAACATCACACCGTTATCGTTTGACATCACGGCAGAGACGCACGATGCGGACAGCTGGGATGTGATTATTGCATCGGATGCAGTGAACGTGACCAAGAAGAACACGGTGCCGAAGAAGGAGTTCGCCCGCTTTGAGAAGCTGACTGGGAAGACGAACACCATCAAGTTTGACAAGGCTCCGGGCCGCTTCCTGACGATATATGTGCAGAGTACGAAAGGCGGCGTGAAGAGCGAGCTGTCGGCACCTCTGCGCGTGCGTCTGCCAGAGCTTGTGAGCACCTACCCCTACACGCTTGACTTTGAGATGGACACGGAGCCACAGTACAAGGCGGACTCGGTGATAGCCTTTACGAACGCCCATATTGACTATGAGGTGCCGGTGGGCATCTACACGCCGCGTCCGATGTGGCGTCGTCCGCTGCGCGTGACGACAACCACGATATCGGTATATCACGGGACATACAAAGGCAACGTGGAGAGCAATATGTACTGGGTATTGCCGATGGTGCCGGAGAAGGATTTCAACAAGATAAGCATCAGCTGCTACATCTCCCCGTGGAATGCGGGCATGGCCGGCAAGACGCTTGAGATAGGTGTGATGACCGACCCGGACGATGCTTCGACGTTTGAGGTGTTAGGCCGCTTTGAGGTAGGCGCCAGCACGTCCACCTGGGACCGCTGCTTCACGAGCCTGAGCAACTACAAGGGCAAAGGACGCATGATAGCGATGCGTCAGGTGGATGCAGAGGCCACTACGGAGCAGGGTCTGTACTATATAGACTATCTGCAGATAGACACCCTGGGCAACTGCACGGAGGCCTACGGCTTCGAGAGCAAGGTGACGGACAAGACGGCCGAGCTGAGCTGGTCGGCTCCGGGCATCCGCGAGTGGCAGGTGAAGGTAGGCACGGGCAAAAGCGGCAACACGCTGACGGGTGTATTCTACGACCAGAAAGTGGAGACCAACAAGTTGGAGCTGACGGGCTTGCAGCCTCATACCGAATATTATTATACGATAGCCTCGATGTGCGGTGACGAGCCGCTGAATGCGCTGCCTCAGCTGCTGAAGACCGCTTGCAGCGAAAAGGAGGCACTGCCCTACAAAGAGACGTTTGAAAGCTATGTGACGCGGACGACAGCGGGCATCGTGCCCAACTGCTGGATCATGCCGCTTGAGAAGAGCGGTTCGAACGCGTTCACGCCCTACGTAAGCAGTTCGGGCTACGAAGGCAACGGCCTGTATTTCTTCCGGAAAGAGACAGCTCCTTACTTTGCATTGCCGGAGTTTGAGACCTCCAACCTGAAAGAGCTGGAGCTGACGCTGATGGCCAAGACCGACACGAAGAACGAGGCTGACTCGCTGTATGTGGGCGTCATGACGGATCCGGAGGACCTCTCGACCTTCAAGACGGTGGCCGCCTATGCGCTGACCACGGCCTGGCAGGAGATTATCACCAACTTCAAGGGTTATGAGGGCAGCGGCAAATACATAGCCGTGACGCGCTCGCTGACGGCCGATGTGTTCACGGTGGACAACGTGGAGGTGAAGTATTTAGCCGAGTGCGGCAAGGTGCAGCGTCTGCGTGCCGAGAAGCTGCAGACCAACGGTGCGACACTGAGCTGGTCGAACCTTGAGGTGAGCAAATATGAAGTGGTTATCCTGAGTGGCAACGACCTGACCGTAGAGCAGGCTTTTGCCCAAAACAAGAACATCGTTATCGACAGCATTGTAGAAGACTACCGGATAGCGCTGTATGACGACCGGATGGCCGTCAACCAGACGTACTATGCAGCCGTGAGGAGCGTATGCTCGGAGACACAGCGCGGCGAATGGTCGCTGATGGTGAGCTTCAAGACCGCTTGCAACGCCGTTACCCCCGATGAATACGGGACGGAAGACTTTTCGGCCACGACGGCTCTGAGCTGCTGGGAGACAGGCCGGCTGGTAGGCACAAGTTCGACTATTCAGCGGCAGTCAACATATAAATGCTTGTATATCTATCACGTAGCGGCATCGGACAACGTATATGCCATTGCTCCGGCCATTAACTTCGGCGAGAACGAGACCGATGTGACGGGCTATCAGGCCAGTTTTGACGCTCATGCCGGAACGAACGCCACAGCAGCAAAGACCATTTCGGTAGGCCTTGTGAGCGACGTGAACGACCTG
Source organism: Paludibacteraceae bacterium (assembly GCA_017464025.1). Taxonomy (GTDB): domain Bacteria; phylum Bacteroidota; class Bacteroidia; order Bacteroidales; family Paludibacteraceae; genus Colicola. The sequence continues at coordinate 69,321 of JAFUEI010000052.1, read as the reverse complement.
TCCACAGCCGTGATACTGAAGAAGTTTGCGTTGGAGAACGTGAGTGGCCTCACTGCCGCCACCGGTTACGGCTTCAATGAGGCTCTGCGCTATACGGTGCGTTTCAACACGTATGACGGCGACTATAACGGCAACTACGGCAACCGGCTTGTGTTCCTGACCGAGGCCGGCGGCGTGATAGAGTATGCCTACATAAAGAACCTGAGTTTCAGCAAGACGGGTGCTGTGGCAGAGCCTATTGAGATGGAAGTAAAGGGTGTGCTTGACACGGCTGTGACCATCGGCTGGGAAGACCTGAAAGCCACGAAGTATGAGGTGAAGATAGCAGAGACCGCTATTGACCCTGCAACGGCTGACGGAAAGGGCACGTTCACGACAACGTCCAACGAGATAACGATAGGAGGGCTGACGTCGCTGACGAAGTACTGGTACTACGTGCGCGCCATCAACGGCGATGAGGCGTCGGTATGGTCGAACGGCCGTTTCTTCACGACCGACTGCCCGCTATCCGCGAAGTTGCCGTGGAGCTATAACTTTGACGACTGCAAATTGTCGGGCACGACACCTCCCAACTTCCAGGCACCGGAGTGCTGGACACGCTATTACAACACGCATACGACGGCTGTGGCGTTGACAACCGATATGGCGGGTATAGCCTACGCAAGTGCCAAATACGGAACATCGGGTGCGGGCTTGCAGATAGGTTCGATAAGCAGTACGAACAACTGCAACTACGTGATAGGTCCGTCGCTGAGCGACGAGATGCTGAATGGTCTGTTGAGTTTCAACTACAAAGCCGCCAATGCAACGGGTTCGCGTACGATGGTAGTAGGTGTGACGGACGTAGTGGAGCCCTATGAGGACTTCATGCAGTCAGTTACGTGGTTAGATACCGTTGTATGGTCGGATGACGACAGCTGGAAGTCGTATCTGCTTTCGTTTGCCGGCTATACGGGTACGGGCCGTCACTTAGTATTAGGTTCGATAGACGGTATCGGCGGCAAGTTAGCAACCGCAGGCTACATCTATATCGACAACATCATGGTAGAGAAGATGCCCGACTGCGTGAAACCTGATATGCTGACGGGCGTTAGAGCCACGACGAACAGCATCACCATCCGCTGGAAAGACGATTTCGGCGAGAAGTGGAACGTCCGCTATCGCGAAAGCGGCAAAGAAGAGAAGACCACGCTGACAGCGACAAGCACAACGGTAACGATAGAGGGACTGACCCCGAGCACGGCCTACGAGTTTGAGGTGCAGTCGGACTGTGGCGAGAGCCAGTCGGTATGGGTAGGTCCGATGATGGAGCAGACGCTGTGTCTGGTGGAGATAGAAGGTGCCCGTTGGGACTTTGACGAGGATGCCTCGGAGAAGGTGGCCAACTTTGAGGGTTCAAGCAACAAGATGACGCCGTGCTGGATGGTAGGCAACACGTTAGGTGCGTCGAACACGAACAATCCTTACACCATCACGAACACCAATACCATCCGCTATGCCTATTCGGGCGACTATTCGCTCCGTATCGGCGGAACGGCAGCGAGCGGCGCGTATGCAGTACTGCCGAAGGTGAATGCCGACCAGGACACGTTGCAGCTGCGCTTCAAGACGCGTATGGTATATGGAACGACCACCACAAAGGGCGGAGCCGAGACCAAATATACCGTAACCTACGCAGCTGCCACATACGACCGCAACTTCAAGATAGGTACGATGGATTCGCCCTACGAGCCGGAGACGTTTGACCCGATAGCCACACATCAGGTGGCCGTGAACACGCAGACCACGCTTGTGGACGGCAACTGGTGGGAAGAAGTGGTGGTATCGCTGTACGGCACCCAGAACAAGTATATCGCCTTCAATGTGGACAATGCCAAGACGATGGCGTATATAGATGATGTGGTGATAGAGCGCGAGGGCGCTGTGCCGGCTCCGACGTATGTCCGTGCCGACAAGGGGCAACTGAAGCCTACGGAGGCCGTGCTGACGTGGAAGAGCAGCAAGAGCGAGTGGATAGTGGAAGTGCAGTTGGGCAATGACGTGCTGTTGCGCGACACCGTGAACGAGACATCGTACAAAGCAACGGGTCTGCAGCCGAATACGGAGTACAGCTTCAACATTCAGACGCGTTCAGGCGATACGGGCAGCGAGTGGAGGAGCATTTCGTTCACCACGCCCTGCCAGCCGGTAGGCGTAGAAGCCGCATCGTGGGATATAGAGAGCGACTATGAGCAGTTCTATCTGAGCGGTACGACGCGCTACTACCGTCCATCGTGCTGGAAGACGGGTGTGTTGAAGGGTAGCAGCCGCTTCGCGATTGCCGCCAACTATCCGCCTCAGGCGAAGCAGAACACGAATGCTTACCGTTACTCGCGCAATTATCCTGACGACGTGACCCAAGGATGGGCGCTGTACATGCAGAGCAGCACCACGGTTTACGGCTTGTGGTCGATGCTGCCTGCTTTGGACTTCGGCATTGACACGATGGCCCTGCACTTCTATGCACGGCACTACTATGAGAACGCATCGGGCAAATTCCCGGGCGCAACAGCTGCCTATCCGCACGACATCACCATAGGCTACGTGACGAACGACGACATCAGCACGTTTGTTGCGATGGATACGGTGTATGTTGACCTGTCGGCAAACGTGACCAATACGACGGTTGTGGCCGACCGGACGGACAACTATTGGGACGAGTTCACCATCGAGCTGAAGAACTATCCGGCAAAGGATGCACGCCTTGTGCTGGTATATGCGATGAATTCACCGGCCACAGGTTATTTGTCGATAGACGATATTGCCATTGTGCCGTCCGACTTCTGCGTAAGTCCCACCGGTGTGAGAGCAACGGATGTGACTTCGACGTCAGCAACTGTGAGCTGGCAGAGTTCGGGTGTGCAGAGCTTTGAAGTAGAGGTGGCGCTGAACGACACGTTCGACAATCCGGTAGTGAGCAAGACTGTGAACGAAAGCCGGATAGAGTTGACCAACTTAGAGCCTGCCAAGACGTATTATTACCGTGTACGGCACCTGTGCTCGGAGAGCAAGATAAGCGACTGGATAGCCGCGGAACTGACGACGGCCTACCAGTTGGCCTACAACGAGGACTTCAGCCGTGCAAAGGGCTACAATGCGGAAGGCTGGAAGCGCCGCAGCGGCGACACGGGCTTGGGAACAACCATCAAGGCTCTGTATGAGGGCCAACTGATTACGGAGAGCGGTGACAGCTATTCGGGCAGCTGGCAGCTGACAAAGAACGATGTGCTGGCGGGCGGCAAGAACGCCATGACGGCCAACACCTCGACTCCTTATCCTCCCGGCATGCCGGCCGACATAGCAGCCATCCTCGGCGACAACAGCTATGCTCCCTTCTTCCTGAATTCGCCCAACATCGACCTTGCCGGCGTGAGCGACAGCATCCTGCTCTCGTTTGACCTGGCCCTGAGTGCACAGCAGACAGGCACTGAGCTTGGCTATGAGGCTCCGAATCTGACGGACAATCAGGAGGACTTCTTTGCCGTAGTGATCAGTGAAGACGGCGGACAGACCTGGAAAGAGGAGAACACGACCAAATGGTCGAACAAGGGCGACGGCAAGTATGTGTATAACGAGATACCGTACGTGAAGGGCGGCCGCCGGTACGCAGTGGAACTGACCCCGTACAACGGCAAGCTGATACAGATATGCTTCGTCACGATGTCGCCGCAGACCGGCAGTTCGAACAAACTGCACTTGAGCGACGTGCGCATCAACCGCTACAAGACGGACATATACAGCAGCAGCATCTGCCAGTATGTTGACTTCGAGAACGAGGACTTCCAGTTTGATGCCGACGAGCTGAGCGTAGGAACCAAGGAGTATGAAGCCTTCAAGAAGGCTGACAAGGCCGATGGAACCGACCGTTTGGTAACGATGGCGCTGACGGTAGAGCCGGCAGCCGAAACGCGTCTGACGGGTGAGGTATGCGAAGGCCGCGTATATGACCAGTATAACTTCAACATCGCCGCTGCGGCAAGCCGTGAGTACAAGCGCAAGCTGACCGGTGCAAACGGTTGCGACAGCACGGTGGTACTGAGTCTGACGGTAGTGCCTTCGGCCGTATCGATGACGGAGGCTACAATCTGCCAGGGTGCCTACTTCGAGTTCTGCAACAAGCAGTACTACACTTCGGGCAGCTATTCGGACACCATTGCGGCCGCCAACGGCTGTGACAGTATCGCCACGCTGCTGCTGACAGTGAACCCGATGCTGCGTGGGGAAGACGAGGTATGGCTCTGCCCGGGCACGAGCGTTAACTTCGGCAAGTGGGGAGAGATTACGGAAGGCGGCGTATATACCGACACGCTGAAGACGGCCATCGGTTGCGACAGCGTAGCCACACTGACCGTACATAACGCGACAGCGGGCACGGAAGTGCGTCAGGTTGCCATCTGCTACGGCGAGACCTACGGTGACGGTATCTTCGAGGGCATGAGCCGTCAGGGCACCTATACCGTGATTCGCCAGACGGAATACGGCTGCGACAGCACGATAACGCTGAACCTGTATGTAGCCAATGCCGACGGTGAGATAGAAGCCAAGATAGGTACAGACGAGCTGCCCTTCGTGCTGAACGATACGGAGGTGCTGCCGGAAGGTACGGAAGAAGGCGTCTATGAAGAGAAGATAACGCTGCTGCCGTGCGGCGAAGTGACGGTGGTAGTAACCGTAGGCGAGCCTACCGGCATAGGCACTGTACGCGACAACGGCAACGGAGCCGACAAAGTGCTGATTGACGAGCACATCTACATCATCCGCAATGGCGAGTGGTACGATGTGGTAGGTCAGAAAGTGCAGCAGGCTGCATCGGTCCGTTAAGCGGACTACGACAGAAGCCGGCCCTTGCCGAAGGGCGGGGGCCGGCTTCTTGCAATATCATTATACTATGAATAATCTATGAAAAACATCATATCAGGCATCATAGGGAAGGTGTGCGTACTGTCGGTTGCGCTGTGCAGTACGTGGCTGTTGTCGGCACAGAGCATCAGTATTCCCTACCAATTGGGTTTTGAAGAGAGCGAGGCCGCCGAGATAAGCAACTGGGTGCTGAACCCCGGTGCGCAGGCTTCGGAGTGTACGGACCAATGGGTGGTTGGAGAAGCAACCAACAACGGCGGCAAGCGTGCGCTCTACATCAGCTGCAACGGCGGTGAGGAAGCCCGTTTCGGCTCGAAGCCGAACATACAGTACGCCTATCGGGACATGGTGCTGCCCAAAGGCTATTACGTAATCAGTTTTGACTGGCGTTGCAAAGGCGGCGATACCGGCAATGCGGGATTGTGGGCCGGCATAGCCCCTGTGAGCGTGCTTCCGGCGATGGAGGCCGCCCCGGGGAAGAGCGTCGTTACGGGGGAGCTGAGCAAATACATCATACCGGAGTGTATGTCGATGAGCGATGCCACCCGCTGGCGCAACCAGATTATCACCTCGTCGGGGTCGAGTGCGCAGTTCATCTCATCGAACGGCAGTCGTCCGCTCCGTTTGTTCTTTATCTGGGCTTCCGCCAACACAGACACCACGCTGCAGGTGCCGCTGAGTGCCTGCATAGACAATATACAGATAACATCGGCCGACTGCGGCATACCGAGCAGTCTGGAGGCCTCGGTCATCAACTGTGACAGCTTGGAGTTGCGCTGGACAGGGACGGCGGCCGAATATGCCTTGGAATACAAGCGCACGGGCAACGAGCGTTGGATAAGCCGGACGCACATCACGCGCCAGAACCTGATAATAGAGAACCTGAGCGAAGGCATGTATACGTTCAGGGTGCGGGGAATATGCAACGATACGGTGGAGAGCGCGTGGCGCTACCTGAACAATTTTGTGGTGTTCTGTCCGGAGAAGCACTGCCTGGACTATGTGGATCTGGAGGACACACTCACCACACTGTGCCAGTTCGGGAGTTTCAACAACCCGTATTCGTATGAAGGTGTGATAGACAACGGGTACAGCGACCAGTACAGCCGTCATTCGGTGAACTGGGAGACCGACATGTATGATGCGCGCACGGGCTATGCCCTTCCGCTGATACCACCGGGCGAGCTGGCTTCGGTAAGATTAGGCAACTGGAACATAGGTGCAGAGGCAGAGGCTATCAGCTACAAGTTTCATGTGGATGCCGACAATGCGGCCATCCTGCTGCTCAAATATGCCATCGTGATGGAAGACCCCGGGCACAGGGAGGCAGAGCAACCCCATTTCAAGCTGGAGATAATGCGTGGCGATGAATTGGTGGACCCCACTTGCGGTTACGTGTATTTTGCCGCAGACCGCGACGCCACCACTCCGGGCTGGCATACGTATGAAGGAAAAAACACCCGCGGGAAGATACCTGTCTGCTGGAAAGAGTGGACCACGGTAGGTCTGAATCTGGAGGAGTTTGACGGGGAGGACATCATCATCCGTCTGACCACCTATGACTGCGCCCAGAGCGGTCACTACGGGTATGCTTACTTTACGTTAGGCTGTGCGGCGGCCAAAATATATTCGAACAGTTGTGCCGAGGAGAGTGAGATAAAAATCAATGCGCCGGAAGGTTTCAGCTACCAGTGGTACAACAACCGGATGCAACCTCTTGCCGAGGAGCAGGGGGGCAAATCGCTGACCCTGACCCTTGCCCCTTCGGACACGACGACATACACCTGTGTACTGACCTCGACGGAGAGTCCTGACTGTCAGTTCTCGCTCTCGACGGCCAATTATCCGCGTACTCCTGTGGCAGAGGCGGAGTACCGTTATGAACCGTCGGAATGCCGCAACAGGGTGCGCCTAATCAACCACAGCCATATCTTTACTCAATATAACGGCAAGAGCGAGCACCACTATGACGAGAAGTGCGAGAACTACGAGTGGACGATATGCCGTTTAGGCGGTGCGGATACCCTGCGTTATGACGACGAAAATCCGCTTTTGGAACTTCCTGAGGCGGGCGGGCGCTATTGGGCGACGCTGCAGGCGTATATTGCCGACGGGGCCTGTCACGGCGATACGACCCTGTTTTTTGACGTGCCGCAGATAGGCGACACCCACACCCTGATAGACACCACCATCTGCCAAGGGGGCTACATACAGATAGGCGACAAATACTCGGACAGCATATTCTATGCGGCGGAGGAGCGCAGTTATCATGTAGCGTGGAAGAGTCAGGCCGGTTGCGACAGCGCCTACACCTGGACGCTGCATCTGCATCCGCAGGACAAGGTGTATCTACCGGATACGACGGTATGTGCGGAAGAGCCGCTTTGCATTGACGGGGACTGCTACAAATACACCACATCGGGCAACTTCGTGCGTTTCAAGACCAACCGTTTCGGTTGCGACTCCACGATATGGATACCGGTGACGGTGCTGGACAGCCTGCTGCCGGTGGTGGTGATGAAAGACATTGTGGGGGATGCGGAATATACGGGCGAGTTCCGTGTTTCGGGAACGGGGTATGACTATTACATGCTGAACGGCGAGCGTCATGCGACCGCCGACACCCTGCTGACGGGTCTGAACGGCGGAACCTTCGTATTTGACTTCTACAATGACTACGGCTGTGTGGTGACGCATACGGAAGAGATGACGCGTCCGTGCCGCAACATGATATTCCAGCGTTGGGGGGACGTGCTGTCGGTATATAAGGCCGACAAATTAGACGGTTTGCAGTTGCAGACGTTCCAATGGCAGAAGAACGGGCAGCCTATAGACGGGGCAACGCTGTCGTATTACTATGAGGCGGGCGGTCTGGACCTGTCGGCACAATACAGCGTAGTGGTCAGCACGACTGACGGTGAGGAAACGGAGTCGTGTCCGTTTGTGCCGACTCCTTATCAGAAGCCGGCCACAGCCGGTGCCCGCAAGATGATAGAGAACCAGCAACTGGTAATCATCGTTGGCGAAACAAAGTATAACGCGCAAGGAATACGGATACAATGAGAAACCTTAAATACATACTATTGACGGTGTTGCTGCTGTGCGGCACCGGTATGCCGGCTGAGGGCGCGACCCAGAAGAAATCACCCGCCAAGAGCGTGCAAAAGAGCAGCCGTCAGTCCGGCAAAAAGAAGGCAATGACGGCCAAGGAACTGAAGCGCTACAACGCCCGGCGGTTTGACATTCATAACGTATATTTCTACGGCGGTGCAGGCTATTCGGGGCTTGTAAACAGCGGGAGCCGTTTCACGACCGGCGGCACGCAGACGGGCAGTTCGCAATTTACAGGGGGCGGCGGCATGCTGTTGGGCGCGGGCTATGAGTACAACTACAAGAAGTTTCTGCTGTCGGCAGGGCCGGAGTTCCGCCTGTTCTCTTCAGCCGACAGACTGAACTTCACGGAGCCCTATGAGCAACCTCTGTCGGAATACAACCAGACGAAGAACTATTATCTGCGCAATATGCAAGAGCAGCAGCTCCCGATGCAGGTGATGCTGCCGCTGATGCTGGGTGCGCGTTTTGACAAATGGTACTTCAAGGCCGGCGGCAAGATAGGCTGGACAGTCTATACACCGTTCAGTCAGGAGGGAGACGTATATACCACCATTACCGACCCTGATGCGTGGGCTGATGAATGGGCGAACATTCCGGGGCACGGCGCCACGGAGGCTCCCTATCGTCTGACAGGCGTGAACCGTTTTGGGTTGGACGGCACTATCTCGGCCGAGATAGGCATCCTGCTTGACCAGTTGCTTTCGCAGGACTGGGTAAACCAGAACGAGGACCGTGCGCGCCCGTGGCGTATGCGTATAGCGCTGTTTGCCGACTATGGCCTGCCGAACTGGCAGACGGGCGAGACGGGCGTGTTTGCCACTACGACGGAAGAAAAGATAGAGACACGCTCACTGTTGCAGTCGGACTGGGCCCCCGGGAGGATGAACAGTCTGCTGGTAGGCGTGAAGTTCACGGCCTTACTCCAGATGAACAAGGTGAGGGCCGCCAAGAAGCAGAACGGCTACATGGCGGTTTATACGTATGACAGCAAGCAGCAGAAGGCCTTGTCGGGAGTGGCATTGGCCATTCAGGGGGAAAGCGGCCGTCCGCTCAAGAAGAGCACCAACGGCAGGGGGGTATTTAGCAAACGGCAGCCTGAGGGCGAATATACGGTGGATGCCTCGAAGAGCGGTTATCTGCCGCAGCATGGCATACAGCATTATCATGGAGAGGACAACGACACGGTGCGCATCGGCTTGCGGCCGGTGCCGGTGTATCGTTTTGTGGTGTGCGACAGCAAGACGGGCCGTTTTGTGGCGGCGCAGGCGGAATTTCTGCCTCGGGAAGGGGACAAAGCCGTGGCTACGGTGAAGACCGATACGGTGGCCGGCAGCGGGAGCGTAAAGCTGCCGACGGACGGCGCGTGGCGGATACATATCACAGCCCCCGACTACCTGTCCTATACGGCTGACATAGCGGATACAGACAGCGAGGAGCGCTTCACGCTGGAGCCGATAGTGCGGAAGCGGGCCATCATACTGCATGATTTGTATTTTGCCACCAATTCGGTGGTGATACTGCCTGAGTCGGAAGCCGGCCTGCAGGACCTGTACGATTTGCTGAACGAGAATCAGGAGTTGCGCATCCGTATCATCGGTCATACCGACTCGGTGGGTTCGGACGAGGACAACCAGCGCCTGTCGGAAGGCCGTGCGGGCAGTGTGAAGGACGAGATGGTGCGCCGCGGCATACATGCCGATCGCATAGAGGCAGAGGGACGAGGCGAAAAGGAGCCTATTGACACGAACGATACGGAGGAGGGACGCGCACGCAACCGTCGTGTGGAATTAGTAATCCTTTAAGAGCGAACGGACTATGAAGAGGACCTTTATATGTATCTTACTGTCTGCAGCAGCAGCGATGCTGACGGCGGGCGGGCCGGTATATGTATGCGATTTTGAGGATGCAGCCGAGCGCGAGCAATGGGTGTTGAACCCCGCTGCCAATGCACAGCGCAAGGCAGAGTTGAACAACCTGTGGTATATCGGGGAGCCGGGCAACTACAGCGCCTCCGGTCATTACGGCCTGTATGTCTCGGCAGATGGTGGCGGAACGTCCGACTATAATGCAGAGAAAGCAATGTGGGTGATGGCCTACCGGGCGCTGACACTCGGCAAAGGGAAGTACAACCTCTATTTTGACTGGCAGGCACTGGGCAAGCCCACCGGTTCGGACGCGCTGTATCTATTCTGGATACCTGACGCCGATGGCAGGACACTTAATTCGGGCAACGGTGCGGGTCTGCCGGCCTATCTGAAGGACTATCAGATAGACAGTATCCCCCTGACGCAGGCCATGTCGTGGCAATATGCGACGCGGCAGTTCGAGAGCGACGGAAAGCCGGCCAAATTAGTGATTGTATGGTTCAATGGTGCGGGCGAGCATTATCCTCCTTCCGGATGTGTGGACAACATAGAGATTCATGAGTTCAACGACTGCAAGCAGCCGAGCGGCATCAGCCATACTTCCCGCGCCGGGGTGGTGACGCTGAGCTGGAACGGCAGTGCGGATTACTATACGGTCCGCAGCTATGATGCCAACGAGCAGAAGTGGCACTTCTATGAGCATGTGACCGAAAAGAGTTTAGAGATTCACAATATGTCGGAGGGGGTACAGACGTTCTATATCCGTTCGCATTGCGGGGAGGACATGAGTGCCTATGCCGTCTATACGCCGTTCATCGTTTTTGAAGGGGTGCGTTGCATAGACTACATGACCCTGAACAAGCGGAATTGCCTGACGACAACGCTTCCGAGCAAGACATACAGCAACAACTATGTGGACAACGGCTATGCCAGCATCGTCAGCCGGCATACGATTCATTACATGCAGAACGAATACGACCCGCGAACAAACTACAAGCTGAAAACGATACCTCCCGGGGAGCTGGCATCGGTAAGGCTTGGCAACTGGGACATCAACAACGAAACGGAGCGTATAGAATACAAACTGCACGTAGAAGAGGGGGAGAGCGACATATTGAAGATAAAATATGCCATCGTGATGAACACGCCGGCCCAGTATCACCCCGAGGTGCAGCAGGCGCACTTCTCGTTAGACATACTGGTGAACAACACGCAGCTGGACAAGGAGTGCAGCAGTGCCGACTTTTCGTGCGGGTATGGCGACATGACAGGCTGGTCGGAAGAAATCATCAGCGACAACGAGCATGTACTGTGGAAGGAGTGGACCGAGATATCGGTGAGCCTGCGCAACTATATCGGACAGGACATCACCATCCGACTGACCACTACGGACTGTGCGCAGGGCGGCCACTACGGTTATGCCTATTTTACGCTCGGCTGTGAGTCGGGCGAACTGCAGGGCCTGACCTGCGGGGAGGCCAACACCCAGTTCACGGCTCCTGACAACTTTGAATACCGCTGGTACAGGGCGGACAATCCAGGCAGCATACTGTCGCGCAAGCAGACGTTCAACATCGAGCCGACGGATACGTTCTTGTATATATGTGATGTCATCAATCCGATAAAACCTTCGGAGGACAAGGAGTGTTACTACCAGCTGGAGGCCATCGGTCTGCCCCGGTTCCCCGTAGCCCAGGCCGCCTATACGGACGTGCCAGTGAATTGCGAGCATTTGGTTACGTTTGAAAACCGGAGCTATGTACGGATGCATAACGACCAGCGGAGCGTAAACCAGGATATTGTCACGGCCCAGAAGCTGGAAGACTTCGTATGGGACTTCGGCGACGGCACCGTTCTCGCGTCAGCCGACCGCTACGTGAAACATACGTACCCGACGGCAGGGGGGCAGTACACCGTGAAACTATACGCCTATATGGGCAACCGCAAGTGTGAGGATTCGCTGCTTATAGGGCTTGACCTGAAAGATATTTCCGTTCAGGAATATGTGTTCAACAAGCATTTGTGCGAAGGGCAGCAGTTCACTTACAACGGCAAGACCTATTTCAACACCTTCTCCGACACGACCCACTACACGGTGGGCGGCGGTTGTGACAGCGTGGCCGTATTCAATCTGTACGTGCACGACCTGCAGACATCGTACGTAAAAGACACGCTTTGTGCGCGCGACCTGCCCTATCAGTTCTTCAACGGCAAGGAGACGGTACCGATTACCGCTTCGGGCACTTATACGGGGCGTTGGCCGCATCGCTACAGCGAGGACTGCTCGTGCGACAGTATAGCGGAGGTGGAGTTCTATGTGGAGCCGCGGTTGGAAGTGGCGCTGCCGGATACGGCCTTTGTATGTCCGTCGGCCGGACTGTCCGCCGCCATTGACGTTGTGCTGCAGAGCGGGCGGATGGACAGCATAAGCATCCTGCCTGATGCGGCGGCACAGCAGGCGGGTCTGGAAGCGCAATACCGTTTTGCAAAGGACGAAGACGTAATCCTCCCGCTGCCTGAAGGCATCAGAGCCGGGCATTATACGGCTGTGGTGCAATTCCTCACCCCGTTCTGTGTGGCCGAGGAGCGCACGGTTGTGCTTGAGGTGGGCTATCCGGTGCAGATTCTCGGGCGGAAAGAGGGTAACGGCTGGATAGGAGTATTGGGCGATGCCGCCAAGGAATACGGTTTTACGGGTTATCAATGGTATAGGGACGGCCTTCCGGTTGCGGGGGCCAACCAGGCCTATATTCCCGTTGACAATTCGGATGCCGGTCACAGCTATTATGTGTCGTTGCTTAGAGAGGGTGAGACGACGGGAATCCGTTCATGCCCGATAGTGGCTGACGGCGCTACGGCGGAGAAAGTGCTGAAGGCATCGGACTGCCTGAACAAGGTCGTGTATGAAGGGTGTCTGTATATCCGCAAGGGTGAGCGCTGGTACAATGTGGTAGGGCAGGAGGTGAATCTTAATGTACTGCAAGAGCTATGAGAAGGACGTCGGATATTCGTTGTTTGGCAGTGATACTGGTGCTTTCTGTATCCGCCACGGTTGCCGCTGTTCCGCCCACCGGCCATTATATAGGTCTGTCCGTTGCAGGTGGCGTTTCCGGTATGCAGCTGTCGGAAGCCCCTGCCGTGAGTCCAGCTATTGGCGGCGCTGCAGAAGGGATGCTGCTGTATGACCTGAACTACCGAGGATTTCTCTTTCAAGCGGGCTTGGGAGCCTCCTGGCAGCAGTACGGGTTGGGTATAGATACCTATTCCGATTCCCGTCCGGCGGTGGACATCACCGGCGAGGGACACGATTATGTATATACCTATTCATCGCTACGGGAAAGCGGTTCGCGCCTCAGCGGGCAGCTGTCAGTAATGGCCGGCTGGCAGAGCGGCAGTCCGTTTTACTTTCTGGCCGGCATGCGGCTGCGCTATGCCTTGTCTGCTTCCTATACCACCCGTACCGATTTGCAGACGGCCGGTCAGTATGAGCGATGGGCCGCCGACTATATCACGAATCGTCCGGATTACGGCTTTTACGAACGAAGCGCGTACCAGACGTCAGGGAGGTCTGCTTCGCGGCCGCTGTGCATTGCTCCGACTGTGGAGTTGGGAGCGTCTTTTGGTGCCGGCCGGAAGACGGTGGTGCGTGCGGCCGTGTATGGTGTTTACGGCATCCATGCCGGCAGCCGGCAGGAGCTGCCGCTGACTGATTATTCCGGCGTTGACCTGAATCCGTTCACCCAGTCGGAAGACAACCTGCACCGGACATTGCGAATCAACAGTCTGACAGATACCCGTCTGACAGGCGGATATAACAGTTGGGAGGCAGGCATAAGGCTGACCGTTTTGTGGAATGTATATCACCGGCAGGAACACTGCCGCTGCGAACTCGACCAATAGAAAGGCAGGCGGAATCAGTCGTACAGTTCTTCGAGAACGGCAAGGGAGGCGGGTGTCTGGAAACCGTCGATTTGTGCGGCATAATAGCGGCAGAGACGGTCGAGCAACTGCTGGCGTTGCGGGCGGGAGAGCACGGGCGATTCGCCGTCAGCGAGCTGCTGGAGCACGGCATCTTCCCGTTCCCAGTCGGGCGTGATACCCAGAAAATCGGTAAGTCCTGTCATGAATTGCAGGTGCAGGTTCTCGGGATGAGGCGTAGTGTCCAATTCAACCACCATCTGGCGGAGCCATGCGAACAGATAGTCGTCGGCCAGCGGATGCGTGAGTGTGCGGAGCAGAATCTCGGCCATAAACATACCTACGGTGCGACGGCGTATGTCGCTTCCGCTCTGCTGCGGCACATAACTTAGATGGGCCTTTGAGAGCTGCTGCATGGTGCGACCTGCGTGGTGCACGGCTTCTATCTCCACAAGCGAAAAAGGTTGCAAAGCGGCTCGTTGGGCATGGGCGCGCTTTCCGTTGATTCCGTACACCAAATAGGCCATGCGTCCGCTTTCGCGGGTGTAGAGATGCAGTATCGAGATGCGGTCGGAGTGATGCTGCAGATGGAGGACGATGGCTTCAGTACGGATTTGCACGTTGCAAAGTTACACAATTATTTTGATATGTCCGCATTTTGCCTTACCTTTGCAGCAAAATAGTGCATTACGATGAATCGTTACCTCTTTTTCCTGCTGATGGTGTTGCTCTTTTCACCTGTTGTTAGCGCGCAGGAGAGTAAAAATAATATCGATTTTCAGGCTGAGGAAGCCCGCCGTGCAGCGGAAGAGAACAGCGCCTACCGTTTTTCCGTGTCGTGGCGGATAGAGGGCGGCTATATACAGCAATGGGAGAACTCGCCCGGGAAGTCGTTTTCCGACATCTATTTCCATGGCGGCAGAATAGGCGCACTTGCCGACTTGAATCTGCCGTATCATTTAGCTCTGCAGACGGGAGTGCAGTATGCACTTGCCTATGGCATCAATCCACAGCATTTTGCAGCAGTAGGAACCGGTACACAGGGAGCGCAATATATTGAGCATCATATTCTGAAACACACTTTGTCGGTGCCGCTCCGGCTCACTTACGAGCAGAAGTTGTGGCGGCAATTAGCCATGGTGTTCTATGGCGGTCCGCAGTTTCAGGTAGGTCTGGCGCGTCAGGACAATATGGAGACTTCGCTCAGCGATGCGACCCGCGCCTGGATTGAGCAGCAAGGGCTTCGGACGTCGTCTTATGAGCAATACGGTGCGGGCGACTTGTGGCGTTTCAGTTTCCAATTGGGAGTAGGAGGCGGTCTGCAATGGGACCGCTACCGGTTGACAGCGGGCTATGATTTCGGTTTGAACAACGTGGCCCGCCGGCAGACCACGGCCCAAGGTTCTTTCGTACGCGACTGGAACTGGCATGTGAGTTTCTCCTATCGGTTCTGACACCGAACAGGCAGCGAGAAACGATTGTCAATAGATGCCGAAAAAGTGCAGCAGCGTAACGGCTACCGGCAGAAGCAGAAACAGCAAAAAACTTATTCCCGCGAAGAGGCTCTGGTGTGACGTGAAGAACACGGCTGCCAGACCGGCTGTCGCGCATACGGCTGCCGCAGCGGCAGAGGGGAACAGCACCGGCGGAAAGAACATCAATATGCCGGCCACCAGCAGAATGGCTGTCAGAATAACGAAAAGCGATTGGACGGATACATTCTCCCTATTGTAGTCCAACAGGCCGCATACGGCGAAAAAAAAGCCGAAAAGAACGATCAGAGCGGCCGGTATAATTTCGCCGGAAGGCAATCCTACATTTCGGAGAAGAAAAGCTTCGTAGGGCGAGGCCAGCCGTAGCGTCCAGTCGAACCAATGCCAAGCTATCCATCCATAGAGTGCCACCAGCGCTATAGCGGTAAGCGAAGCCATCCACGTCCGGACAGAGAAGGCGCGCTGCGTCATCATCCCTCCCCACAACAAAGGGACAAATACCAGCATATCGGGCATAAACAGGCCAGCCGCGCAAAGCAGGAGAGTAGCCCCGAAAGATTCTTGTACGGCGGGGTTTTTGCGCCAAGAAAGGTGGAGCAGCAAGATGATTGTCAGCAGGCACAGCACGGCTACCTGACTTTGCCACAGGGTGTGAAGGGCGGGCATCATGCCCATCAAGCAGAGGTAGCACACCATTGGCATTCCGGAGAGTACACGCGTAACACCGGTGCGGTAGAGTAGGGCTATCAGCAGCATGGCATTGAAGAGCGCCAGCGTACACGTGACAGCGCACAAGAGGGGATTGGCGATGAAAGAAGGGACCCATAAACCGAGCAGGAGGAGTGACAGCAATATGGCAGCCACCCATCCCAACCCGGTGATATGCTTCAGCAGATTATACATTGCAGGGGGTTACATGAACCCTTTCTTACGCAGCAGATACTGCGGGTCTGCCTTGCGACCGCGGAACTCTTCCCACAATTCCTGCGCATCGCGTGTGCCGCCTTGCTCGAGCATGTGGCGGAAACGTGCCGCCACTTCCGGATTGAGAATGTCGCCTGTTTCGCGGAATGCCTCGAAGGCATCAGAGTCGAGCACGGCCGACCAGGTGTAGCTGTAGTAGCCGGCTTCATAGCCGGTGGTGAAGATGTGGTTGTAGAAGGTGGAGCGATAGCGCACGATTATTTCGGGAATCATTTGCATCCGTGCCATTGAGGCCGCCTCGAAAGCATTTACATCGATGGTGTCGGCCGTGGTGAGGCAATGGTAGTCCATATCAAGGATGGAAGCGGAGAGCAGTTCGGTTTCCACGAAACCCTGATTGAACTTGCCGGCGCGATTGATTTTCTCAATCAGCGAATCGGGCATCACCTCGCCGGTCTGATAGTGGAAAGCATAGGTGCGCATGATTTCGGGCTGATAGCAGTAGTTCTCCATAAATTGCGAGGGCATCTCTACGAAGTCGCGCGGAACATTGGTGCCGGAGAGCGTCTTGTAGGTGGCTTGCGAAAGCAGTCCGTGCAGGGCATGGCCGAACTCGTGGAAGAGTGTCTCCACATCGTCCATTGAGAGGAGTGAGGGATTGTCTTTGGTCGGCTTGTTGAAGTTGCCTACATTGATGATGACGGGACGGTGATCCATACCGTCGGCATCGACATACTGTGAGCAGATGTCGTTCATCCAAGCTCCCGGGCGCTTGCCGGCACGGGGGAAATAGTCGGTATAGAGGATGCCTACCAGATTGCCGGCAGCGTCGGTCACTTTGAAGACCTCGACCTCCTTGTTATACACCGGCATATCGTGCAGCTGCTCGAAGTGAAGACCGTAGAGCCTGTTTGCCAGTTGGAAGACACCGCGACGGACGTTGCCCAGTTCGAAGTAGGGCTTGAGTTCTTCCTCGTTGAGGGCGTATTTCTCCGCCCGCAGTTTCTCGGCGTAGTACCACCAGTCCCAGGGTTGCAGCTGCTCTCCGGGAAGGTCGTTGTCCAGCAGTTGCTGCAATGCGGCAGCTTCCCTGCGGGCCGCCTGAAGCGAAGGTGTCCATACGGAGGCGAGGAAGTCGTTGACAGTGCGGCTGTCTTTGGCCATGCAGTCGTTGAGGATATAGTCGGCCGGGCAATTGTAGCCGAAGAGCCGGGCCTTCTCGATGCGGAGACGCATGGTCTGGTTGATGACAGACTTGTTGTCGTTCTCGTTGTCGCGGTTGCCGCGGATGGTGTAATCCATCAGAAGTTGCCGGCGGAGTTCGCGGTTGCGGCAGTATTGCAGCACAGGGGTGAAACTGGTGCGCTTGGGTGTGAACAGCCATTCGCCCGGATGGCCGGCAGCTTCGGCTTCTTCGGCGGCAGCCTGTTTGGCCGATTCGGGCAGACCGTCAAGTTCCGCCTCATCGGTGATAAAACGGCGGATGCTGTTGGTTTCGGCCACCACGTTGTTACCAAACTTGAGCGAGAGCAGCGAGAGCTCTTGGTTGATTTGCCGAAGGCGTTCCTGCTGTTCGGGCTTGAGGTCAGCACCATTGTTGACGAAGTTCTTGTAGGTCTCGGTGAGCAGACGCATCTGCTCGGGGGTAAGGTTCAGCGTGTCGCGTCCTGCATAAACCTGCTTGATGCGATTGAACAGACCGGCATTAAGCAGGATATTGTCGCTCAGTTGCGTCACCAGCGGGGTTACTTTTTCGGCAATGGCATCCATCTCATCGTTGCCATCGGCTTCAAGGATGTTGAAGAAGGCGCCTTCCACGCGGCTGAGCAGTGCGCCGCTACGGTCAAGGGCTACGACGGTATTCTCAAAGGAGGGGGCTTCGGGGTTGCCGGTGATGGCGTCAATCTCGGCCTCATATTGGCGGATGGCCTCGCGGAAAGCGGGCTCATAGTGACGCAGTTCAATCTTGTCGAAAGCGGGCACACCGTACGGAGTGGCCTCGTCAGACAACAGGGGGTTCTGTCGGTTGCAAGCCATGAGTGTAACAGCCATTACAGGAATAATAAGCAGTCGTTTCATATAGCGGGAGTTTTAGCGTGATGTACGTGTTGCGGCAGCTGAACGATTACTGCTCCGGCTTGAAGATGCATTCGAGGAAGACGTTGCTGAACTGCTGCGGCTTGAGGAGGATGCAGATGCCGAACGTGAAGAGGATGCCGCAGAAGAGGAGCGTGTGGTGGTGGTTACGCGTCCGCTCTCACGCACTTTCGAGGTGGTGCTGGTAGTGGAACGAACGGTGGAAGAGGCGGCAGTAGAGCGTGTCGTGGCAGCAGTCTGCGGAGTGGTTGTAGCGGCAGCGGTCTTGCTGCTGCTTGCTGTGCTGCGTGTGGAGGTGGTGGCGGTAGCAGTGCCCGACTGTTGTGCCGTGCTACGGGATGCAGCCGAAGTAGCGGTCTGCGTTTTTGCAGAGGAGGCGGAAGAGGATGCCGATTGCGAAGCAGCTGACGAGCGTGCACTGCTGTTGGTGCTCTGGGTGGAAGTGCGGCTGCCGGCCGATGCCGACTGGGAAGCGGCTGCCGAGCGGTTGGACGAAGCGGCAGACTGTGAAGAAGACGAAGCATTCTTTCGCGTGCCGGTGGTGCTGGTAGTGGATGCCTGAGCGGCGCCGCGCACATCGGAAGCATTGCGCACGATGCGGGTAGAGGTGCTTCCTTCGGGCGTATAGGTGATGTTGGCCGTACGGGTAGAGAATGCCTGTTCGGGGTGCTGGTTGCGATAGTCTTCACGCGATACGGAGCGGCGTACCGTTTCGTAGTTCGTGTAGTGAACGGTATTGACGTAAGTCACCTCATGACAATAGTGGTGGTTGGTGATATAGGTGGTTACGTAGGCCTGATAGTGGCTCAGATATTGCGGCTTCGGACGGGCATACCAGGTGGGGAAATAGTCCCAGTGGTAGGGAGAGGTCCATACGGTATAGCCGTAGTGGCCGAAGGAAGTGAAAATAGGAGGAGTCTTCACAAACACGGGCTGAACGATATAGGCGGTGCCGTAGATATACGGTTCGCCGATAATCTGGCAGTAGTAGGTGCTGCCGTAGCCGGGTTCCACCGTAAGGGTGGCAATGTTCTGGAACACGTTGTAGGCAAGCACGGCCTGAATGACGAACACGTGGTTGTAGCCGCTCATCACTTCCATGACGCGCAGGTAGTCCACGAAGCCGTCACGGTTGAGGTCGAGGTTGGAAATCATGTAACGCGACGAGTTGAGAATCATCTCAAACTCCTCCACCGATGACGATTGTGCAAAGGCGGCGGCTACGGCCTGCAGGTCCAGATGCAAGCAGAGGTCGGTGGTAGCGGCATTCACCTGCACAGTGGTGGTTTTTGTCGCCCCGTGAGGGGGACGTATGGTTGTGGTGGTGCTGACAGGTTGGGTCACTACCACGGTGGCAGGTTGCTGTACCACCACAGTGGCAGGTTTGGCAGGTGCCGGTGCGGGGGTTGGCATGGAGGCTACGGTGAGCAGTGTGGTCAAACAGCTGGAGCAGACAACGGCTGTCAGGGCCAAAACGGCCAGGCGGAAGGTTTTCATAGGTGTATGTATTTTTTACGGATTATTGTTCGGATTGGATGGTCACCTTACGCTTCAAGGCGGCGTTGATGAGTTTTTTCAGGCTGGCATTCTGCGTCTCCACATCGCGGCGGATGATGGGACGGAAATCTTGTGCATAGCGGCATTTGGCAGGTCGTATCTTCAGGTCGTCCAGCGTCCCGCTCACGTCCACGCCGATATACAGCGGTTTGAGCAGAGAGACATGGTAGTTGAACGACATGTCCAGATTATGACGGCCGCCGACAGCTGCCATGTATTTGTCCATCGTCATGCAGAAAGGATAGATGTCCATCTCTTTCTTGAAGAGGGTAGCCTG
Organism: Paludibacteraceae bacterium; assembly: GCA_017464025.1. Taxonomy (GTDB): domain Bacteria; phylum Bacteroidota; class Bacteroidia; order Bacteroidales; family Paludibacteraceae; genus Colicola. The sequence goes on along the minus strand of JAFUEI010000052.1, from coordinate 49,177 downwards.
TACGGAAATGCTGTCCACCAGATTCTCGGTCTTGCGGTTAAACATGAGAATCTTGGCTATCTTGCCGAAGGTTTCCGAGTCAAGCAGCACAAGGTCTTTGCCGGTGATGCTGACGGCTCCTCGTGCAGTGCTCCACTTGGGGTCGTATTTGGCTGTAAGGAACGTCTCGGCAGCGAGATGGAACTCGCCGTTGCCGCGGAACGAACGGAGCATAGGCATGAGGGTGTCGATCTGCGGAATCATGTTAACCAGTTCCTGGATGTTGATGTCCACCATGTGGTAGTCCAGTCCGGCATAGATATGGTTGCGCCGCGGGGTCTTGTACATGGCTGTGAGTTGCAGTTTGGCGGCATTGCAGATGAAGCCCATCTCTTCAAGCACCAGTACACCATCTTTCACATATAGTTTGCCGCCAAGGTCGCGGGCGAGCTGGTCAAATACAACAGCTTCGCGGATATCGGTGACAAGCATCAGGTCCACGTCCTTCGGAACGAGGAAGGGATTGGCCTCTTTGTCGTCGTCCGTCTTGGCCGCTTCGGCCTCTTGCGGAGTTTCTTCGGTGCCGCTGTCGGCCGAGAAGAGAGCCATCAGTTCGTTCACGTCGGTATGACGGCTTGAGAAGGTGAGTTCGCCCTGCAGGTTGCCTTTCTTGTCAAGCCAGGGGCCGATGTTGCGCACCTGACCTTGCAGCGAGAAGTCGCTGTTGCCGATGTTGAGCCGGCTCTCAGCGATGTTGAACACTTTGTTGGAGTAGTCGAACGTGATTTGCGGTATCTCGATATGTTCGGAGAATGCTTTCAGGTCGGCGCTTCCATCGGTCAGACTGATGTTGAGGCGCGGGTTCCATTGCAGCAGCAGGTTCTCCTTCGAAGGGTCACGTCGCGCATTGGCGGTGAGGCTGAGAAGGCCTGTCTGTGCTTTTACATCGTCACCGACGGAGGCTTTCACGCTGCCTGTGCGAAGGGTTACTTTGGCACGTGGCTGACTCTTGTCTTTGCGGGTGCCGGAGAGGGAGGCTGTCAGCTGCGACTGCGTGAGATGTGCGTTGATGTCTTCATAATAGCCCTGCAAATCGTTGAAGGCGAGGTCGGCTTCTACTGTAGGAATGGCGTCGGCAGCCTTCGTGTCGTATTCAGCGTATGCCTTTAGGCGCGGCTGTTGCAGCGTGCCGCCCATTGAGTCGAGTGCAGCGGTCAGCATCGTGGCATCAACGTCTGCTACGGCACAAAGCAGACTGCTTGTGCCGAGTATGTCGTTGGACTCTAAACGGATGGTGGCCTTGCCCATATCGGCTTTCAGTTGGTCTATCATCTCAAAGGCAAGGCTCTCGGGCGTCAGTGTGGCAGCCAGCCAGCCTGTAGCGGGACGGGATGGTTTGGCATTGGGAATGCGGAACTGTAGGCCGGTCTTTGGAATATCCACCAGCATGCTGTCATAGGCGACATGCAACCCTGTCAGATTCAAGTTGCCGCATATGACACCTTTGGAGAGCTGCATGTTCTTCAGTGCCGAAAGGCGGATGCGGGCGCCTACCGTACCTGTAGCATTACCTTTGAGGTCGGCATAGGTGGCGTTGCTCTCCAGATAGCGTTTGAACTCGGGCAGGTTCACATCGGCTTGGGCCTGCAGGTCACACAGAGCATCACCCAGCAGTTCGCTTACGCTACCGGTTGCATCGAGTACGGTCTTGCCGGTGCGGGCATGCAGTTTGCGGATGTTGACGGCGGAGTTGCGTTCTTCGTTGAGGTCGAGGTGGGCGTCGGCCAGCAGACGGATGTCGCTAAGCCGGTAAGGGAACACTTCCATATAGGCCGCTTGACCGTCGTCAAGATTGAGGGTAGCGTCCACAAGCGGCATCAAAGATTCGTTATATACTCCTTTAACGGAGGCGTTCAGTTGTGCCGTCGCGGCATCAATGTCAATACCGTCTAACAGCCGAAGGATGTTCTGGGGCAGCAATGACAGCAGTGAGGGGATGTCCCATGTGCCGGTCTTGAGCTGTGCATCCAGCACGATATCTTCGCCCTGCATATCGGCAGAACCGTCCAGCGTAAGTCCGAAATTGTTGACGCTCAGTTCGGTATTGCGCAGCGTGATGCCGAGGGTGTCCAGACGGAGCGAAGTATGGGGAGCTTTCAGACGCAGGTGCAGACCGTCGGCATACTGCACACTGCCCAGTGTGGCGCTGACAGAACGGCAGTCCAATTGCAGACTGATGTCGTCCAGACCGTCGGCAGAAGCAGTGAGGCCGGTCTCCAGCAGACGTGCCTCGATGCTGTCTTTCAGCGAGAGGAAACTCAGTTGTTGCGCCGTGATGCTTACCCTCTCGACCAACAGCCGCTCGAACGGGAGAGAGAAGGCGGTGGTGTCTTCCGTTGTGTCTTCGGGAAGCACGAAAACATCGATATTGGTCTGCCCGTCGGCATTGATAAAGAGGTTGGCTTCCGCCTTGTCCAGACTGAGTTCATGCACCTCCAGCGTATTCTCTTTCAGAAAACGCATCAGGTTCACACGTGCCACCACTTCGGGAGCCGCCAGCAGTGTATCACTTTGGGCGCCCTCCATCGGATTGACCAAATACAGCCCTTTGGCACGCAGGCCGAACTCGGGGAAGGTGGAGAAAAAGGTCAGGTCCACTTCGCCCACCTCATGAGGGCAGGCAATATATCGGTTGGCTACATCGCGTACAATAGGGGTCAGCCGCCGAGGGGTGAATACCACATAGACAGCAATGCAGACTGCCGCCAACACCACGCCGACCAGCGAGCCGAGCGTAATGCCCAGAATTTTCCAGAAACGTTTCATTTGGAAATCTTTTTGAAGGTGTAGGTCTTTTTGAAGTCGTCCTTGTAGGTGAGTGTGGTCTCAGTGAGTGCCGTCACGGTATATACCTTCGGTATTTCCGCTCCCGCATTCTCCATCAGATGAATCTGGGTCAGACTGCTCTTCACCAGTTTCCATTTGAACCAGCCGTTGCCGTAAGGAGTCAGGTCTTCTTCATACACGGCTTGCTCAGGGTCGTTGTAGCTCTCGTCCCACGTGTGGCCGTATTGATACTCGCCATCGTTCGTGGTTTCGGTGGTATAAACCCAGAATTCGCCGCTGTTGGCCGTGTTCTGCCATTTGCCGATAAGCAAATCCTCCTCGAAGGAAGGGGCGGTGAACATGTTGCAGGAGGTCATCAGCACCGCCATGAGGCAGGCGGTGGCGAGGCTGTACAAGATCCGTTTCATTGTGTTATGCTTTTTTCAGGTTGATAGTTACGTTGAAGTCTTCAAAATCAAGCACGTCGCCGTCGGTGGTCTGTTCCACCAGTTGCAAACTGTATGCCAGCACCTGCGAACAGATGTAGTCGCGGTAGTTCTCCACGGCGGCATTCACGTTGTCGTTGCGTTCTATCTCCACGCGGATGCGGTCGGTGATTTCCAGTCCTGCCGACTTGCGCAGGTTCTGGATGCGGTTGATGAGTTCACGGGCGATGCCTTCCTGCAGGAGTTGTTCGGTCACTTCTATGTCAAGAGCGACGGTCAGCAGTCCGTCGTTGGCAACAAGCCAGCCGGGCATGTCTTCGGTCAGAATGTCCACATCTTCTGCAACGAGACAATATGCGGCAGTCGTGAGCGGATAGCGTCCTTCCGCTTCCATGCGGAGGATTTGCTCCTGCGTCATGGCGCCTATCTCGGCGGCAACAGCTTTCATGTCCTTGCCCACCTTCTTGCCCAACACTTTGAAATTGGGACGTATCTTCTTGACGAGCTGCACTTGCGGGTCGTCGTTGCCTACGACAAGCAGTTGCTTGATGTTGACCTCTGTCTTTATGAGGTCGGCCACATGCAGGAGGTTGTGGCGCATCCTGTCGTCGGAAGCGGGAATAACGGCTTTCTGAAGCGGTTGGCGCACTTTCTTGTTGGCGCGTTTGCGGAGCGCGAGAATCATGCTGGTAGCCTGTTGGGCAAGTTGCATCTGGGCTTCCAGCGTGGGGTCAATCAGTTTTTCATTTGCCTTTGGCCAAGTGCTCAGGTGTACGGTCTTTCCACCGGTAAGGTCGCGGTAGAGGCGGTCGGCATAGAACGGTGCGTTAGGTGCCATAAGCTGTGCGACGGTCTTGAGACAGGTATAGAGTGTGTCATAAGCAGCCTGCTTGTCGGCATCCATTTTGCCTCCCCAGAAACGCTTGCGGTTAAGGCGGACGTACCAGTTGGAGAGGTCGTCCTGCACGAAATCGGATATGGCGCGTCCCGCTTTGGTAGGTTCATAGGCATCGTAGGCTTCGGTCACCTCTTTGACGAGGGAGTTGAGTTTGCTCAGAATCCACAGGTCTATCTCGGCGTAAACCAACGGCTCGTTATCGTGTTTGGTCGCTGGAGACCAGCCGTCCACATTGGCATAGAGAGCGAAGAAAGAGTAGGTATTATAGAGGGTTCCGAAGAACTTACGGCGGATTTCATCGACTCCTTCGGGGTCGAACTTAAGGTTTTCCCATGGGGAAGAGTTGGTGAGCATATACCAGCGGACGGCATCCGCGCCGTACTTGTCTATTGCCCCGAAGGGATCCACGGCATTGCCGAGGCGTTTGGACATCTTGTTGCCGTTCTTGTCGAGGACGAGACCATTGGAAATGACGTTTTTGTATGCCACGGTGCCTTCTATCATGGTGTGGATGGCATGGAGGGTGAAAAACCATCCGCGTGTCTGGTCCACGCCTTCCGAGATGAAGTCGGCAGTGCGTGGTGCGTCGGCATTCTCGAAGGGGTAGTGGTTTTGTGCGTAGGGCATGGCACCGGAGTCGAACCACACATCGATGAGGTCCAGTTCGCGGCGCATGGGTTTGCCGGAGGGCGAGACGAGGATGATGTTATCCACATACGGGCGGTGGAGGTCTATGACGGCGGGGTCGTAGTTTTCCTTGGAGTAATCGCCGGGTTTGTGGTTCGGCCAAGGGTTAGCGGTCATAAAACCAGCTTTGACAGATTTACCGATTTCATCGAATAATTCGGCGATGGAACCTATACATATTTCTTCGGTGCCGTCCTCGGTACGCCAGATGGGGAGCGGTGTGCCCCAATAACGCGAACGGGAGAGGTTCCAGTCGTTGAGGTTGTTGAGCCATTGTCCAAAGCGTCCGGTGCCGGTGGATTCGGGCTGCCAGTTGATGGTTTTGTTGAGGGCAATCATCTCGTCGCGCGCTTTGGTGGAGCGGATGAACCACGAGTCGAGCGGATAATAGAGTACAGGTTTGTCGGTCCTCCAGCAGTGGGGATACGAGTGGACGTGTTTCTCCGTGCGGAAGAGTCGTCCGTCGGCTTTCATTTCCAAGCAGAGATGGAGGTCAAGAGACTCGGCTTTGGCAGCCGCGGCTTCGTCATACTTGCCGTTGGGCGTGAATTGCGGGTCATAGGCGTTCTTGACCCACCGGCCTGCATATTTGCGGTAGAGTTCGTCGTTTACACAAGCTTTGTACCAGTCGTTGTCAAGGTCTTCGACTTTCCAGTATTTACCGGTGAAATCGACCATTGGGCGGGGACCATTGGCTTTGGTCTGCATGTAGAGTCCGGGGATGCCGGCAGCATCGGCTACTTTCTTGTCATCGGCACCGAAGGTCGGGGCGATGTGCACGATGCCTGTACCATCATCTGTGGTCACGTAGTCGCCCGGGATGACGCGGAAAGCATTTTGCAGTTTTACCCAGGGGAAGAGCGGTTGATAGTGCATGCCGACGAGGGCATCGCCGCTGATTCGCGCGAGTATGCGTGGTTGTTCGCCGAGTTCTTTGCTGTAGGCAGCGAGTCTGGCCGAGGCAAGGATATAAACAGCCTGTTCTTTGGTGTAGGGGTTATCGCCTTCGACAGCCACATATTCGATTTTCTGACCTACACAGAGGGCTGTGTTGGAGGGCAGTGTCCATGGCGTGGTGGTCCAAGCGAGGATATAGACGGGTTTGCCGTTTGTTTCACCGATGAGAGCGTCAAGGAGAGCCTCGTCGGTGAGACGGAACTGTGCGGTGCAGGTGAGGTCTTTGACGTCACGGTAGCAGCCGGGTTGGTTGAGTTCGTGGGACGAGAGACCTGTTCCTGCCGCAGGTGAATAAGGCTGGATGGTATAGCCCTTGTAGAGGTAGCCTTTCTTGTAGAGTTCTTTAAGGAGGTACCAGAGGGTCTCAATGTATTTATTGTCGTATGTGATATAGGGGTTGTCGAGGTCCACCCAGTATCCCATCTGCTTGGTGAGGTTGGTCCATTCGCGGGTGTATTTCATCACCTCGCGGCGGCAGGCGGCATTGTATTCATCGACGGAAATAGTTTTGCCTATGTCCTCTTTGGTGATGCCAAGCATCTTCTCCACGCCTAATTCTACCGGCAGACCGTGGGTGTCCCAACCGGCCTTGCGGTGCACCTGAAAGCCTTGCATTGTCTTGTAGCGGCAGAAGGTGTCCTTGATGCTCCGGGCAAGCACGTGGTGAATGCCGGGCATGCCGTTGGCAGAGGGTGGGCCTTCAAAGAAGAGAAACCGGGGGGCGCCGTCGCGCGTACTGACCGACTGTTCGAAAAGGTGTTCTTTTTCCCATTGGGCAAGGAGGTCGGCGGCCGTTTGCGCCAGATCAAGCTTGCCGTATTCGTTGAATTTTTTCATTGTAAGAATGACTTGTGTGTTTGCTTATTATTCCAAACTGCAAAAATACAACATTTTTTTCAATCCCGCAAAAGCAGGTACAAGACGGTCAAAGAGGGGCGACAGAGAGGCGACAGAGAGGGGAAACTATGTCGTTCCAGAGAAGTGGGGGAGTGGTTTTTTTTCCGTTGATGTTATATTCGGATAATTGTAAATAACGAGCCGAATGTAACTTCTGTTATTCTCAGAAGGGATAGCCGATGCCGAAGTTGACGCGGATAGCGTCGATGGCGGAGGGAATATTGAAATAGGTGTGGATAGGCTGCGTCATGTCGGGTTTGCCTTCTTTGTCGTATTTGAAGGTCTGGTACGGCGAGTGTATGGCCACGCCGAGGTCCAGACGGATGACGAGTCCGTCAAGGTCGAGCCGGAGTCCGGCACCCGTGCCGAGGGCTATCTGGCGTGCCAGTTCAGGGTTGTTATAGAGTCCGTCGTAGAGCGTCTCGGGAATCTCCAAACGGGTGAGGTAGTCCTCGTATCCAGCGGCTTTGTACAAATCGACGGTCGAGTACCAGTTCCAGACGTTACCGGCATCGACGAAGGCGGCTCCATAGAGTTTCCAAACGATGGGGAAGCGGAGTTCGAGGTTTGCTTCGAGTTTGACATCTCCGGCATGGAAGAAGTTCTGGTTGTACTTGGCGGAATAGAAGTTACCCGGTCCGTAGGCATACGGCGAGGCGGAGCGCATGCTGTTGGGTCCGCCGGCATAGAAGCCTTCGGAGAGGGGAGCGAAAAGGGAATTGCCAAGCGGTATATTAGCCCCGGCATAGAGGCGCGTAGCGATGGAGACCTGGTCGGTAAGGTTGAATTTGTTGCGCAGTTCCGCCGTCAGTTTGACAAACTGGTTGAAGGTGATGGATCCCAAGGGTTTGTCTTTCTCGTTCCAAGCGTGAGAGAAGAGGCAGTAGATAGCATTGATGAGATTGCCGGACTCTTTGATGCCGAGGTCGAACATCGAGTTGACGGCTCGTTTGGATCGGTAGTTGTTGTAGATGAAGTTATAAGAAACAGCAGGTACGAACTCGTCTCCGGCAATGACTTTGACGAGCTGGGGATACTCAGCGGCTTTGTTAAGCAGGCTGTCGGACTCCGCATTCATCTTGACCACAGAGAGGGAGAAAGGCGTGAAAGCGTGGGTGATATAGGGACTGTTATCAGAATGGAAGAAATAAGTGAATGAGCCGGATATCTTATGGACTCCGTATCCACCGGCTATATTCTCGTATTGATAGCCGAGCATATAACGGGTGTCACCGTCGGGATTGTTATCACCTGTCCAATGCAGATAGGGGAAGACAAGGGAGGCGTTGGCTCCGAGTTTGTAGGTGTCGGTTTTCTTAGGGTCGCCCGGATGACGATTGTGGAGTGCCCAGTAATAGGCTCCGTTGCCTTTGATGGTGAAGGTCTCTCCTCTGCCCATGAGGTTCTTGACAGACGATTTGAGTGTTGCATCCGGTCCGATACTGTTGTTGGAGCGGTAGGCCACACCGAAATCTCCTGTGAGGTTGTATGTGCGTGTGATACTATCTCCCCGGAAGAGCTCCGGACGCCGCCACTCTTTGGTAGCGCGGAGGCCGAGACCAGACTTGTAGAGTTCGCCTTCAAGAACATTGTTGTAGTCGCGTTCTGCAAAAGCACGCAACAACACATTGCCGTCTTTGGTGAGTTTATATTCAGCGGACAGGTTACTGAGCAATCCGCTGGTCTTGTTGACATCCGGATTGTCCGTTAACGTAGAGCCGATGGTGATGCGGAAGCGGTCTTTGAAGAACGACTTGCTGATGGCAATATTCATATCGTTGGTTGTGCCACCGGCATGCTCTGTCTGTGCACTGCTGAAATCAATATCGACCACTTTGCCTAACTTGGAGTTCGCCATGGCTGCATTGATACGGCTGTTGATAATGGAGGATAGTGCATACCCTTCTTTTTGTGCTGCTACATTGCTTTCCCCCACATACATACCCGTGGCAAGCAGCGTTGCCGCCAGTCCTTCGCGCGTGTCTTCATCGAGCGATGCCAATTCACGGGTGATGGGTTCGTCGTCAGGAGCTTCGAGGAAGAAACCGATGGACTTCAGTCCGATAGAATCAACCATACCGTCCACCCGCACGCCGGTTGTGAAATTCACGCGGCGTGTCTCTTCCCCTTCTGACTGCACATCGGCTTTCACTTTCTGGGAAGCGGACACGGCAAGTTGTGTTCTGCCGATGGGACCATGGAAGGCGATATGGCTGCCGGAGTCCACATGGAACGGCATGACGGGGTATGCCTTAGGCGAATAGCGTAAGAAGCCATTGTCCACGTTGATTTGTCCGCCTAAAGAGAGTGCATTGGCCGTTGTGTCGGCTGTGTTGTAGCGCACACTGACCGTGCCGTAGGGTTTGACCTGTGCGAGGTTTTTCTTATCAATGGGATAGGTGATGTCGGTAGTAGGCAGAATAGTGACATCCACATCCGCCACGATACTATCCAGCGGCCCTGTTACCGAACCATGGATGTCCGTAGCCAGATCACCATAAACAGGAATGGGACCACCTTTCGTCAACTTGACCGGCGCAAAACTATCCGCATCGAGCACCACGTTCAGCCGCATACTATCGAGGTCCAGACCACCGGTAAGAGCAATGAACGTACTGTCGGCTCCATAGACAGGCAGACCATTGAGGTCTATATGGTTGTGTTCCATGATGATAGGTGTCTCGCCGAGGCTGAGGCCTACTTCGAAAGGCGTGTATTCGGCATGCACACCGAGCGGCAACACTTCGGCGGAGATGTCCATTTGGCGTGGTAGCCCGTCCACCGCCGCATGTGCTTTGACGGCACCGTGCAGGGCGATATCCGTCAGTTGGACGAAGCCGTCGATGATGTCCAGCGGAATATCTTCGGTATTCACATCCACGCGCAGAGCTTGCGTGTACTCCTTGGACGACGCTACCGCCAAATCTATGGCACGATTGCCCAACTCGGCATCTTGGTAGAAGATACTGTCCAGCGTCAGACGACCGTTGCCGGAGAGTGTGTTCTGTTCGCGTGTCAAGTTCAAACGGAAAGCAGCGTCGGTACAAAGGCCATAGATAGTCATCGCTCCGTCCGTGAGGCGACTGTCGGCTATGATAGAAGCGTCCGTCCTGCCTTCCGTCATCGCTACGCGCATCGCCGCTTTAGCAGCAGGCAGGCGCAGGGCTGTGCTGTCTTCCGGATGACTAATCTCCGGAATGGAGGCAGATGCAGACAAGTCTGTTCGGAGCGAGTCGGAAGCGAGCGACAGGTCTATCTTGTCGATGTCTAATCCCCGTTGTTCTATCATTGATTGCACGGGACTTCCCTTGGCAAGTGCAATGTGCGCTGTGAGGTCAGGAATGAGATGACGCAGCGTGTCTAAAAGTGTCAGATCTTGCAGCGAAGTGAGGGCGTTGAGCACGGCGGAGTCTTTTACTGCGTTCAAAAGCGGTTGTATCTCATCCACTAATTGCATCACGTGCATCGGGCTTGCCATATCTATTGCCAACCCATCTGTTGATAACTCCAATGCCGTAGTGCTGTCGGTAGCAAAGTGCATCTCTAATTGCTGTGCTTGGAAGTCCTCTCCCGCCACCTGCGCTTTGATATTGCGCATCTGCGTATGGTAATCCACTGCTATCTGTTCGGGCGTCATAAAATCCGCCACATGGAACTGATGTTCCGTTTGGGCTGCCATCTGCAAGTCTTTATTCCTCATGGAGAAGGGCAGATGCAGCGTGCCCTCCACGGCATGGTTTGCCAGTGTGGCATTGAGCCGCAACCCCGACACGTTGATGTTGTCGTATAGGGCATCTGTCAGGTGGAGATTGACCTTGCTCTTCATTGCACGCGAGTGAGGGTCGATACCTTTGCCATGTGCATCTATCTCACCTGCGAGCACGACCGGAGTGCTGTCTTTGAGGAAAGGCGCGAGATTGACTTTCTCTATATCTACATGTGCGTCATAGGATTCATTGTCAATATCATACGAAGCGCGGAGACGGGCTTTGCTGCCTTGATACTCGGCATTGCCGGTTACCTTTACACGCATGGTTCCCAAGTTCATCTCCGTCGCCTGTAGGTCGGCCCGTGCGCCCATCTGAGTGGAACGCACGTGCAAGCCGCTACTGGTAATGAGATTGTGCGCCAGATTGACACAGGCATTGCCGTAGATAGTGTCTGCAGGGATGGAAAGATTGCCTATTGAGAAACCTAATCCACCGATGTTGATGCGCCGTGCGTCATACAGGTTGGTGCCTACATCGGCGAGAACGTTGGCAGACAAGGCATCCGTGTGTATGTCCATATTCATCGGCGTGAGCCGGAAACGGATGTTGCGCATTTCAGCATCGGGTGCGTCAAACGCCATGAGCATCGGCGTGGTGTCTTGCGCCGTGGTGTCGGGAGAGGTGTTGCGCAGATCTATCCCGACAAGGGCATTATGGAGATTCAGGCCGTGCAACGGGTACTTGCCTTCAGCGATAATCAGTTCAGGACTACGCACGTCCAACAACCCCACAACGACATCTACCCCTACCGCCGCAATCAGGCTGTCGGAGTGGAACGTGGTGTGGTCCAAGCGTAGTTGTTCCACCTCAATCGGGATAGAGAGAAAATTGCTAAAGGGAGCTTGTTTATTGGCCGTCATCAACTTGGCGTTGAGACGCAACGCGTGTGTATAAAGCAACGTATCCTGCCCGCGATGACCGACGAAAAGGCTGTCTATCTCCACTTGCAGCGGCAAATCGTCTGTACCTTTATAGGCGCGGTAAAGCACCGCCGGCGAGTGGTGGAACGGTGATAGACAGAGTCGGCCTAAATCAATATCAAAGTCGGTTTGCCGGTTGGCAATCTCCACACCTTTCGTCAATATGGCTTGCCGTGCGGCGGGTGTGACTATCACACCAGCCGCTATTATCAGCAGCAATAGAACGAGTCCCAATACCACGCCCGTCAGAACGAGGGGGATTTTCCATATCAGTTTGGTGTTACTTGACATTGTTACGTTGGCAGCCCGTTGCTCCCTGTTTTTGTTGCTGTGTCGTTATCGTGTTCGGCAACGGTTTTTACCCTATTTTGTACAGCCGGCTATTTTGTGCCTCCGCCGAGGGCGATATAGAGGTCAATGAGACTGATGAGGCCGTTGTAGCGGTTGGTGACATCGGCGAGTTGTGCTTTGAGATAGTTCTCCTGCGCGGTGAGTACTTCAAGATAGGAGGCTTTGCCTTTTTTCATCAGTTCGCAGGTGCCGTCATACGACTCCCGCTGGGTGGTGAGAAGGCGCTGGTAGAGCTCGTCCTGCTCTTGGGCATTGCGGCAGCGGAAGATGGCGTCGTTGACTTCGCTTCCGGCGCGCAGCATGGTCTCTACATAGCGGTTGGCAGCCTCCTCCTGCTGGAGTTTGGCAATCTTGAGGTTGGCTTTGAGCTTGCCACCTGCAAAGATGGGTTGCGACAGACCAAGAACGGCATTCATGAGCAATTGTCCAGGATTGGCAACCATGCCGCCGTTGTTGGTCCAGCCAATGAGGCCGGAGAGGGAGAGAGCCGGGCAGAAAGCGGCTTTTGCCATGTTGGTCTGATAGAAGGCTGCAGCCACGTTCCGCTCGGCAGCCCGTACATCGGCACGGTTGCTGAGCAGGGAAGCGGGAACGGGTTCTACGGTCCATGTATCGAACGTATAACTGGTCCACGGCGAGCGGGCTATCTCATGCGGCTCTTCGTTGAGGAGACGGCAGAGGGAGAGTTCGAGCGAGTGAATCTCCTGCGAGAGTTGCTTGCGCTGGATGCGCACATTGATGAGCGAGGCCTCCATCTGTCCGACGGAGGGCGAATAGGCCTGTCCGTTCCTGACAAGAATACGTTGTACCTCCAGCACGCGTTGCCAGATGAGTTCGGTACTATCCATGATGATAGCTTCGTAATCGAGCAACTGGAGCTGGGTGTAAAGCCTGGCTATGGTAGCGACGAGGTTGGCATGCATGGCAGCGCGGTTATCTTCGGCTTGTTCACGCAGAACCTCTGCCTGTCGTTTGCGGTTGGTGATTGTGCCGAAGCCTTCGCCGCCCCAGTTGAGCGAGAGTGGCACCTGATATGAGAGCACTGCGCCCGATGTACCGCTGCCGGGTGTAACGGTGCCTGAAACACCTACGTTGGCAGGAGAGACCGCCAGCGTTGGCAGGAAACCCAACTTTGCGGCACGTAGGCGTGCGTCTGCTTCCTGAATGGCTAACTGGCGCGTGCGGTAGTCCACATTATTGGCGAGTGCCGTGTCAATCAGGTTGCGCAGCACAGGGTCTTCTATGTAGGTCTTCCAATTGGCCTCGCTGACGGCAGTGACCAGACTATCCCGTGCCGGCTGTTCTGCAGGAGTGTAATGCTTGAAGATTCCGCAGCTGCTAAGCAGCAAGGAGCTGACAGCAAGGATGGCAATCACCGGAGTCCGAGATGTTGTCCGAGGTCCGGGGATTTCCGGTTTGGGGGAATCCGCAGGTTCTTCTACGGCGGCTTCTCCTCCCTGGAAGCGCTCATGCAGCTTCTGGAAGATGATATAGAACGCCGGCACGACGAAGACGAGTGCAAGTGTGCCGACCGCCATACCGCCGGTGACGCCGATAGCGAGTGCACGGTTGCCGTTAGCGCCGGCTCCGCCCTCGATGATAAGTGGAATCATACCGGCAATCATCGTCACGACAGTCATGAGGATAGGACGCAGACGGTCCTCACAGGCGCTTAAAGCAGCTTCTACGATAGGCATGCCCTGCTTACGTTTCTCCACGGCAAACTCCGTGATAAGGATGGCTGTCTTAGCGAGCAGACCGATAAGCATGATAACACCTGTCTGAAGGTAGATGTTGTTCTGCTGGCCGCAGAGCCACGAGAAGGCGAATGAGCCCATCAGTCCGAAGGGGACAGACAGTAGCACTGCGAGCGGGATGAAGAAGGACTCGTAGAGGGAGGCGAGAATCATGTAGATGAGCAGCACGCAGACGAGGTAGATGAGTGCGGTGAGGTTGGATTTGCTATTGGCTTCCAACTCACGGCTCATACCACCGTACTCATAGCCATAGCCTGCGGGCAGATGGTCTTTGGCCACCTCGGCAATGACGCGTTGCACGTCACCATCACTATAACCGGGATTAGGCTTCACATTGCAAGCAATCGACTGATATAGATTGAAGCGTTTCTGCGTGGCAGAACCTACTGAAGGAGTAAGTGTGACAAACTGCGCGATAGGAGCCATTTCATCGCCGATACGGACAAAGATATTATTAAGCGAATTGGGGTCGAGACGATATTCGGGTGCGGCACCCGCCATGACACGATAAACCTTACCATATTGGTTGAAGTTGCTTATATACACACTACCACAATATGCTCCGAGTGTATTGAGTACCACATCAGGTGATATGCCTGCGCGGTCGCACTGGGTGGCATTGACATCCACTTTATATTTTGGGTACGACTCTGAGTAAAGCGATATTGCCATCTGAACCTCAGGGTGCTTTTGTACCTCGGCAAGGAATGAGTTCACCACTTCGTTGAAATGCGACATGTCGCCACCACGCAGGTCTTCCATCTGCAGGTCTATACCGTCGCTGTTACCATAACCCGGTATCTGCGGCATCTGACCGGGGAAAATCTGAGCATCCTTGATATCTTCGCACGAGTAATATAATTTTGCCATCACCATATCAATATAATGCTCCATTCCTTCACGCTTATCCCATGGCTTGAGGCGGACAACGAGCGTACCATAATTGACACCTGTACCGGAAACAATACCGAAACCGGAAATTTTGGCATAACTCTCCACTTCTTCCAACCGCAGCACATGCTCCTCCACCTCTGCCATTATTTTGTCTGTTTCCACAAGCGGTGAGCCGGCAGGAGCGGTTACATCCACAAGAAAAACACCCTGGTCCTCTTGAGGCACTAACCCTGCAGGCAGACTACGCATCGCCAACACCATCAAAACAACCGCTACAGCAAGCAATAACCAAGCACGACGAGGCTTCTGCAAAAACTTTGAAACTCCATTTTTGTACTTGCTGAGGATGGCATTATAGCCTGCATCGTAGGCTTCTTTGACATATTGGCTGAATGTTTTCTTGGTCGTTTTTTCCTCTTTTTTAGGTCTGAAGAGTACAGCCGTCAGTGCCGGGCAGAGGGTGAGGGCGGAGATACAACTCAGTCCGACGGACGAAGCGATCGTGATACCGAACTGTGTAAAGAACGTACCGCTCGTACCGGGCATGAACGTCACAGGAATGAACACCGCCATAAAGACCAGCGTGCAGCTGATGACAGCTACCGTCACTTCGCTCATTGCGTCTTTGGTGGCCTTATATGCTGATGTATAGCCGTTTTCCATCTTCGCCATCACGGCTTCGACGACGACAATCGCATCATCCACTACCGTTCCGATGGCTAATACCAATGCAAAGAGCGTCAGTATATTAAGTGAGAATCCCGCCACCTTTACCACTGCGAATGTACCTAAGAGCGACACGATGATAGAGATAGACGGAATGAGAGTTGCCTTGAAGTTCTGAAGGAAGAAATACACCACCAAGATGACAAGAAGTATAGCAATAATCAATGTCTCCACCACATTATGTATAGCTGCATAGAGGAAGTCATCACTGGTCTGAAGTACAGTGAACTCCATTCCTGCAGGCATAGACTTATTAATCTCTTTATACAGTTCGTTGATAGAGGCATTAACCTGTGTGGCGTTGGCTCCCGGGGCTTGGTAGATGATAAATGCTACGCCCGGCTGACCGTCCACACGAGAGGAGAAACTGTAGTTCAGCGCTCCCAATTCCACATCTGCTACATCTTTGAGATGCAGAACGTTACCGTTAGAAGTACGTAGCACTATGTCTTCAAACTCCTCGATAGACTGCAAGCGCCCTTTATATTCCAGGTTGTATTGGTAGGTATTGCCGCTCTGCTCGCCGAGCGAACCGGTGGCGGCTACCATATTCTGATTACCGATGGCTGCGAAAACATCCTGCGGGTCTATACCATACCGTGCCATCACATCGGGTTTCATCCAAATACGCAGCGAATAGGTGTTACCTAACAGTTGCACGGAGCCTACACCTGTCACACGCAGCAATCCGGGCTTGACGTTAATGTCTATATAGTTGGCGATAAAATCGTTGTCGAATTTTCCATCGCGACTGACAAGAGCTGTGATTTGCAGTATATTATTCTGCCTCTTCTCCACTTTGACGCCCACACGGGTGACTTCTTGCGGCAGCAGTCCCAATGCAGCAGACACGCGGTTTTGCACATTGACAGCAGCCATGTCCGGGTCCGTACCTTGCTTGAAGAAGACATTGATATTGACATCACCCGTCGCACTGGCTTCGGAGGTCATGTAGGCCATGTTCTCCACGCCGTTGACCGCCTCTTCGATGGGCATGACCACCGAGTTCATCACCGTATTGGCATCGGCACCGGAGTAGGAAGTGGTAATCATTACCGTGGGCGGTGCTATATTCGGATATTGCTCTATAGGCAGGGTCTTGAGGCATATAAAGCCTACCAAGGCAATCAGCAGCGATATGCACACTGCCATCACCTTACGATCTACGAAGATATTTCCTTTGTTCATGGTTTACCAGATTACGCGGTCGTTTTCATGTACATTAGCGGCACCTTTTGCTACGATGGTCTCGCCAACTTCTGCACCGGAGAGGATAGCGGCTCGTTCGCCGTCACCCAACTCCTCAATCTCAACGATAGCACCTGTCGCCAGACTGTCGGCTCCCACCTTATATACCAACACCTTATTTTGTATGCGCACGATAGAGGTGAGCGGCACAAGCATGACATCTTCCCATTCAATCGGCATAACGATGGTACCCTGCATGCCGGAGAAGAGTTCGCCTTGGGGGTTGGGGAAAGTGACATAACAGGTGATTGAACCCGTCTGCTTGTCGACCATACCGGAGAAACTGGTGATGCGTCCTTTATAGTTATAGTCGCTGCCGTCCTTGAAACGAAGCGATACCGGTGGTGTTATTTTGATAGCTTCGTCCAGACTTCCAAGTTCGCTCACCAACGCATGTACCTGGCTTTCTGTGAGTGAGAAGCTGGCTTCCATCTCACTCACGCCAGCCACATGGGTGAGCATCGTTCCTTCGGCTATCACATCGCCCACATGCGGGATGATGTTTCCTACCAATCCGTTCACAGGGCTCTTGATTGTGCAATAATCCAACCTCAATTCGGCATCGCGCACCGCCGCCCGCGCTTGGGCCACTTGTGCTTCAGCGGACTGAAGGGTGTTCTCGCTCTTACGCAGCAAGTAGTCGCTAATGATATTTTTGTCGGCGAGTTCTTTGTTGCTCTCCGCCTCTAAACGCGCGTTATCGCGGTTGGCAATGGCTGTCTGCAGGTCTGCCTGTGCATGTACCAAGGCGTTCTCTGCGCTACGGCTGTCGATGAGGAAGAGCACATCGCCTTTCTTTACGCGCTGTCCGTCCTTCACTTTGATTTCATTGAGCGTACCTGTGCACCGCGAGACGATAGAGACATCGCCTGTTCCGCGAATAGCGGCACTCCATGTCAGCGGAGCCGTGACCGTCTCACGACTCAGCGTAATCGTTTCATAACTCGTGTGCTGCTCTTCCGGCATTTTCACACAACTTGACAAGGTACAGAGTAACAAGGTACAAAGTACAAAGGGTAAATTTCTCATAATTCTCATGATTCTCTTTTTTTAGAAACTCTTCTGTACGCCAAACTTCAGGCCATACAAGCCGGGAGTAAACTGGTTGGCAATGAGGTTGCGCAGTTTGCCGGAGAAGATGATGATATCGTTGGTGAATTCATTGTGGCGATCACCTGTCAGGGGATCTTGATAGCAGAAAGTGGTACCGCTGTAACCGAGCGATAGGATGGAGAAGAATATTTGGAACGTACTCTTGCGGTTGAACTGATAGGTGATGACCGGTGACACTTGTACGCCATAGGTGATGCTGTGCTTTAATCCTTCGTAGTCGGTGCCTGTTATATCACCATCCGTTACGCGGGGGAACTGCATGCCTGTGTACAAGTGGGCTTCCAACCAGACTCCCACTTTACCATCGAAGAGGGTCTTCATCCGATATCGTACATAAGGCGCTACTTCCCACGAACCCTGCTGAATACGCAGGTTAGAGGTGAAGGTTGTGTCGAGAACCGGTATCGTGACGGAGTAGTCGGAGCGAGTGCTGGCATAACTGCCGCCGAAACGCAGACCCAGATGGAATCTATCCTTCAGCTTCCATCCAATCTCAGGGATCAACGCGATAGACCAACCGTTCTCCTTGATACTATTGCGGGTGTCATTGTGATAATAGATATCGAAGTTATAGCCATAATACAACTTCTGTTTCCAAACAGGAATCTCAAGTTTAGGTACAGAGATCAGGCTGTCTTGCGGCGTATCTGCTGTCTTTGTTTCACCGGCGATGGCGGCAATGGAAGCCAGTCCGTCCCCAATGTGATCACTCTGCGCCATTAAGGTCGGCGCGCATGCCAATAACATGGCAATAAGCCCGTACAAATCGTACAATCTTTTCATATCGTTTGTCTATTGTTTTTCGGTTTTCTCGTCATTCTCACTCATATTCTTGAAGAACAAGTCCACTACGCGCTTGGTAACAACCGTTTTGCGGACAGCGTGGCGCACTTTGTCGGCAGACGAAGGGTTGTCGTCCTTAGTGGGAGTGGCGGCTTCCTGTTCGGCTTTCGCTACTTGTTGTTCGCGTGCATCTATCTTGGCTTTGAGACGAGGCGATGCGTGGTTATAGAGGAAATTATAGCACGGCGTTGCGGCTTTCATGATATACGGTGTGAGGAAAGTGGTGAGTACTGATGCCGCCACAATAATCGGGTAGATGACGGGGTCGGTGACGCCTAATTTGCTACCCAGCGCGGCGATGATGAAAGAGAACTCTCCTATCTGCACGAACGAGAAGCCGGTGAGCATGGCATCATGCAGCGTTTCTCCGCCCCACCAGCAACCCAGTGTGCCGAAGACAATCATACCCACGATGATGACGACAGCCACATACAGGATAGAGGGCCAGAACTCAACCAACGATGCCGGGTTGATCATCATACCCACCGATACGAAGAAGATAGCGGCGAACACGTTCTTGAGCGGTGCCATCAACTTCTCTATCCGGTGCGCTTCTTTGGTCTCTGCCAGAATCATACCCATCACGAACGCACCGAGAGCACTACTGAAACCTGCCTCCTCGGCGGTAAGAACCATACCCAAGCACAAACCCAGGGAGAGAACAATCAGAATCTCGTCATTCAGATATTTGCGCAGCCAGCGGAACAAGGTGGGGATAATCAGTATTCCGACCACAAACCATGCAACCAAGGTGACTGCCAGTACAGCCACTTTTTCCAGTAGCACGGTCCCTTCAAAACTATTCTTCACCGCCACACTGGAAAGCAACACCATCAGCACAACGGCTACGATGTCTTCGAAGATAAGAATACTTGTTGCGCCTTTTACGAAGCGTGCCTTGCCAAGTCCTGCCTCATCAACGGCTTTCATGACAATCGTGGTAGAGGACATGCAGAGCATGGCGGCAAGGAAGAGCGAGTTCATGGTGTTCAGTTCGGCCGACTTGCCCACGCCGAAACCCAACAGCAGCATTCCGCCGATGATGGTAGCCGCACCGACGAGTGCCACTTTCCCGCTCTCAAGCAGGTTCTTGAGCCGGAACTCCAGACCGATGCAAAAGAGGACGAACAACACACCGATATTTCCCCATGTCTCCACGTTTTCCGGATTGACAAGGTTTTCACCGAAGAGGTGAGGCCCCACCAGAATACCGGCTACGATGTAGCCTAATACGACAGGCTGCTTGAGCAACTTGAACAGCAGTGCCACAACGCCTGCCGTAATCATCAAAATGTAAAGATCTTGTACCATGTTATAGTGATTATTTAATTAGTTATACGACTTTTAGGTTACGCCTTATGCGCAAGATATTATAACACAACGGCGGCATGTGACATAAAATCACATACCGCCAACTATGGAGGGGTTACATTATCCTTCGCACAAACAATAACATTCGCTGTGTGTGTGTGACGATCTCTACCCATCAGAGGTCCAGCTTAAATCGTTTGCGAAAGTACTGCTTTTTGGGAATATATGCAAGTATTCCGGCAAAAAATCTTGTGTTATGTTAAAATAGGCAGTTTATGAGGTTAGAAAATGGAAAACGGTTTGTTGTGCGGACGTGGGGTATTCAACTGCTTAAAGAGCTACGGTTGGTCGCCAAATGAATCGCGTATATTGAAGCGACTTACGCCGATTTGCAAGCAAAAAGTGACTGCGATTTTCATCATCAGTCACTTTATGTCGAGAAGACGTGACTCGAACACGCGACCCCTACGTCCCGAACGTAGTGCGCTACCAACTGCGCCACTTCTCGCCGAAACCTCAAAGAAACAAGTTCTCCAAGTTATGTTGCCCCCTTATCGGGAAAGCGGGTGCAAAATTACAACATTCTTTTGAATTGACAAAATTCTATTTGCGTTTCACGGCTTTTTTCGCTCCTGTAGGTTGGGAGGATGCAATGATAGCCTTGCAATCGGCCTCCGTAAGCGCTTCCGCATCGGTTCCCCGCGGGATACGGTAGTTGTTGTCGCCCTGCTTGATATAGGGTCCGAAGCGTCCGTTGAGCACGAGAATATCGCCGTACTCGTGGATAGGCAGAGCGGCACGGCGCTTCTTCTCAATGATGGCAACAGCCTGTTCCTGTGTCAGATTCAAGGGGTCAGTACCCTTCGGAATAGAGAAGAACTCGCTCCCCATCTTTACGTAAGGTCCATAGATGCCTTCGTTGACCACCAGTTCCTGCCCCTCATATTCGCCTACGGTATAAGGGTAGGGCGTCTCAAAGAGTTTGAGTGCTTCTTCCAAAGTAATGGTATAGATGGACTGGTCTTTGCCCAAGGAGGCGAAACGGGGTTTTTCTTCGTCCGTGGCGGAGCCTATCTGTATGCAGGGTCCCTTCTTGCCTATCTTGGCAATGACAGGCTTGCCTGTGGCAGGGTCAGTGCCTAGTTCGCGTCCGGCAATCTTACCCTTGCCGATGCGCTGAATGCCGGGATGGAAGGTGTGGTAGAACTCGTCCACCGTGCTCACCCACTCGCGCTTTCCTGCCGCAATCTCATCGAAATCGGCCTCTGCCTTGGCCGTGAAGTCATAGTCCAGAATTTCGGGGAACTGAGCAACCAGAAAATCGTTGGTGACACGTCCGAGGTCAGTAGGCAGGAGTTTCTGAGCCTCCGCTCCGTAGGTTTCCGTCCGCTTCTTCTCGGTCAGCTTGCCGGCTTTGAGCGTGAGCACCGTATATTCGCGTTTTTTGCCCGGCACGCTACCGCGTTCCACATAGTCGCGCTGCTGGATGGTATCGATGATGGCGGAATAGGTGGAGGGGCGGCCTATCTCAAGTTCTTCCATACGCTTTACGAGTGAGGGTTCCGTATAGCGGAAGGGCGGTTTGGTGAACGACTCCTGTGCCACGGCTTCCGTGAGGCGCAGTTCCTCCTGCTCCTGCATTTGCGGTAGCAGCGAAGCAGTCTCCTCCGTTTCGTCATCGGTGGACTGGATATACACCTTCATGAAGCCGTCGAAGGTCATCACTTCTCCGGATGCCACAAAGAGGTAGTTCATTCCTCCTGCCTCCACCTCGATACGCGTCTGCTCGAACTCAGCATCCGCCATCTGCGAGGCGATGGTACGCTTCCAAATCAGTTCGTAGAGACGGCGCTCGTCGTCGGTGCTGCCTGCTTCGTGGCGGTTGATATAGGTCGGGCGAATGGCCTCATGCGCTTCCTGTGCCCCTTTGGAGGTTGTGCGGTATTGCCGTGTCTGGTGGTACTGCCCGCCGTATTCGGCAATAATCTCCTCCTTGGCTGTTCCGAGGGCCAGCGTGGAGAGGTTTACGGAGTCGGTTCGCATATAGGTTATCCGTCCGCTTTCGTAGAGCGACTGCGCCAGCCGCATTGTCTTGGCCACGGGGAAATGAAGCTTGCGGCCGGCCTCCTGCTGCAGCGAAGAGGTGGTGAAAGGCGGTGCCGGAACACGTTTGGCCGGCTTCTTCTGGATACTCTTAATGGTGAAGGCCGCATCCCTGCAGTGATTGAGAAAAGCCTCCGCATCCGCCTTGTCGGCAAAGCGATGGTTTAGTTCAGTGTGGAGCACGACATCTTCTCCAGCTGCGTTTTTTCCGATAAAATCGGCAGTTACGCGGTACAGTGCCACGGGTTTGAAGTTCTCTATCTCCCGCTCACGGTCCACTACCAGCCGGACTGCGACGGACTGTACGCGACCGGCCGAAAGTCCCGGAATAATCTTCTTCCAGAGGACAGGCGATAGTTCGAAGCCGACGATGCGGTCAAGCACACGCCGTGCCTGCTGGGCGTTGACCAGATTGTAGTCAATGTCGCGCGGATGCTTGATAGCCTCCTGTATAGCGGTCTTTGTGATTTCGTGGAAAGCGATGCGTCGCGTATGTTCAGGCTGCAGCCCCAGCACCTCTTTGAGATGCCAGGCAATAGCCTCTCCCTCGCGGTCTTCATCGGAAGCAAGCCATACGGTATCGGCCTTTTCTGCCTCCAGCTTCAGTTCCTCGATGAGTTTCTTCTTCTTCGGGTCGATGGCATAGTGGGGCGTATAGTTGTTCTCGAAGTCAATGCCCATGCTGTTCTTACCTACGCCTTCGATGTCGCGTATGTGTCCTTTGGAAGAAAGAACGTGGTAGTCCGCACCGAGGAACTTACCCTTCTCGATGGTACGTGCCTTCTCGGGAGACTCTACGATAACCAGATTTTTGCTCATAAACAGTAATTTGTTTTGCTTATAGCGGTGATGGCGGCCTATAATAATAAGGTGTATCGCCTGAAAACGGCTGCAAAGGTAGTGTAAGTTTTCCGAATGAGCAAACCCTTTTCGTCATTTGCAGGGAGAAGGGGTTTTGTGAAATTGTGGAGGTGCGGAACTGTGGAACTGTGGAACTGTGGAATGGGTTTGCCATACGGATATGAGACATGCTAATGGCACGTCTCAATGGTGGCGGACAAAGAGAAGTGCGATTTTGCTGTTTGGTTTTTTCTCACTA
Organism: Paludibacteraceae bacterium; assembly: GCA_017464025.1. Lineage (GTDB taxonomy): Bacteria > Bacteroidota > Bacteroidia > Bacteroidales > Paludibacteraceae > Colicola. The sequence continues at coordinate 26,352 of JAFUEI010000052.1, read as the reverse complement.
ACTTTGCAGGCTCTAAAAAGTTATGCACAGGACGGCAGACATAAATATCAAAAACAAGCGGGCGTGGTTCGACTATGAGATATTGGACCGCTACACCGCCGGCATCCAGCTCTTTGGGACGGAGATAAAATCTATCCGCGAGAGCAAGGCCTCATTGGCTGACACCTACTGCCAGTTTTACGGAACGGAACTATGGGTGAAGAACATGCATATCGCCGAATATGCCTTAGGCACCTACAGCAACCATGTTCCCCGCCGCGACCGGAAGTTGCTCCTCCAGAAAAAGGAGCTGCAGAAGCTGCTCCGCCAGACTAAAGAGACAGGCAAGACAATCATCCCGTTGCGCCTTTTCATCGATGAAAACGGGAGAGCCAAAATGGAGATAGCCCTCTGCCAAGGCAAGCACACATACGACAAGCGGCAAAGTCTGAAAGAGAAAGAAGACCGGCGCGAGGTGGACCGGATGATGAAACGATAGAACGGGCTTTTGAAAAGCACATACGGAAAGGCAAATTATCAAACATATATACAATGAGCAAAGCATTATTGATGATTCTCGACGGCTGGGGAATCGGACACCAGGACAAAGCCGATGCTATCCACTGCACCTCTACGCCCCATTGGGACAAGTTGCTTGCCACCTATCCTCACTCGCAGTTGCAGGCAAGCGGCGAGAACGTAGGTCTGCCGGACGGGCAGATGGGTAACTCGGAGGTAGGGCACCTGAACATCGGTGCGGGACGCGTAGTCTATCAAGACCTCGTAAAGATAAACCGTGCTTGCAAGGACGGCAGCATCCTCGATAATCCGGAGATACAGGCGGCTTTCGGCTATGTACAGAAGTCGGGTAAGAAGATTCACTTCATGGGTCTGACCTCAGACGGCGGTGTACACTCGTCGCTTGAGCACCTGTTCTACTTGTGCAACATCGCGAAGGAATACGGTTTGCAGGGCCGCACCTTCATCCACTGTTTTATGGACGGCCGTGACACCGACCCCCGTTCGGGCATCGGTTTCATCGACCAGCTGGAGCAGCACTGTCAGGAGACGGCCGGCGAGATAGCGAGTATCTGCGGCCGCTTCTACGCCATGGATCGCGACAAACGCTGGGAGCGCATCAAAGAGGCTTACGACCTGCTGACAAACGGTCAGGGGACAGCGTATGAAAACATGCACGAAGCCATGCAGGCCAGCTATGACGCCGGTGTTACCGATGAGTTTGTGAAACCCATCGTCCACGTCAGAAACGGGCAACCATTGGCCATGATAGAAGAAGGTGATGCCGTGATATTCTTCAACTACCGCAACGACCGCGCCAAAGAGATAACCATCGTGCTCACACAACAGGACATGCCGGAGCAGGGCATGCACACCATCTCCGGTCTGCACTACTTCTGCATGACGCCTTACGACTCGTCGTTCAAAGGTTTGCACGTGCTTTTCCCGAAAGAGAATGTGGGCAATACACTCGGTGAAATCGTATCGAAACAGGGGTTGCGTCAGTTGCGCATTGCAGAGACGGAGAAGTTTGCCCACGTGACCTTCTTTTTCAACGGCGGCAGGGAGGCGGAATTTCCGGGCGAGGACCGCATCCTGATACCGTCGCCGAAAGTAGCCACCTACGACCTGCAGCCTATGATGTCGGCTCCTGAGGTAACGATAGCCCTTAGAGACGCTCTCAACACGCAGAAATACGACTGCATCATTCTGAACTATGCCAACGGCGACATGGTAGGTCATACGGGCGTTTATAACTCCATCCAGCAGGCTATTACAGCCATTGACATCTGCGTGAACGAGACGGTGGAGGCTGCAAGACGCAACGGTTATGAGGTGATTATCATAGCCGACCACGGCAACTGCGACCACGCCATCAACGAAGACGGCACACCCAATACGGCGCACTCGCTGAATCCTGTACCCTTTGTGTATATCAGCGACAAAAAAGACGCAAAAGTGGAGGACGGCATCCTGGCCGATGTGGCTCCGTCGATACTGCATATTCTGGGCATCGGGCAGCCGGCCGAGATGAGCGGTCACTGCCTGATTCACTGACAAAGGTCTGACAGCCGTCGCCTTCACCTCTATGAAACGGAGTCTGCACTACATACCGACGCTCCTTGCAGCAGGCTTGATTATGTATCTGAGTCTGCTCAGGGAACTGCCGGTGGAGCCGCCCCTACGGATTCCGCATCTTGACAAAATCGTGCACCTGCTGATGTACTGGTTTCTTGCGGCAGTCCTTACGTGGGACCTCTGGCGCGACAAGCGCGAACCGGCATTCATGGCCCGCCTTGCCGTCCTGTTACCTTCGCTTTACGGCGGAGTAATAGAACTGCTGCAACACTACTGCTTCCCTCCCCGCACGGGCGACTGGTATGACTGGGCGGCCGACATCATCGGCGCCTTTGCCGGTGCAGTTGTCACCTTTCTTATCCTTCAAAAATCAGACACAAAGCGCGGATGACACACCTCATCCTTCCTAAAAATTCGCCTTTCAAGTCAAGATAGGGTCAGACTTTAGCAAAATTACGAATATCACGTTCCCTATTACACTCATTAACAGCCTCTCTCGCTTCTCTTATTTGCCACCTTTAGTATTTTATTATTTGCATTGTAGCCACCTCATGCTGTATCTTTGCAGAAAAAACAATCAATAAAAAAATATGCAAATATGACACACGCTAAGCAAATTATTTTACGTACTTTTTTAATATCTCTCTCAATGGGATTCTTGTTCTACTCTTGTCGTACAACAAACGATTATTACGACAATGGGAAAGGAATGAAAAATTTGATATTGGAGAATCATCTACAGCAATACTCCGATTTTCAAACATATGGAATCATACATAATGATATTTTAGATTCCGTTTTGACTCTATACGAACAATTTATAGCAGATAGTACTACGCATAATATGGGGTATGAAGATTATGCTTCTTCACTTATTGATTTATGTATAGATACTTATGCTAGAAATTATGGTTATTCTCCTTTTGACGAAACATATTTTTCCTATACAAGTGCAAGCGATTTCTTAAATAGTTATGTGAATAATTTAAGATTGGAGAGATTCCACTTATTATTCTGTATGGGAAGAAATATATACTACTATATTCAATTATTTGAGCCCAACGTCCCTTCTTTATACACCTATAGAACAACTATATGAATATAGTTACAATCTATATTCGACATATTATGATCCCCTCATAGAAGAAGAATTAGAAATAATATTAAGCATTTTTCCGGCTTCATTTTACTATTGGAGTCAACCCAGCAATATGGAAAGATGGAAAGTTGTATCCCACCATATACATCAAAATGTAGAAGGAGGAGAAGACAACGGAGATGAAAATGAGGAAGAAGATGACAATAGTGAAAATCAAGAAACAGAAAAGGAACGTAGAAAGAGAGAGAATCAGGAAACTCTCAGAAAATGTGTTGACTTCGCTCTTGCTGATGCTACTATTGGCGGAGCTTTAATAACAGCAGGTCCGCATATTGCTCTCCCTGGTGCCATGATTGTCTCTTGCCTTGTTGCAATGTCGTGGGAGAGTTGTCAGATGGCAGTAGCTTATGATTTCGTAACTCATCAATAGAGTTATTATTTTAAGTAGATATTTTTTTATTCCAACGTATATGAGTGACTTTAGCAATGTTATAACTCCTCGGATACGTCTTCTCACTGCTATGTGGGGCGTAGGCTGGTTGGGATTATATGAAGCATGTTTTTATACTGCCTGCCGCATCGCGGATATTCCTTACAGATTCCCTTGGGCATCTTCTCTCATCATAGTGGTGGCACTTGTTTTTATTGCAGTGGTTTTCTTTCTTAATACAATGAGAAACCGTTATATCATCAAAGACAACAAACTACTCATCAAAGAATATATCTTCTTCCAGAAGTCGCTTGACATAGAGCTACCCTTATCCACGATACAAAACCCCGTTCTCAAACGCAGTTTATTCAAGCCCGTGAAACACCTATATATTGAAGTTGGAGAAAACGCATACCGTCTATCTTCTCTCACATACAGGCAAGAACTATTTGAATATCTCCAGCAACACAACGATACAGAAGAACATCAAAAACGGGAAACATTATTTTATAAGCAGACAAAGCCCCAAAAGAAATGAACATGCTATTAATAAAGTTATACGGACTCCTTCTGATTATCATAGGAGTACTCATTCTCGCTATTATTTGTCAATATTATTTTGCACAATCAAAAAAACTGGAGCAAGCAGCGAAACAAATTGATACTAATAGTCTGAAAGAGGTGTTATTAGAGAAAATAAAAATTCAAATTAACGACCTTCTGCATACACCAGACCTCCCCGTCTCACGCAACTCCAAGCATACCTTACGTGAAAACATGTTGTTGCATCTGACGAATTATTGCCGAAAAACAAAAGCAGATATTGAATTGCTATTCCACCCGCAGTTGACAAATCTAAAGGAAGAATACCCAAACCTGACGGACTTGGATTTGCTGATTCTCACGTTCTTAGGTATCGGAATGGATAATGTTGAGATTTGTAGTTTCCTTGATATGGAGAAACGTACGCTCTATAGGAGAAGACAACTGATATCCCAAAGGCTAAATATATCCAGTTTGCAACTTGACGAGTTTGCAATAGGCTTCTTCAAGATTCAATAGCATCGTTTTCAGTTATTTATTTTTCAACTTTCTCTGTTCTCATATCCACAGAGAAATATAAATTCAGTGGGGGCATTTGTATCTCATCTTATTTTTGTATCTTTGCAGCGCCATGCAAGATACAGAGCAACTGAAATATCTGATAGCGCTTCCGCTGCTGCCTGAGGTAGGGCTTCACACCTCAAGGAAACTGTTGGAGTACTTCGGCTCGGCAGAAGCGGTTTTCCTCGCCAAGGAAACGGACTGGCTGACGGTGCCCAACATCCGGCGCGAGACGGTGAAGACCGTTCTGTCCGGCCGTGCCGCCGCTATCAAGCGTGCCGAGCAAGAAGCTGCTTTCATAGAGAAACACGGAATCAGCACCTTTGCACTCACGGACGAGGACTATCCTTACCGCCTGCGCGAATGCCCCGACGCTCCGTTGCTGCTCTACGGGAAGGGTCGATTCCGTCTCAACGAGGGTCGGTTTTTGGCGGTGGTGGGGACACGCATGCCCTCCGAACGCGGAAAAGACATTTGCCGGCAGATTGTCACCGACCTGGCGGAGCGCGTGCCCGATCTGACGATAGTAAGCGGTCTCGCCTACGGCATTGACGTGACCGCCCACAAAGCAGCCATTTCATCGGATATTCCGACCCTTATCATCCCCGGTCACGGCGTGGACCGCATCTATCCGGCCGTACACCGGAAGGTAGCCGTGGAGGCGTTGACGAAGGGAGGCATCCTGACGGAATACATGACGGGTACGGAGCCAGACAGGCAGAACTTTGTGGCGAGGAACCGCATCATAGCGGGGTTGTGTGATGCCACGCTTGTGGTGGAAAGCCGTAAGAAAGGCGGTTCGCTGATAACCGCCGACATGGCAAACGGCTACAGCCGCGATGTGTTTGCTGTGCCCGGCCGACCGGAAGACGAGGCATCGCGCGGCTGCAACAACCTGATCAAGCAACAGAAAGCGGCTTTGGTAGAAAATGCCGATGATATCATCGGTTTTATGCAATGGGAGAGCCGCTCAAAACAGCCGGCGGTGCAGACCGAGCTCTTTGAAGAGCTGACTGCCGAGGAGGAGGCTTTGCTGGACATGCTCCGCGGGGAGCCTGACGGTATGCACGTCAATTTGTTGGTGATGCAGACGGCTCGTCCGTACAGCGAAATCAGTTCCACCCTGCTCATGATGGAAATGCGGGGTCTGGTCCGCCCGCTTCCGGGAGGCTTGTACAAAGCCTTGAAATAGCCATTCGGAGAAGAAACAGAGAGTGTTGTGTAAGGAGGAGTTACACCATTCGGGTGTGAGACGTGTCAATGGCACGTCTCTATATGGTTTATCCGGCTATCTGTCCATCGCTCATCTCGATGACGCGGTCGGAGATAGAGGCGAGTTCGTTGTCGTGGGTGACAATAAGAATGGTCTGTCCGTATTTTTCCCGAAGCGAGAGGAGGAGTCGGTGGAGCTCCTGCTTGTTTCGGGAGTCCAGACTGCCCGAGGGCTCGTCGGCGAGAATGACATCGGGTTGCATCATTAGTGCGCGGGCAGCCGCCACACGCTGTTTTTCGCCGCCTGACAGTTGAGCCGGTTTGTGGGTGATGCGCTCCGCCAGACCCAATTCGTCCAAGAGGGAGGCCGCCTTGAGGCGTGCGCTCTTATCGTCGGAACCTCCGATGAGAGCGGGCATCATGACGTTCTCAAGGGCCGTGAACTCGGGCAGCAACTGATGAAACTGGAAGATAAAGCCGATGTGGCGGTTGCGGAAAGCTGCCAGTTGTTTTTCGCCCAGCGCATAGACATCTTTGCCGTCGATAAGGACCTTGCCGCTGTCGGGGCGCAGCAGGGTACCGGCAATCTGCAGCAGGGTGGTCTTACCGGCTCCGCTCTTGCCTACGATACTGACCACCTCGCCCTTCTGTACGGCAAGGTTTACCCCGCGTAGCACCTCCAAGGGGCCGAAGCTGTGGCGGATGTCTTGTAATTGAATGAATGCCATAGATGCGCTTTTTATTGCTTCCCGCTGCAAAGGTAGTATTATTTCCTGAAATTGACAAGCAGGACACAAAATCATACTGTTTGGCACTTTCCGGTTTTGCCGAATCGGCAAAATTGTGTACCTTTGCCGATTGTAAAACAAAAATACAACTTTAACCCTCTATATCATGACACTTTCTTTTTGCATCAACTATCGCGCCGAATGGGGTCAGACCCTCTGCGTGATTAGCGACAATCCGCTGTTGGGCTGGACCGAACAGAGTCCGCTCTGCCTGGATTGCCAAGGCGGAGACTACTGGACCGCCGCCGTACCCGTAACCGACTTTGCGGGCGAACTGACCTACCGCTATGCCATCCGTCTGCAAGACGGCGGTTATCTTTACGAGTCAGGACACGCACGCCATATCCTTCTCACTCACACCGAGAAGAAAGTGGTGCTGCACGACTTCTGGCAGGTGCAGGATTACGAAAAAGCTTTCCATTCTACCGCTTTTTCAAAAGCTCTCTTCCGCCGCGAGGAGAAAAAACGTGCGGGGCGTCCTCACGAAGCGAACGGCAATGTGCGTTTCTCGATAGATGTTGCGCAGATACTGCCCACACAGGGTGTGGCCATCTTAGGCAACATCCCGGAATTGGGCAACTGGAATGCCGAAGACAAACTGCCGATGTCGGACAAGAACTTCCCTATATGGCAGGCTGACATCAAGGTAAAAGAAGATCAGGTGATAGAATACAAATATGTGGTCTATGAGCTGAAGTCGGGCAAGGTGGTTGATATGGAATACGGCGAAAACCGGCAGGTATGGGGACTGAGCAAGGGTGTGACCGTGATGCAGAACGACCGCAGCTTCCGCCGCACACAGCCCCGTTGGAAAGGTGCCGGCGTGGCGGTGCCCGTATTCTCGCTGCGCACCGACGAAGGCTTCGGCATCGGCGAGTTCCTGGACTTGAAGAAACTGGCAGACTGGGCGGCGCTGACCGGTCAGAAGATGATTCAGACGCTGCCTATCAACGACACCACGCTGCTGCACACCAACCGCGACTCGTATCCGTACAATGCCGTGTCGGTGTTTGCCCTGCACCCTATCTATCTGAACGTGGAGCGAATGGGCAGGCTCACCCCCGCAGAGAAGAAGCGCTATGAAGCCACAAAGGCCGAATTCAACGCCAAAACGATAGCCGACTACCAAGTGGTATATGACGAGAAGATGCGCTATTATCAGGCCATCTTCAAGCGCGAGAAAGACGCCGTGTTCTCATCGGAGGAATACAAGGCCTTCTTCGAGAAGAACCGCGAGTGGATAGTGCCCTACGCCGTGTTCTGCTATCTGCGTGACAAAAACGGCACTCCGCATTTCTATGACTGGAAGAAATACAGCACGTTCTCGCCCAAAGACTTAGAGAAGCTGTCTTCGCCGGAGGCCAAGGATTATGACAAAGTGGCGTTCTTCTACTTCCTGCAGTTCCATCTGGACAAACAGCTCTCGGAGGCTGTCAGCTATGCCCACTCGAAGGGTGTGGCCCTGAAGGGCGACATACCCATCGGTATATCTCCTGACTCGGTGGATGCATGGACCGACCCGCAGCTCTTCAATCTTGACGCGTCGGCCGGTGCTCCGCCCGACGACTTCAGCATCAGCGGTCAGAACTGGGGCTTCCCCACCTACAACTGGGACGTGATGGCACAAGACGGTTTCCGCTGGTGGCGGCGTCGCTTCACGAAGATGCAGGACTATTTTGATGCTTACCGCATCGACCATATCCTCGGGTTCTTCCGCATCTGGCAGATGCCGAAAACAGCCGTATGGGGTCTCTGCGGACACTTCTGTCCGGCTATGGGATACTCGATGCAAGACCTGTGGAACATGGGTGTGGCTGTGGACGAGGACCGTCTGGTGAAGCCCTACATCCGCAGCAACTTCATGGGCGATGTGTTCGGTTATGACACCGACTATGCGAAACAGACATTCTTCAACACCAACGACCAGTACATCTACTGGTTCAAAGAGGAGTTTGACACCCAGCAGAAGATACAGGCCTGGTTTGACGGGCTGAGCATCACCGAGCAGGAGCAGAAGCGCAATCTGTACAACGGGCTGATGTATCTGCACTGCGAAGTACTGTTTGTGCGCGACAAGGACAACCCATGGATGCTGCATCCGCGTATTGCGCTGTATCAGTCGCACTCATACAGCGAGTTGTGGGACGACCAGCGCCAACTGCTGGCCCGCATCCACGACGATTATTTCTACCGCCGTCATAACGAGTTCTGGCGACAGTCGGCTATGCGCAAGCTGCCCACGCTGATCAATGCCACCGACATGCTGGTCTGCGGCGAAGACCTGGGTATGGTGCCGGCCTGCGTGCCCGACGTGATGCACGAACTGCAGATTCTGTCCCTTGAGATTCAGCGTATGCCCAAAGACCCGACCGTGACGTTTGCGCATCCGGCGGATGCCCCCTACCTGAGCGTCTGCACCACGGGTACCCACGATATGAATCCGCTGCGTGCGTGGTGGGAAGAAGACAGAGAGAAGACACAGCGCTTCTACAACGATCAGATGGGCTGGTGGGGCGAAGCCCCGAAGGAGATGACGCCGGAGATAGCGTCCTTCATCATCAACCAGCACATGTACAGCCCTGCCATCTGGGTGATTCTCCCGCTACAGGACTGGCTTGCCATTGACGGCGACCTGCGCCTGAAAGACCAGCATCAGGAGCGTATCAACCTGCCGGACAACCCGCGCCACTTCTGGTGCTACCGGATGCACCTGAAGGTGGAGGACCTGCTGAAGGCCGACAGCTTCAACGAGAAAGTGAGCAGCCTCACGGCCGCACGCTTCTGACTTGCACAGGTCTGCATTATTGAGTAACTTTGCAGCCGCTCCGGACGGCGGCCGCCGTGGCTGAAAAACCGGTCTCAAGAAGCAGAAAAACTGACATATACAAACCAACATAAAAACATAACAACCATGGTATCTTACAAAGAACTGGGCCTCGTGAACACCCGCGAGATGTTTGCCAAGGCCATCAAGGGCGGTTATGCAATCCCCGCCTTCAACTTCAACAACATGGAGCAGCTTCAGGCCATCATAAAGGCTTCCGCTGAGACAAAATCCCCCGTTATTCTCCAGGTGAGCAAAGGCGCCCGCAACTACGCCAACCCCACCCTGTTGCGCTATATGGCCCAGGGTGCTGTGGAATATGCAAAAGAACTTGGCTGGGAGAATCCGCAGATTGTGCTCCACTTGGACCACGGCGATTCGTTCGAGCTCTGCAAATCGTGCATCGACCTCGGCTTCTCCAGCGTGATGATTGACGGCTCGGCGCTGCCCTATGAGGAGAACATCGCCCTGTCGAAGAAGGTGGTTGACTATGCTCACCAGTACGACGTTACGGTAGAAGCCGAACTGGGCGTACTTGCCGGCGTGGAAGACGAAGTTCAGGCCGAAGAGAGCCACTACACCCGCCCCGAAGAGGTGATTGACTTTGCAACCCGCACCGGCTGCGACTCGCTGGCCATCTCCATCGGTACAAGCCACGGCGCATACAAGTTCAAGCCCGAGCAGTGCACCCGCGACCCGAAGACGGGCCGTCTGGTACCGCCCCCATTGGCATTCGACGTGCTTGACGCCATCATGGTAAAGCTCCCCGGCTTCCCCATCGTGCTCCACGGCTCGAGCAGCGTGCCCCAGGAGTATGTGGACATGATCAACCAGTATGGCGGCAAGTTGCCCGATGCCGTAGGTATTCCCGAAGAGCAGCTCCGCAAGGCAGCAAAGTCGGCTGTTTGCAAAATCAACATCGACTCCGACTCGCGTCTGGCCTTCACGGCTGCCGTGCGCAAAGTGTTCGCCGAGAAACCCGCCGAGTTTGACCCGCGCAAATACTGCGGCCCGGCCCGTGACCTGATGGAGGAGCTCTACAAGCACAAAATCATCAACGTCCTCGGCTCCGACGGCAAGGCCTAAGAGCGTTGTCCGTGATTCGGAAAAAAAGCGGCACTGCAGGAAAGTCTGCAATGCCGCTTTTTCTTGTTCAAATGTTCAAATGTGGAAATGTAGAATAGGGCATGTGCAGGATATGCGAAAATGCGAAAATGCGAAAAAGGGGCGAGGGCATGGGTTAGGCAAGGTTACGGAGGAGACATTTTCGCATTTTCGCATTTTCACATATAAAAATGTGGTGGTGTATTTTCAGAAGGCGGAGCACGGATGCAGAAAATGGTATGTGTGTGCTTCATTTTCGGGTGTCAGAGGGTCAAAATTGGGGAATTGAGGGATTGTTGAATTGGTGAGTGCCTATCCCCGCTCTTGCTCGAAACGGTTGGCAAAGCCATGGTAACTTTTTCATACTTTCACATATTCACATATCCTGCATATCTCTTTCACTGTCACGCCTCGGGGGGGAGATGCGCCAAGGGGGCGACTTTATCTAATCTGATTTTTTTTGTATCTTTGCCGACAAAAACAGAATCAACATGGAAACATACTTTTTCAGGAAACAGATTCACCGCCTGCCGGGCAAAGTGATTCACGCAATACCGCTGCCGGAGCCGCAGGTGACGGAAGGTCACGGGGCCCGGTGCCATGCGGGGGAGATATGCCTCAGCAGCGGCTACAAGCAGGTGCTGTTAGTGACGGACAAGACCCTCAGCCGGCTGGGCTACGAGCAGGCGGTGACGGAGTCGCTGCGTGCCGCGGGAGTGGGCTATACCGTGTTCAGCGATATCGATTCGGAGCCAAATATCGGCATCATTGAGGCAGGCAGAAAGCAGGCTATAGAGCACAATGCCGACTGCATCATTGCCCTCGGGGGCGGCTCGGTGATGGACAGTTGCAAGATGATAGCGGCAGGCGTGAGGATGCCACACCTGCCCGTAAAGGCCCTGTTGCTGAAGTTTCTGCCTGTGCCGGGCAACACGCTTCCGCTGATAATGATACCTTCCACCGCCGGCACGGGGGCGGAAATCACGGTAGGTGCCGTCATCAGCAACGAGCATGGTGTGAAGGGATCCACTGTACTGATAGGGCTGAATGTGAGCCATGTGGTGCTGGACAGCGAACTAACCATCCATGCACCCGGACAGGTGACAGCCGCCTGCGGCATAGACGCACTGAGCCACTGCATAGAAGGGGCTGTCAGCGATACCGATGTGGACGAGGAGGATATGCGTATGTCAATGGAGGGAGTAAGGCTTATCCTTGAGAACCTTCCCGTCGTGATGCGTGGGCCGGAGAACGCGGAGGCGCGGCTTGCGCTATGTCGTGCGGCGATGTACGGCGGCAACGCTATCAACACCCAACTGGCAGGCTACGTGCATGCTTTCGCTCACAGCATAGGCGCCCGTTACCATCTGCCGCACGGCAAGGCTATCTCCATCATGCTGATGCCCGTGCTGGAGTTCCAGAAAGAAGCATGCAAAGAGAAATACCAAGCCCTTGCCGACTACTGCGGCGTGCCCGATTTTCTTCAGGCGGTGCGCGGCCTGATGGCTGTATGCGGTATGGACAAAATTCAGTCGCCTGTCCGCACCTGCGACCACGAGGCGCTGATTCCGATGATAGCTGCCGACTCCATCAACTACTCGGCACCTGTCACGCTCAACAACAACGATATCCGTCAACTGCTAACCCAAGTCACTATGGACACGATGCAACCCGACACTGCTTACACCGAGGCCTCCATCCGCGAGATTGTGGAGGCACAACGCCGCTTCTTCCGCACAGGCACCACGCTGCCCGTCAGCTGGCGCAAGCAACAGCTCAAACGTCTGAAAACCGCCGTATTAGCACACGAAAAAGAGTTTGAAGAAGCCCTCGCCGCAGACTTAGGGCGCAGTGCCGTGGAGGCTTATCTGTGTGACATCGGTCCTATCGTGGTCGAGATTAACGAGATGCTCGCAGGTCTCAGCCGCTGGGCGCGACCGGAAAGGCACTTCAGCGGGCTGATGTGTTTTCCGAGCATGGTGACCAAAGTGTACAAGATGCCCTATGGTGTGTCGCTTGTTATCAGCCCGTTCAATTTCCCGATACTGCTTACTATCGGCGTAGTGGCGGCAGCGATGGCGGGCGGCAACACGGTGGTGATAAAGTCAAGCAGCAAGTCGGCAGCCTCGACAGCCGCCCTCAAGCGTTTCTTTGCCGAGGTCTTCCCGCCTGAGTATGTGACGCTTATCGACGGCGGTCACGACGTGGCGGACATGTGTCTGGCACAGCGCTTTGACAAGATATTCTACACCGGCTCGCCGGCTGTAGGCAAACACGTGCTTACCGAGGCGGCCAAGAATCTCACCCCCGTGGCACTCGAACTCGGCGGCGAGACGGGCAACTGGTGCGTGGTGCGCAAGGATGCCGACCTCAGGGATGCCGCCCGCAAGATAGCGTTTTTCAAACTGACCAACGCCGGGCAGATTTGTATCAACATCAACCAGATAGCTGTGGCCCAAGAGGTGGCCGGGCCCTTCCTTGACGAATTGAAACGGGCTTTCGTCAGTCAGATAGGCGAGCATGCCGAGCAGAATCCCGAATATCCGAAACTCATCACGGCGGCGGCATACGACAAGTGTGCACGGTTAGCCGACGAGTACCGCAAGCGCATCGTCTTCGGCGGCAGGGGCGACAAGGCGGCGCTGAAATATGCTCCCACGATTATCTATCCCATAGGCATAGACGAGCATATCGTGCAGCATGAGTTGTTCTGCCCGCTGCTGCCTGTGGTGCCCTTCAAGGATGATGAGGTGGACGCGCTCATGGAGACTATTGCCGACCGTGAGCACCCGTTGGCCATGTATCTCTTCACGAAGAACATGCGCTGGGCTAACCGCGTGATGCAGACGCAGCAGTACGGCGGCGGCTGCATCAACGAGGTGTGCATACACATGATGGTGAAGGGTGTGCCCTTCAACGGCACGGGCCATTCCGGCATGGGCGCTTATCACGGGGAGTGGGGTTTCCGCGAGTTTACACACCCGCAGACGGTGCTCCGCGGCAGCCGTTGGTTCAACCTTCCGTTGCGCGAGCACCCCTATATGGGCGAGGCAGGCAGAAAGAAGATGTGGCTGCTCCGTTTGTTTGAGAGGTAAAAACGGCTGTTACAACTCGCGCAATACCTCTTTTAGGTCGTCATCGCCGAGCAGATAGAGCGGCAGATACTGCTTTGGGTACGTCAAGAAAGCATTGCGCCATACTTCGCGTATAGCGGGCAGCAGGGCATCTATCTGGTCAGACTGGAGCATAGGCATACTGACGAAGGTCTTGTGCATCATCACCCCTTCGCCCAGCGCTTCTGAGAAACTGACGCCGTGGGGCCACACCGAGACCCACTCTTTGGCAATCTGGTCTGCATCGCCGGCTATCTGCAGCCTGTTGCGGTATGCCAAGGCACGGGGGTTATGCTGCGAAAAGACGTTTTGGTTGAAATGCAGGAAGTCAGAAACAATATAGTAGTCGAGACACTGCAGGTCATTCCATAAGATATCAGAGAACTGTTTAGGAGCATCGTTACCCGCAAAAGCGGGAAGGCGGTGCTTCTTGTTTTTCTCCCAATCCCATTCTGCCAACCATGCGGCAGGGTCGGGAGCAGAAAACTGCTGCAAGATGCCCTTCCCGAGATTGCGCTCTGCCTGCCGTGTGCGCCGCTGAGCGAACTGCTTGAAGTAGTGAGGCGGAAAAACCTCCATACTAAGGTTGTCGTTGTCGTTGTACAACAAGAGCAATGTAAACCACGACTCGCGCGGCATAGGATAGTAAGCCACTACTATGGGAAGGGGCTTGAGGGCCTCCTCCAAACTGCGGGCACACCAGTGTACGGAATAGACGAAATTGAACACGCCGTTGTCGGTGTTGAGCGGCATGACATACTGCGACTGCGGGGCATCGGGGTCAAAGTTTCTGACAAAGGCCTCAACGGCATAAGGGGTGGATTCTTTGATCCAGAGATTAACCGACGGCTGCTCGGCGGCAATCTGTGAATAAACAGCATCCCAAAACAAAACGGGTTGGTGTTTGCGTGTCTTTAGTAATTCATTAGTTGTCATAACTTTTTTAGATTATAAAATCAACAAGATCGGGTATGGATTTTATAGGTATGACAACAACACTCGTTACCTTCGTGACAGAGAGGGGCTGTAAATTCGATGCAAAGGTACTGCTTTTTTTTGTTCCGGCAAACGTTTGACGCTGAATTCAGGAAGGGGTGCATCAAAAACAACGAGAGACGCGCCAAGGGCACGTCTCTACGGGATAACGGCAAAAAAGTATCTATTCGATTTTCTGGAAAGGCTCCTATAAGGAGCGGCCAGTCAGGTAAGACACTTCGCCGGGGTGTGCTGCCAAGATTTATTGAATCTCGATATGTTTGGCGGCTTTGCCTACTACTTTCTTGAGCTTCGGCAGTTCGATGGTAAGGATACCGTCTTCCACCTTGGCGTTGATAGCCTCCTCGTCCACATCGTCAGGCAGTGTGTATTTCTGCTCGTAGTTGGTGTAGGAGAACTCGCGGCGCAGGTAGTGGGCATGCTTGTCATCTTCCTTGTGCTCGAACTTGTTCTCAATAGCGACGCACAGGTTGTGGTCTTCGTCGATATGGACGCGGCAGTACTCTTTCTTCACGCCCGGAGCGGCCCACTCAACAACATAGGCGTGTTCAGTTTCTTTCACGTTAACCGACGGAGCAGTGGTGCTGGCGCTGTTCATAAGTTCCGAGTTCAAAAACTCATCGAATACAGTCGGAAACCATCCGTTTCTGCGATACATCATAGGTGTCATAATGTTACCTCCTATTATTAAGTTGTTCAACATATTCGTTTGCTTGTCAGCGGCTTTACTTTTCCGCTTGACATCTACAGGTATTCACATTCCGTGCCTTTCCGTGTTTTCTGCCAAAATGTCCGTCTCGAATGCCAAAATGTCTCTGTTTTGCGCCAAAATGTCAGCCCTTCTTTGCTGACGAAGACCGATGCAGGAACCTGAGAGAACGGCCGACCGGCAACCCAAGGGTTGACACAAACAACTCAGAAGTAGCATTGCTGCTTCTGAGCGTGTTATCAACGTCTATGAAAAGTTTGTTCAGAAGTCGAAGGTGGGCGACTGGGCCTGCTCGCGTTCGATGCGGCGGTCGGTCTCCGGCGTGAGTCGTTTCTCGCCGGTGCGGTAGTAGTAGATGAGCCCGTAGTTCTGGCAGCAGCGAAGCCGCTCGTAGGGCAGTTTCTGTCGGAAATAGTCCTCCACCTGGTTCCAGATGTCGAGGATGAGCGTGTCGGCTTGTTTGCGCAACTCGCCCAGGTCTTCGTAAGTGCGGTTGGTGGTCTTGCGGCGCATCTTCTGCGTCACCTGATGCTCCTTGAAGATGTCATAGTATACCTTCACCTTGCTGATGGTCGGGTTATATATCGGGAAACCGCCCATACGGGTGCGCTCCAACTCGCCGTCTATGATATTCTGTCCCCAGACGAGCAGGTCTTCTTCCGATGACAAGTCGGGCAGGATGTGGTTGTTTATGTCAAGGTGGTATAGCTCTTTCTGCTCTTTTTTGATATCACCGCGTATAACGGCCAGGTTGAGAACTTGGATGAAGTGGCTGATATACATGCGTGCATTGCCCACGATATGGCGGTATTGCTTGTTGGCCGTCACCTTTGACTGAAAGTTCTGGTGGTATTGCTGCACCGCGTTTTCAAAGATGCCGAGAAACCGCTCGGCCTCGTTGAGGGTTTTGTAGGCAAGCACTTGCTCGCCGAAGTCGGCTTCGCGGGCACGCTGAACGGCGTTCTGCAAGGCATGTAAGCGGGCCTGGTCGGTATTGGGAAGGCGTCTGTATGGCATAATAGCAGGAAGATGAAATAGGACAATTAGACGGTTGTTTCGTTTTCGCCGACAAAGGTACGCATTTTATTCTGTTCGTGCAAGCAGTTTCTCCGCTAAATTTATCAAAATCAGCTTTCTTTCGTGTGGAAGGTCAATTAGGTCGAGTTCTGCGAGTGCCTGTTGTGTGTAATTTTTCATAACCTCTTCGCAAGTCCGTCTCACTCCCAAACGCGTGTAGATGGCGGTAACGTCACTAATTTTTTTCTGTGGGTCGGCGTGACGGTCGCCGAGGAGACGGAGCAGTTGTTCGCGGTCTTCGCCCTCTGCTTGCTGCAAGGCAGTGAGCAGCATATAGGTCTTTTTTCCTTCCAATATGTCTCCGCCGATGGCTTTGCCGAATGTGGCGGGGTCGCCATATACGTCCAGTATGTCGTCCTGTAGCTGGAAGGCAAGTCCGATGCAGATGCCGTAGCGGTAGAGCGCCTGTTGGGTCTCTTCCGGAGCACCGGCGATAAGCGCACCCGTCTGCAGGGCGTTGGCTAAAAGCACGGAGGTCTTTAGGCGTATCATGTTGATATATTCGTCCAAAGTCACGTCGTCGCGCCGCTCGAAATCCATGTCATACTGCTGCCCTTCGCAGATGCCGGTGGCCATCCGGTTGAACAGCCGCAGCACGGCAGGCAGTTTGCCGGCGGGCACTTCCGTGAGCAGACGGTAGGCTTCGATAAGCATCTGGTCGCCAGACAATATGGCGGTATTCTCGTTCCAGCGGACGTGTACGGTGGGCCGCCCGCGGCGTATGGGAGCCTTGTCCATCACATCATCGTGGAGGAGGGTGAAGTTGTGGAACACTTCAAGGGCGAGGGCGGCAGGCAGCACCTCTTCTCTGCGCCCGCCGAACATGTCGGAGGCGATAACGGCTAATGCGGGCCGCAGACGCTTTCCGCCTGCCTGCAGCGTATAGGCCACCGGCTCGTACAGGCCGCGCGGCTCACGCTCCCAGTCCAAGGCCGCAATGGCCTGCTGTATGTATTCAAGTGCGCTCATTTCTTCTTTTTCTGCTGTCTGCTTTTTACTTTTTGTTTTCCGTTCAGAAGCTGTCCTCTATGATGTCTGTAAGCACGTCTTTGATGTCGAGGCCTGCGGCGCGTACCTGCTGCGGGATGAAGCTGGTGGCTGTCATGCCCGGAGTGGTGTTGATGTCCATCACGTTGATTTGTCCGTTTTCGAGGATGATATAGTCGGTGCGAATAATACCGCGGCAGCCGAGCAGGGAGTATATTCGCAGCGTGAGCTGCTGCACCTTGTCGCGTACTTCGTCAGGAATCCGGGCGGGCGTAATCTCATCCGACTCGCCTTTGTACTTCGCGTCGTAGTCGAAATACTCGTTGTGGGCCACCACCTCGGTCAGCGGGAAGGCCACGCTCTTTTGACGGGTCTTGTACACGCCGCATGTCACCTCCGTGCCTTTCATGAAGGCTTCTACAATCACCTCGTCGCCTTCTGCAAAAGCCTTGCTTACGGCCGGTGCTATCTGCTCGCGTGTCTTCACTTTCGTGCAGCCGTAGCTACTGCCGCCGGTATTGCTCTTGATAAAACAGGGCAGGCCAACGCGGCTTACAATCTGTTCTTCGGTCCAAGGCTCATTGCGGCGGAGGAGTATCGATTCGGCTATGTCCACCCCGAAGGCGTGCAGATAGTGGTTGCAGGTGTATTTGTTGCAGGTCATGGCCGCAGGCAGCACGCCGCAACAACTGTATGGAATGTGCATCATGTCGAAATAGCCCTGCAGCTGCCCGCTCTCGCCAGGGATGCCGTGGATGGTGATGTAGGCGTAGTCGAAGCGGATGCGGCGCCCTTCCAGAACGAACGAAAAGTCGTTTTTGTCAACGGGAATGCGGCTGCCGTCTGCCTGCAGCACATTCCAGGCGGTGCCTTCCAGCACAACGGTGTAGGTTTCATAGCGGTCTTTGTCCATAAACGACTGCAGTCCGGCTGCCGACCGCAGCGATACTTCGTGTTCGGAGGACCCGCCTCCTGCCACGATGGCGATGATACGTTTGTTCATTGATATAAGGAGAATTTGTTTTTTTTCGGATATGAGGTGTGCGCGGGAAATCGGGCGCACACGCTATGCGCTGCAAAATTACAACCATTTCCGAAAATGTGCAATACGCTTTCCGCCCCTTTCAGAGCAGGAAGGGCTGACGTTGCATAAAAATTCAAAAAAGAATAAAAATGTTGCGGCCTCTTGCGTTATTCAAATAAACACCGTACCTTTGCAATTGCTTTGCGCAATGGGGGCTTGCGCCGGAAGCCGACACCTTTTCTTGAAAGAGTTTTTTCCTGTTTTCATGTTTATTGTATTGTTGGGGTCTTTTCTGTCGTATCAGCTGCGGAAAAACGCCCTGCCGAAACGATGATTAACTTAAAAAAACTATAATATATGAAAAAAGGAAATGTAACCATACTGGTATGTGAAGACGATGTCAACTACGGTATGCTGTTGTGCGATTTCCTGCGCAGCAAAAACTACGAAGTGAAGTATGCCAAGACGGGTGAAGAAGGCTGGAAACTGTTTTCTTCACAAACGTTTGACTTCTGCATTCTGGACGTGATGATACCCCAGAAGAACGGCTTCGAACTGGCCGCCGATATCCGCAATACGGGCTCGCTCACGCCAATCCTCTTCCTTACCGCCCGGACCGCTACCGAGGATATCCTGCACGGCTATGCCGTCGGCTGTGACGACTATGTGCTCAAGCCCGTCAGCATGGATGTGTTGCTTTGCAAGATTGAAGCCATCCTGCAGCGCACCCATCGTCAGCTGATGGATAACACCACTACGTTCCAACTCGGAAGCATGACCTTCGACAGCATCAAGCAGATTCTTTCCTGGGAAGGAGGGCAGAAGCATCTCTCTTCGCGCGAGAGCGACCTGCTGACCGTTTTGTCGCAAAACACCAACCATCTGGTGGAGCGCACCTATATCCTGAAGACCGTCTGGCACGACGACAGCTATTTCTGCTCGCGCTCGCTTTCCGTCTATATCAACCATCTGCGCGGCCATCTGGCTGTTGACCCCGAGGTGAAGATTATGTCGGTGCACGGCAAAGGCTACAAAATCGTGGTGCCCGAATAAGAAGTTATTGAATAAACGCCTTTCATTTGTAAGCAAGACGGTGTGCGGCAGAAGCAGATTCTGTACACACCGTCTTGTTGTGTCTGTGTCCTTCGTCGGCGGATGCCGGTTTTTCATACGACCGGATTTTTGATGGCAATGTTATGTGAAAATGTGAAAAAGCGGACGCGGGGGTAGAGCATGCCTTGGGCAAGCCTTCGGAGAAGACATCTTCATATGAGCGCATTTTCCCGTAGAAAAACACGCTGTTTTCTTAAGACCTGTCTGCTATTTTGTGCGGGAGAGAATCACGCGGCTCACCTTGCGGTCGTGGAGCGCGTGGGGCACTTCTTTCACAAGCTGGAAGGCATAGCCCACGCCAATCACAGGCACCCCGTGTAGCCGCTTGAGGAAGCGGTCGTAGTAGCCGCCGCCGCGACCGAGACGCCGGTTGTCGCGGTCATAGCCCACGCCGGGCACGATGATGAGGTCCACGGACCCTTTGTAGGTCGGTGTCTGCGGCTCGGGAATACCCAGCCGGCCCCGCTTGATGGTCTCTTCTCCCTGATAAGGGCGCAGCTCCAGCGAATTGCGGTGCGTCACGGGCAGCAGGAGTGTCTTCCCGTCTTGCCGGCTGAACAGCCCGCGCAAGTCAATCTCGTGGTGAACAGGATAATATAGCAGTATGTTGCGGGCATGGCGGTATTCGTCGGTGGCGAGCAGTTGCTCCATCACTTCCGCCGAGCATTGTGCCACCTCTTCCTTCGTGAGGATGCGGCGCTTCTGCAGCAGCAGGGCGCGCATGTCGTTTTTCCGCTTCTTCAGCTGTGTGGAAGGAAGCAGTTGGATGAAATCGTGGATGAGTGATTCAAACAGCATAGGCGATAATAAGGTTATTCTTCGTAAAACGGTGCGAAATTACAACAAAATTTGCGTATTTGCAAAAATGGCACTACTTTTGCATTCCTCAATCGACGTTTACTCCGTAAAGGCATGAAATATATCCGCATCTGTCTGTTTCTGCTGTCTGCCTCTCTGGTAGGAAGTTGCAGCAATGGCACTTCCACCCAGGTGACCCTTTCTTCCGACCCCAACATAGCCTCTTTCGCCTTTCAGGCGCAAGACAGTTTCCCCGGTTTGAGCAAGGGTGTCTTCGTGATTGACAACCATCTGGATGCCGACACGGGCGACATCTATACGAAGGACTCTCTGCAGTACGGCACGCGCATAAGCGCCGTGGTGCCGCGTATCACGTTCAGCGGATCGCAAGTGGCCAGTGCCGTTTTCTATACGCCTTGCGACACAGTGTCTTTTCTGGGCACCGACACCATTGATTTCTCCTGCACTCCGGTGCGTATCAGCGTCATCTCGCAGGATGTGAAGCAGGAGAAATGGTACCGCATCCGCGTGGATGTGCATCAGGTGGACCCCGACCTCTATGTATGGCGGCGCAGTGCAGAGCATATCTATCCGGCCGAAGGCGCAGTGCAGAAGCTCTGCCGGTTGGGTGGTCAATACTGCCTTTATGTAGGCAACGGCATCACTACTTCGCTCTACCGCACGGCCGACCCTGCCGACTGGCACACCGCTCTTGCGCCTTCCGGGCTGCCCGCAACCTGCCGGGTGCGCGACCTTATGCAGGCAGGCGATAGCATCTATTATGCCGACGGCACCCGACTGCTCGCTTCGGGCGACGGACTCTCTTTTGCTCCCCTCTTTACGGCTACGGAGTTCGCGTTTGTCAATCTGCTTTTCCGCTACAACAACCTGCTTTGGGCGCTGGTGCGCGCAACCGGTGAGCCGCAGCTCCGTCTGGCCTCCAGCCCCGATGGCACCTCCTGGACGATGCAGCAGGATACTCTTCCCGCCGATTTCCCCGTATCCGACTACGCCACCGTCACTTTCACGTCTGTTTCCGGCCGCCCCCGTGCCATGCTGATGGGTGGCTATACGGCCGACGGCAGGGCGCTCAATACACGCTGGAATGTGGAATACGACGGTAGCCGCTACCGTTGGGCCGACTTCTCTGTCGAGCAACCCTCTTTCGGGGCGCTGACGGGTATCAGTCTGGTTCGCTACAACAACCGCCTTCTGCTCTTCGGTGGAGCCGACGACCAGGGCCGTGTGCGTGACTATACGCTTATGGAGTCGGTAGATGAGGGAATGAACTGGTATGTGCCTGACTCGGCCCACAATCGTATGCCTGACATCTACGGTGCGCGCACCGAGCAGTCGGTGGTCACCGATGATAACGGCAACATCTGTATCGTGGGCGGGCGCACACGCACTGAAATCTTCAGTGACGCCTATGTAGGGCGTCTCAACAGCATCAATTGGTAATCTCACCACGCCAGCGTAGCACGCACGGGGAAGTGGTCGGAGCAGTCGGTCTCTTCCACCTTGCACTCGACGGCCGTGAAACACGGTGCATGGAGTATGTAGTCTATCCTTACGCCGATACCCCTGCGGCTGTAGGTATGCCCTGTGTGCCATGGTGCAGCTTCTAAGTGGGCGTCTTTCAGCCCTTTGCTGATGGTGGTATAGACGTATGAGACGGGCACGTCGTTGAAGTCGCCGCATACAATCACGGGGTAAGGTGAGGCGGCAATCTCTTTTCTTAGATATTCGGCCTGGTGCGGGCGCAGGGTGTAGGCCCGCCGCATCTTTTGCTCTATCTTGCCGGCCGACTGCTTCAGCTCTTCCGAGCCGGCGCCTTCCATGTGCAGGTCGGCTTCCGTGAAGCTGTAGGACTGCAGGTGGTTGTTGAAGAGGCGGAAGGTGTCGGAGCCGACAGCCACATCGCAGCGGTCGGAGATATTCGATTCCGACTCGTAGCGCAGCGTCTGCTTGTTGAGTAGCGGATAGCGGGAGAAGACGGCGATGCCGTATTTGCGGTTGCCCTTGTAGTTCTTGAAGTCGATGTAGGAATACGGATAACCCAGCTCTTCCTTCAGGCGCTCCAGCGTGAGAGGTCCTTTGCGGTGCACCTCTATCTCCTGCAGACATAGCAGGTCGGCATCGGTTTGCTTGAGGTAGTGCAGCATCTCTGTCTGCCGGTTGCGGCCGTTGCCGAGCTCGAAGGTGTTGTAGGTCATCACGGTGAGGTGCTTCTCGGCATCTCCGGCATCGGCTTTCTTTAGGCCGGTTATGCGGCTCAGGGGGGCGTAGGACAACAGCAGTGCCGCTAATGGCAGCAGGGCGTAGCGCTTGTGGCGGCTCAGCAGCCATACGACAACCAACAGGGCGTTGCCTAAGGCAATCCATTCATAGCCTAATCCTAACAGAGAAGGCCAAAACAGATGCTCGGGACTCACGACGGTGGCCAAGTCGGCTGCCGTCAGCAACAGAAAGGCTCCTAACGTGACCGCCAGCAGCAGGATGCGCACTATGCTGCCTATCAGTCTCATCGTCTGAACAGCCGCCCTTTCTCTTCGTCAGTCAGACTGTCGTAGCCCTCGCGGCGCACCTTGTCCAATATGCGGTCCATTTCCTGCTCTTCCGGGCTTTTCTCTGTGCCTTTCGGAGTTTCCTTCACGGGGTCTTGGTAGTGATAGGTGCCCTGCCGCCTGCGGTCCGCCGCCTTGTCTTTCCTGCTTGCGGCCTTGCGCTGTATCCACTGCTTGAGTTTCGATTCGTAGGGCTGCTGGGAAAACGTGTCCTTGTCCTTGTGGCGCCACCAAAGCAACAGCAACCAACCAAACAGCATTCCCCCTAAATGGGCGAAGTGTGCCACGTTGTCACCCGAGAAACCGGCCACGCCCAAAAATAGTTCCACCACGGCATACAACCCCACGAAGATTCGTGCAGGGATAGGTATCGGGATGAACATCAGGAACATCTTCACGTCAGGGAACAACCAGCCGAAGGCGAATAGTATGCCGAATACGGCTCCGCTGGCGCCGATGGTTACGGCGGGGGCTGCTGCCGGGCCGTACATTCCCCACCACACTAACTCTTGCACCACGGCCGCTCCGATGCCGGATATCAGGTAGTATATCAAAAACCGCTTGCTTCCCCAGCGCTCTTCCAAGGGAGGGGCAAACATCAGCACGGCAAACATATTGAAGAAGATATGATCGAAACCGGCGTGCATGAACATATATGTCAGCGGCTGCCAGAGGTGGAAATCGGGTGAGCCCCAATAGTGCAGACCCAGCCATTGCACGACAGGCAGATGCAGGTTGCGCGTCAGCACGTAGTCGGCCAACCAGCAGATGAAGTTTATGACAATCAGGTTTTTGGTTACGGCGGGCATCCGCCCCCAATACGATGTGTTTGCAGACATAGACATGTGTTATCAGTTCAATTGCAAAATTACAGTTTTTCCGTTGATTCTGATAGCAAAAAGTGTGCAATTTGACAAAAAGATGGAATATATATAAGAAATAAACACTTTTTATAGGCAAAAGTTTGGCGATTGAAAAATTAGTGCTATATTTGCACCCGAATTGGACTTATGTTCCGTTTCATAAGGATTTTAAACGTTTAAAACCAACTAACTTTTTTGATTATGAACAAAGTTGAACTCGTTGCTGCTATCGCAGCAGAGGCAGGTCTGACCAAGGCTGCCGCCCAGAAGGCTCTCGAGGCCGGTGTTAACGCAGTTGCAGAAGCTCTCAAGAAGGGCGAAAGCGTACAGCTGATTGGTTTCGGTACTTTTGCCGTTGCTGAGCGTGCCGAGCGTAACGGTGTGAACCCCGCTACCGGCAAGGCCATCAAGATCGCTGCCAAGAAAGTCGTTAAGTTCAAAGCTGGCAAGGCGCTGGCCGAGGCTCTCTGAAAAGACCGCCTGTAACCCTGAAAAGCGAGACCGCTCTTTGCAGCCTCGTTTTTTTATGCGCTTTTTTGGGTGCGACTCTTTTTGCATTGCGCAATTATTCGTACCTTTGCAACCGCAAAGGGTAAGTTGGCATTTGTATATTCATAACCCAATAACATAACAATCTAACATCTATGGCAAACATTCCCGCAAACCTGCGTTATACCAAAGAGCACGAATGGATTCGTGTGGAAGGTAACGAAGCCTATGTAGGCATCACTGATTATGCACAGTCCGAACTTGGCGAAATCGTCTTTGTGGACGTCACTTCCGTAGGCGATACCCTCGGTCAGGGTGAAGTTTTCGGTACGGTGGAGGCTGTAAAGACCGTCAGCGACCTCAATATGCCCGTCAGCGGCGAGGTGCTCGAGTTCAATGAGTCGCTCAACGATGCTCCCGAAAAGGTCAACAGCGACCCCTATGGCGAAGGCTGGATGATTAAGATTACGGTCAACAATCCCGCCGAGCTTGACTCCCTGCTCGATGCCGCCGGCTACGAAGCCGTCATCTGATTTCTTCTGTGGCAGCATCCCTCTATTGTCATGCAAAGGCGGTTTCTCCGTCTCTGCATGGCCTTTTTTATACCATAAGTAGGATAGCGTAATAATCACAAAAGAGGTGCACTTGTGGTGCACCTCTTTGTTGTATCAGGCAATGCCGATGTCTCATCAGAGTTTCGGGCCTGCTGCTACCAGCGCCTTGCCTGCTTCGTTGCCTTCGTATTTCACGAAGTTCTTGATGAAGCGGCCGGCAAGGTCCTTGGCTTTCTCCTCCCACTGGGCGGCATCTGCATAGGTGTCGCGCGGGTCGAGAATCTTCGGGTCAACGCCGGGCAGCTGGGTGGGCACTTCGAAGTCGAAGTAAGGAATCTTCTTGGTCGGAGCACTCTTGATAGCGCCGTCGAGGATAGCGTCAATAATGCCGCGTGTGTCGCGGATAGAGATACGTTTGCCCGTGCCGTTCCAACCGGTATTGACGAGGTAGGCTTTGGCGCCGCTCTTCTCCATCTTCTTCACGAGTTCCTCGGCATATTTGGTCGGGTGGAGCTCAAGGAAAGCCTGCCCGAAGCAAGCCGAGAACGTAGGAGTGGGTTCGGTGATGCCGCGCTCCGTGCCTGCCAACTTGGCCGTGAAGCCGCTCAGGAAATAGTATTTGGTCTGCTCCGGAGTAAGGATGCTGACGGGGGGCAGTACGCCGAAGGCATCGGCCGAGAGGAAGATAACGTTCTCTGCGGCAGGACCAGCAGAGATAGGACGGACAATCTTCTCGATATGGTCGATAGGATAGCTCACGCGCGTATTTTCGGTAACCGACTTGTCGGCGAAGTCTATCTTGCCCTGCTCGTCCACGGTCACGTTCTCCAAAAGAGCGTTGCGGCGGATGGCATTGTAGATGTCCGGCTCTGACTCTTTGTCAAGGTTGATGACCTTGGCATAGCATCCGCCCTCGAAGTTGAAGACGCCGTTGTCGTCCCAGCCGTGCTCGTCGTCGCCGATAAGCAGACGCTTCGGGTCTGTGGAGAGGGTCGTCTTGCCGGTGCCGCTGAGACCGAAGAAGATGGCGGTGTTCTTGCCCTCCATGTCGGTGTTGGCGGAGCAGTGCATCGAAGCGATGCCGCGAAGCGGCAGGTAGTAGTTCATCATCGAGAACATGCCTTTCTTCATCTCGCCGCCGTACCATGTGTTCTGGATAACCTGCTCACGGCTCGTGGTGTTGAATGCCACGCAGGTCTCAGAGTTGAGACCGAGTTCCTTGTAGTTCTCCACTTTGGCCAGTGAAGCGTTGTAGATAACGAAGTCAGGCGTGAAGTTCTCCTCTTCCTCTGCCGTCGGCTTGATGAACATGTTGCGTACGAAATGGGCTTGCCATGCCACTTCTACGATGAAGCGGACGGCCATGCGGGTGTCTTTGTTGGCACCGCAGAAGGCATCCACTACATACAGTTCTTTGTTGCAGAG